>DASYOD010000058.1:0-54447 GCA_036008085.1 Terriglobales bacterium
GCTTCAAGCAATACTTCTTGAGTGAATCCCTTCATAAACAGAGCGGATAGAAAAAGCACCAGGGTTAAAAAGATCACCACAAACGCTGAGGGGTCGAACTGGCTCCAAAAAGACTTCAACATTTTGTTCTTCCTCCTTGGCCGGTTTCAAGTTGCAACTGTATCAGCATATTATCGAGGACTTTGGTGGCCAAGCTGGCTCTTACCAGGGAATTGATGTCGCGAGGGAAGGCGGGCATTTTAGATATACATCAACTGTTCCCTAGTCAATTCCTCCTCTTACTGTTCCGGCAAAGCGGATGCTTGATTACAATTCATCTCAACGAGGTGCGATTTGCAAGAGCCGTCAGCGGCGACAGAAGATTCCCAGCGCATGACGTCAAACGCGGCTCTAACCTCTCTTGCGGAACTGGCACGTCTCTTTCTTAAGCTCGGCTTGGTCGCATTCGGCGGACCGCCGGCACACATTGCGATGATGGAAGACGAAGTTGTTTCACGTCGCAGGTGGCTTACGCGAGAGCAGTTTCTGGATTTTCTGGGCGCGACCAATCTCATCCCCGGGCCGAATTCCACCGAAATGGCGATCCATGTCGGCCGGGTTCGAGCAGGCTTACCGGGGTTGCTGGTTGCAGGCGTGAGTTTCATTCTGCCGTCGGCGGTCATGGTTACGGCGTTGGCGTGGGCGTATGTGCGCTTTGGGTCACTTCCGGAAGTGTCGGGTGTGATGTACGGGGTGAAGCCCATTGTCATCGCTTTAATTGTTCAAGCTGTTTTCAAGTTGGCCAGGACCGCTGTGAAGTCGAGTTGGCTCGCTGCTGTGGGCGCGCTGGCCGCGCTGGCAACCGCTCTCGGCGTGGATCAACTGGTGGTGCTCGCGGGCGGTGGCTTGCTGGCTGGAATTATTTACTCCCTAAGGTCCCGCGGAGGATCGTCGTCTGCGGCGACTTTTCTTACCGGGGGAGCCGCATTGACAGGCGCCGGATCCAGTGTTGCCATGCCTTTTAGCCTGACGGCGCTCTTTCTCGTGTTTCTGAAGATTGGCGCAATCCTTTTTGGTGGTGGATATGTTTTGGTGGCGCTGATTCGTTCCAACCTGGTTGCTCAGCTGCATTGGATCAGCGAGCGGCAATTGCTCGATGCGATTGCCATGGGACAAGTGACTCCAGGGCCGCTGTCGACGGCTGCAACTTTTATCGGATTTCTACTCGCAGGCGTTCCTGGTGCAGTACTTGCGACGATTGCAATTTTTCTTCCGGCATTTTTCTTCGTCGCCATCAGTGGGCCGCTGGTCCCGCGCTTGCGCCAGTCGCCTCTTGCCGGCGCAGTGTTGGACGGAGTAAATGTGGCCGCGCTGGCGCTAATCGCCGTAGTGACGTGGCCACTGTTCCGCGCTGCCGTCGTGGACTGGCCCACTCTGGCCCTTGCGGGATTGAGTTTCTTTTTACTCCTCCGTTATCGAATCAATTCTGTGTGGCTGGTGCTAGGTGGGGCGGTGGTTGGCGCGGGAGGAACGTTGCTGCATCGGTGATTTATGTTCTGCGCGGATGCTCCAGCTTTTCGCGTGTCGCGCGTCTGGGCTTCCGCTCGACAAGAGCCTTAGATCGCTCCGTTCGATCTTCTAATATTTCTACCGACTGACCTCGAACACGGTGCCGCAGCCTCCGGAACACGCTCCGGTACCGCCTTGCGTTGTTGTGCTGTAAAGATTCCCGGCCGCGTCAAAAACCAGCCCAGCTGCGGGTTGCGCACCGTCGGGTGCGCCGGCAAAACCATATACAAAACCATATAGAAGACTCGATGTCCAGGCTTCATTTTTTTCGCGCGGGCTTAGCCTAAAGACCGTGCCATAGTATGCCTCGCCGCTATCATTCGCCGTGCCATAGAGGTCTCCCTTCGAGTCGAAGAGTAGGGGCGCTTCTGGGTTAACCCCTTTTCCATTCTTGCTAAACCCATACAGGATCGCTTCCTTCCAATGGCCAGATTTGCTAGAAGGTGCCGAGATTTGGAAAGCGATACCGCCCCCTCCCGGACCGCCGTTCAGTGTTGTGCCGTAAAGGTTCCCCTTCAAATCGAGAATCACGCCGGCCATGGGATTCCCGCCGTCTGAGTTCGTCCGATCGAAGCTATGAAGCAGTTCCTCGCTCCATGCTCCCCCCTTGGTCGAAGGCTTGAGTTTGAATGCAGTGCCGTAGCAATGGCAACTTTGACCGCCTCCCGAAAACGTCAAGCCGTAAACCGCGCCACTCCTGTCGAGAACCGAATAGCCGTTGGGATTTGCTCCGTCGGTCCCGCCTGCGAAGCTGTGCAGTATCTTCTCCGTCCACTTGCCGTCCTTTTCCTTCGGTGGACTTAGCTTGAACACTGTCCCACAATTCCCGCCGTAATACTGGTTGCACGTGTTCCCTTTTCCCCCGCCAAACCAAGTTGCACCGTAGAGGTTGCCCTGCTTATCAAACACCAGGTCGCCCATGGGAAAGTAGCCGTCGGTTCCGCCTTGGAAGCTATAGAGAATCGTCTCCATCCACTGACCGCCTTTTTGCTTCGGTGGGGACAGTTCGTATACGGCGCCGCAACCGGTAGCCGATCCCAGCAGAATGCAAGGCCCGTCGCCGCCCAAACTGGTGGTCCCGTACAGATTGCCCTCTTGGTCGATGATGACCCCGCTCTCGGGAGTGAGACCGTCCTTGACGCTGCCCAAGACACCTTGGAAAGCGTAGATCGTAGTCTCGGTCCACGAGCCACCGGTTTGCGTCGGCGGCGAGAGTTCAAATACCGTGCCGCATCCGGGTGACGGGCATCCTCCTGACCCGCCCCAGCTATTCGCCCCATAAAGATTTCCCGCTTTATCGAAAACCACGCCGCCTGCGGGAGTGTAGCCGTCGCTGCCGCCTTGGAAGCTGTAGAGCACTTTTTCATTCCATTCTGCCGAGGCGTTAGTTGTGACCATTAACATTGCCAAGATCACCAGAAACAACGAACCTGCACAGCGAGACCACGGATGGGGGTTCATACTCGGAATACCTCCCTACGGGAAACTAACGTGGCCAGAGGGGATAAACAGACTACACAGGTCCACATGCTACATCGGATTTCCGAGTATGGAAACACCCATTCATCTGATCCCAGCCCAAGCGGCATGGCCAACAAAACCCCATTCTTACGGCTGCACCCGCCCGCTTCGCAAAGAACGCGAAAAGGGTAGCGCCACTACGAGATGATTCGCTCGCGCAAAAATTATTGGGGAGAAGCTGGTTTGCTTCTCCCCATGAAATGACTGATATGAAATGCAGGACGCTACTGCTGATCTAGTTCCACATTGTCGCCGAGATGGACGCTTTCCATGGCGAAGACAACCATGCCGGTGGCGGTCGTTGGCGTGGTCGAGATGACTACCACTTCGCCGACGGCGCGGCGCGGCAGGTCTCGCACGTGGATAACCGGGCCTCCGGTTTTGGTGAAGAAGTTCGGTTCGAACGCCGCCTGTTTCGCCTGAGTATCTTCGCTCGTTGAAGCTTTGAACGAGAGGGAATCAGTTGGATCGTGCAGGTCGGCTTCGTAGGACCGCACTGCGCGGAAATAGTCGCCTGGCTTCACTCCCTGATTGGCGCCCACGTTTAAATACACCTTATCGCCCGGCCCAATTTCAGAATCGAAATCTTTTGCCATTGCAATCCGGCCAGTCAACTTCCCGTTCGATGGCAGGAAGCGATCGAAACGCAACGGAGGATGGAAGGTGATGGCTGGCTTCTCAACATAAGGGATGACGAAGTCCCCGGGATTGACTGGGTCGCAACTCATTTCGATTTCTGCGATGGCCATCTTGCTACGCGTATCGATAATCCGGACGCGTGCCAATTCCGAATAAGGCTGGCCCATGGTTTTCAAGAGCGTGTGCTGGCCAGCAAAAATCTCGTAGCGGTTGGGGTCGCGCAGCTCGCGCACGACGGTGTATTTCTGCCCCACTTCATAGCCTTTTCCCGCCAGATACACAACTTCGCCGTTGCTGTTCTTGGTGTCACTCGGAGTATACAAATCTCCAGCCACGAAATTTGAGTTGGGCACAAGTTGTTTGCTGACAAACCCTGCGCAGGCCAGATCGACAGCCGTGGGAGTCTGTATGCGTTCAAAAGGGAAGCTGACAGTCGTCGGCGCAGTGCCGGCGGGGGCGTTCAAATCCGCCTGGGCCGAGGCCGGATCCTGAGCGCGCGCGGCGATAGCTACAGCCAAAATCAGCAACAATTGTGTTTTCTTCATCTTACCTCCCAGAGTCGGAGTCCGAAGACTGCCACTGCCATCGCTCCATTGCCACACAAAATAAAAGGACTTACAGCCCGGACAGTAACAATAGGGACAGGTCGGGTCAAGGTTACTGTGGTGTCATGAGTGATACGTTAAATAGTTTTTAAGCAGAAAAATTCGCAATCGCAGTTGCATCTGGAATTGCGTGCCTGTAATATCGCGCCACTCTTAAAATTAACGATGAACGCAGCAACCAACAACCTTGCCGCTCGCCTTCGACCTTTAAGGCTGCCCCGAGTATGCGTTGCGGTAACTGGCTCTGATCCCAACGAGATGCTCGAAAAAGCGGAGCTTCTCGCCCGGGATAATACCTTCCTGGAGTTCAGGTTAGACTACTTGCCACGGCCAGCGCTGGCGCTGCCGAAGATCAAGCAGTTCACCGAATATCACTCTCATGTTGTAGCCCTGGCTACTTGCCGGCGGGTCGCAGCGGGAGGCAAATTCCGGGGTTCAATAGTTTCCCAATTGGACACCTTGTCCAAGGCCGCAGCGGCCGGATGCCAGGTCGTTGACCTCGAACTGCAAAGCGCGGCGCATTGCAAGCCTGAGCAGTTGCGGCGTCTGCGTAGCCGCGCCGCACTCATCCTCTCGTACCATAATTTCAAGGTCACTAAGAATCTCGAAGAGACGCTGGCCAAGATGGTGGCTATCTCCGCCGACTTCTACAAAATCGTGAGCACGGCTACGACGCTCTACGACAACGTGGTCATGATGAAGTTTTTGGAGAAGAACAGCGACAAGTATTCGCTGGTCGGCGTGTGTATGGGGGAGCAGGGAATTATCAGCCGGGTGCTGGGGGTTCGCGCGGGGAGCGTTTTCACTTTTGCCGCAGTGAACCAGGACGAAAAGACTGCGCCCGGGCAGGTTACCGCGCAGGATTTGCGCAGCACGTATCGCATCGAGCAAATTGATGCCGCCACCAGAGTTTACGGGGTCGCGGGTGATCCCGTGGCGCACTCGCTTTCACCAGCAATCATGAATGCGGCTATGCGTCGCGAGACGGTGAACGGCGTGTACGTTCCGCTGCATGCCAAGACGTTGAAGGATTTGCTGGCCTGCGTGCGCGACATACCAATTCACGGTCTTTCCGTCACCATGCCGTATAAGACCGCGATTCTGTCGCATCTCGACAACACCGATTCGCACACCACAAAAATCGGCGCCTGCAATACCGTGGTACGAGCTCAGGATGGAAAGCTGTACGGCTTTAATACTGATACTGCGGGCGTGCTCCGGCCGTTAGAGCAGCGAATCACGATTGACGGGGCGAAAATACTGGTCCTGGGAGCTGGCGGCGCGGCGCGGGCGGCCGTGTATGGACTCAAGGAGCGCGGCGCAGAAGTTTATGTTCTGAATCGAAGCCTCGCTGCAGCTCAGAAACTCGCACGCTCGGCTCGGGCACGAACTCTCAAGCGGCCCGATCTGAAGAAGCTGAGTTTCGACGTCATCATCAACGCAACCCCAGTGGGCATGAGCAATTCGCAGGAGTCACCGCTAAATCAGGACGAAATCAAGGCACGCTATGTTTTCGAGATGATTTACGACCCGCCGGAGACGCGTCTGATGAAGCTGGCGAGAGCGGCGGGAGCGGAAGTCATTCCCGGCGTGGAAATGTTTGTGCATCAGGCGGCGCGTCAATTTGAAATCTGGACGGGCAAACCTGCGCCTTGGGACGAGATGCTCAGGGTCGTTACCAAAATACTCGAAGAGCGAGCCACAGCTAAGAATGGCGGGAATGACGCCAAGAAGAAGTAGCTGCTCCCTCTGGCTATATATTCTGCAATCGCGCGATTCACCTCCAAATGAAAAAGGCCAGCGTGAATCGCTGGCCTGAGGTAAGCGCGAACCAGGCTTAGTGTTGCATGCTGTCGTTCTTCATTCCAGTGTCTTTTGCCATCTTGAGCGACTGGACTTTAACTGTGCCCTTATCAGCATCAGCCTGCGCTTTCAAAGTGACGTGATGTCCTTCGTGTCCTTTAACCGCATCGGGATTGGTGATAGTCCAAGTCTTACCGTCTTTGTCGCTCACGAAAGATTTGCCATCGTCACTGATCTTGCCAGTGACGCTGGTGGTAGTGGCTTTCATCGAGCTATCCGGTTTCATGGTGTCCTGAGCCACAGCGGCTGCGGACATCACCAAGGCCAACGCAAATCCAAGAATCATTACTTTCCTCACGGTATTCTCTCCTTTAGCGAAATTTGCCAGCTAGGTTCGGGTGGCGCACACATCCGCTGCTTGTGACGAACGCGTAATAGAGACGAATATTCATAGAGTCTGCTGCTACGTAGCCATAAGTGTCAAGGGCGCTAGTCTTGACCGCGGGTCATTTCCACCGGCAGTGTAGATTTTTCCCGACCAAACGATGCTCCATGCCACAAAAAGGTTGCATTTTTCAGGTACTGAAGTAATATGTTACTAGGACGCAGTGGAAAGCGTCCGATCCAATCGTGGTACCGCCCTTTCTTCCAGGTTCAAGAGCCGTAACCAACTGTCTCGTCACGAGGTGGACGCTACCGCCTCGGACTTAAGGTACGGAGAAATCGATTATGGCGTGGTACGCTTATTGCCTTACTGAGCAACAGAGCCTAAACAATGGAGTACGCACGCGGCGCCCTTTCGTCCTCGAAGGAATTCAAGGTGTGAATGGAGCCCCAGTCCTGAGCTATCCCAGCGGCGAGTTTGCCGTGGTAGTCAGCGAGTTCGATCGCACAGCCGACCGTGGGAAATTGGAAGAGAATACCGTTCTGGAACATGCGCGTGTGGTAAGCGTCTGCTTTCGCACCGGCACCGTCCTTCCTTTCCGGTTTGGGACCATCTTTGACAGTGATGACGCGCTTCGACAGGCAGTACGCACCAATCGCCGCGCCTTTGGTATGAGCGTGGAACGGCTGCGCGGCAAGGCCGAGATGCACCTCAAGGTCTTGGTGAGGGATGGCTCACTGCGAGCAGCCATGGCCGACGTGGTTCTACCTGACACGGTTGGCGGAGACTATCTGATCAAACTGCGGGAAAAGGCCTCCAAGGACCGCGAGCGTCAGACCAAGGCGCGCGGCTTGGCAGTTCAAGTTCACAAGATGTTCAACCCGCTCGAGGAAGAAATTAGTTGTAAGAGAGTAAACACCGACGGAATGATGATCGACATCGCTCATTTAATCGATTCGAGGTCGGTGGAGAAATATCAAAACCGCTATAGCAGTGCCGCTAAGCAACTGAAGAATTGCGAGTTGGTGTTGAGCGGGCCGTGGCCGCCCTATCATTTCCTGCCAGGAAAGCTGCGAACGGTCGCGGGCAGTTCGTAGCCGCGGCTAGGCGTAAAAGCTCAAAACGAAAGGGCGTACATGACTCCGACCTGACTGGGTCGGAGTCAAAGTTGTTGTCCTGCAGTCAATGTGCAGGAATCTGCAGTTTATTGCCACAAAAACCGGGCGGGAAGACTCGCTGGAGAGATTAGCGATGTTTTCGCAAACTCAGCATCTATAAGGGGTTGCGTCAGGATTCGCGCTTCATACAGCTGTTTTGTGTCTTTGGCGGAGCAAGTGCTGCTTTCCGATACAAGAAAAGAGGCCGCGCTTGACCTTCACTCTCCGATCTCGACTTCTCACAATAAGCCAATCCGCCAGGCGGATTGACCCCTTGCATCGCCTTTCCTGACTTCCTACCCTTTGCCTCTTTTGAACTGTGGCCCCAGCAATGGGGCCGCTTTTTTTGTGTCATGGATATGTTTGCACCATAAATAGTGCAAATTCCCAGCTTTGCCGAAATCTTGTCAAGCCCCCTGATCGTCTAAAGTTCCGCTAAGGCATTGAAACAATAGCAAATATATAGTTAAAAAGTTGGCGGGTTTACCCATCGCAAACTGCTATGCTGAATTACAGGCAAAATTCAAGCTAAATAGCGACCTGGAACAATCCCTTTTCTGGCATGACATGAAAGTTACCGAAAAAGACGTCGCTCACGTTGCCGACTTGGCGAATCTGGAGCTGACAGGTGAAGAACGCGTCGTTTTGCTCCGCGATCTTAATTCAATCCTCGACTACATCGATCGCCTCAACCAGTTGGACACGACCGATGTGCCGCCGATGGACCAGGTTTCGGACAGATACGGAATCGACCAGTCGATGACAGGCAGTGAACGGTTTGCATACGCCAGCCGCGAAGATATTCTCGAGGGTCTGAGAAAATCACTGCCACACGATGTGGCCCTGCAAAACGCTCCCGACTCGGACGGGACGTTCTTCAAAGTACCCAAGGTCATAGAGAGGTAATTCGCACACTTATTGCTTCCAATCGTTGTTTTCAGCTAGCCGCCAGATTTCTTATGGAATTGAGTTCGCTCACGATTGATGCCGTCCGATCTGCGGTGCAGGAACGCAGAATCACGTCGACTGCGCTGGCTGAAGCGTTCTTCGCCAAAATCGAGAAGGAAGACCCGAAGATTGGCGCTTACTTAATTCTCTCGAAGGAGCACGCGTTAGCCAAGGCGGCGGAGATTGACGCGCTAGCTACGAAGGGCGATAAACTTCCGCCACTGGCTGGCGTGCCGGTGGGCATCAAGGACGTCATGACGACGCGCAATTTGCGCACGACGGCGGGGTCGAAAATTCTGGGGAACTATATTCCGCCGTACGACTGCACGGCCGTGGCTCGGATGGAAGCTGCGGGCGCGGTCGTGCTGGGAAAGCTGAACTGCGATGAATTCGCCATGGGATCGTCGAACGAGAATTCCGCTTGGCGTCCAGTTCACAATCCTCGTGATCTGAGCCGCGTGCCCGGCGGTTCATCGGGAGGATCAGCGGCAGCGGTAGCAGCCGATATGGCTGTGGCGACCCTGGGTTCAGATACAGGTGGTTCCGTTCGGCAGCCCGCGTCTTTCTGCGGAGTGGTTGGTTTGATGCCAACGTACGGCCGGGTTTCGCGTTATGGGCTGATCGCATTTGCATCATCGCTGGATCGCATTGGACCGCTCACTAAAACTGTAAAGGACGCCGCCATTGTGCTGGGGACCATCGCAGGCCGCGATCCCATGGATGCAACTTCCGCCGACGTGCCGGTTCCCGACTACGTAGCCGCACTGCAGAAGCCGGTGCGCGGTCTCAAACTAGGCGTTGCCAAAGAATACTTTGGAGAAGGATTGGACTCCGAAGTTCGCCAATCGGTGGAAGCCGCGATTCAGAAACTGGCGGCGTTGGGATGCGAAATCATTCCCATCTCGCTGCCACACACGGAATATGCGATTCCGACGTACTACATTCTGGCGACGGCTGAAGCATCATCGAACCTGGCTCGGTTTGACGGCGTTCGCTACGGATATCGGGCTCGCGATACGCGCACGCTCTCCGAAATGTATCGCCGGACCCGCGATCAGGGGTTTGGCACCGAGGTGAAGCGTCGCATTATGTTGGGCACGTACGCGCTTAGCGCCGGATACTACGACGCGTATTACCTGAAAGCGCAGAAAGTGCGAACGCTGCTGGCAGGTGATTTTGAGAAAGCTTTCAAGCAAGTGGACGCGATCGTGACTCCCACCTGTCCGACAGCAGCGTTCAAGCTGGGTGAAAAAGTTAATGATCCTTTATCGATGTATTTAGCCGATATTTTTACTGTCACTGCGGACTTGGCGGGCATTCCCGGAATTTCGGTTCCTTGCGGGGAGACCAAAGAGAATCTGCCGATCGGGCTGCAGATTCTAGGCAAGCACTTCGACGAGAGCACGATTTTGCGAGTGGCCTACACCTACGAGCAGGAGCACAAAAGAAACTAACAACGGCTGTGTGGCGACGGGCGTCGCCCGATGCGGCCAACCTTCTCGGTCAGATTGCTTTCAGACTTAGCCTGCATAAAAATCGTGTACCAAAACATACTTGTCATGTCGAGCCAAGCGAGGGATCTAGGTCTTGTGTGCCCGGTTTTTAAAGTGGTTCGTAATATCGTTCGCCGGCACAGGCGCGGCAAAGCGTTTTTCCATCACGCCCCACTTCGCGGCGGAAATTAATTCCCTCGCCACAGATTTCGCAAACAATGCGTTCGCCTTTGTATCCGGGAAATTCTTCTGGAGGCAGGTCAACCTTCACCCATTGAATGGTGAATAGATCATCGTCCGGGATTTCTCGATAAGCCAGCATCTGCTGGCTATTTTTATTTTCGAGCTCGGGATGCATCTGGCGGGCGAGCGCTTTCGATGATTCTTTAGCCGCGATGCGCACGGCTTTGCCGCTGTTCACGTCGACGAAGGTCGCGGCCATTTTGCCCCAGTCGCGGAATTTGAGGGCGCGTTTGCCCAGCCGGCAGCCGGTAACCACGGCGACCGCATCGGTGGCGCAACGATCGATTTCCACAAAGGTCACCAGACGTTTTCGATCCTTGCCACGAGGGTCGTCGATGCCGAGTTTCGTCAATCCGAGCATGGCTAAGCGGACGCCCAGCACTTGTCCCGCGCACAGATGACCGTGCGCGATTTCCGCTTCCTGCAAGTATTCGTCGAAAGATTTCATTTCAGCTGTGGTTGCTCGTTGGCTGCCTGCATTGCATTGTAGCCCGCCAATCCGCAAGTAGTCAGAACTCTAACAAGCAAATTTAAAGGAGCTTTTTCCTATGAATTCAAGCCTCAATCGAAAACTGTCCTCAATGCCGAAAATTGCTTTGGTGATTGCACTCTCCATTTCATTGCTGGCAACCGCCTGCAGCGCTCAGTGGATTAGCATCGCGCTTGCAGACTTGCCAGTGCTTACACAGATGGCGCTGAATATTGGCACCATCATTACCACATTACAGTCTGGCCAGCAGATCAGCGCCACGGACGCAGCTGCGATTCAGAACATCTCGGCCCAAGCTTCCAAGGATCTGAATTTGCTGGAATCGCTCTACAACCAATACAAATCCAATCCAACCGCGAGCGGACTGCAGAAAATTCAAATTGTCATCGCGGACATCACTCAAAGCCTGCCTCCGCTTCTGCAGGCTGCGCACATCGGCGATCCAGTGCTGTCGGCCCGGGTCACAGCGGGCGTCAACCTGATTCTGACTACAGTCGCCAGCTTTGCCGCTCTCATTCCGCAGGCCGCAGCGCCGCTCGCCGCACAAAAGAGCGCTCGCAAGCCAGTTGGCATCCCCGCGGCAGGTGAGCTAAAAAAGCAATGGAACCAGCAAGTATGCGGGCCAACTGCCAAGACTGGGTTGGATTTAACCGCCAGTGGCTGCGCCATCAAATGACGCAGGTTTCACACGGCCGCGAAACAGCCTCCACTCCGTTCGCGCGGAGTGGAGGCTTTGTCATTCGGCGTGCATCGCTAAGGAACGCAGCAGGCGTCGAGCGGTTGCATGGTCGCACCCGCGAGCAGCGACAAAAGATGCAGGTATGAAGTCATGTGGTGCTCGCAAGCAAGTTCAAACTTGACCAGGAAAGTTGGCGGAATCAACTTGACCGAAATTATTTCGTAGGGTTCAAGCACGTGGTCGTAAAGCGGAGGCACGGGTAGTTTGGGAACCAGATCGACTCGGTTGGCAACACGAAAAGTATTGGGGACAACTTGATTGTAGGTACTCACAAACAGGGGGCCTCCAGTTCGGGGGCTGGCGTACGTGTAGACGATTGGGTTTTTGAAGTTAGTGTTGGCAGCGACATCGAGGGCAAGCATCGTGGCCAGCGCGCCTCCTAAGCTGTGTCCGCAAATGGTTAATGAGTTAGTCGATTGATTGAAGGGAATTCCGGTTAAAGCATCTGTTATCCGCGTCGAAGTATTTGCCAAGTGGAGGGAATTGTAGATTGCCGTAAAACCGTCATCGGTGCTCCCGGCACCGGCCAGGAACGGGCATTTGACGGTTAGAAACTCGCAATCATGAATCCATTCCCAGATGCCCTCGGTGCCGCGTATTGCGATCACCAGATCGTTGTTTGCAGCCTGGAGAATGAAACCAAACGAAACGATTTGATTGCCTCGTTGTGGATTCATGTCCGTGGCAAGATCATTGCCGCAAAAAGTGTGGACAATTTTGTAGCCGATATTGTAGGGATCAAACGCGGCTGGAATCGCTTGACCTGCCGCATCTGTATTGATTGACGGAAGCACGGCTTCTGCGGCTTTTACCAGTAGCCCGAACTGAATTGCCCGGTTGAGATCCATAACCGTCTCCTATGCGATCGCATGATTCCCCCTCGGTCGGGAATCATAGCAGGAGAAACTAAGTTGGAGTTCTAACTTTTGCGGGGCTGGAGTCAGGGAAAGTAAACAACCGCTACTTGCGCTTCCAGCGGACGCCGTCTTTGGTTGTTTCCACGATGATGCCGTTGCTACCCATCTCGGCACGAATCGTGTCGGAGATTTTGAAGTTGCGTGATCGCCGCGCTGCTTCCATCTCTGCAACTTTCTTTTCTACTTCCGCGTCGGAGAGTTGATTCGCTCCGATTGTCTCCAGCAGTTGCGGGCTGATTTCATTCTCGCGGCCTTCAGCCTTTGCCCACTCCACTATGCTGCGAATCTTCGGAGCGTCGTTGTCTTCCAAAACTGCGAATAGCTCGTCGAAGCTTTGGAGCGCAGCCAGCAGCGCAGGGACGTCGCCCTTTTTGAATTGCCCAGCATCCATGGCAGCGTTTACTTTGCGCACCATGTCGAAGATTGCCGCCTGAGTTTGCGCAACGTTCAGGTCATCTTCCATACCTGCCCGCATTCGTTCCACAGTTTCGGGTGCAAGCTCGATCATGCCAGGAGTTTCGCCAGCAGGAAATTGTCCGGTGGATAAACGCAGTTGGAAGTTTCGCAGCCGCTCTACGGACACGGCTGCCTGCTTGAGCCCATCGAAGGTGAAATTAAGCTGGTTGCGGTAGGGAACCGAAGCCAGCAGAAATCGGATGGACGATGGCTTGTGTCCTTTGAGCACCAGATCACGCAAGGTAAAAAAGTTCCCTGTGCTCTTCGACATCTTCTCGCCTTCAACCAGCAAGAACCGCACATGAAACCAGAAGTGGGCGAATAGCTTCCCGCTCAGTGACTCCGACTGCGCAATTTCATTTTCATGATGGGGGAAAATCAAGTCTTCTCCGCCAGCATGCAGGTCGAACGTTTCGCCCAATTCTTCCATTGCCATCACTGAGCACTCGATGTGCCAGCCGGGCCGCCCGGGACCGATTGGCGTATCCCAAGAAGTCTCGCCCGGTTTCGGGGCTTTCCATAGGGCGAAGTCGCGCGCGCTGTCTTTTTCGTATTCATCCACGTCGACGCGCGCCCCATCTTCCATTCCGGCAAAATCTTTTTTCGAAAGTTTTCCGTAATCCGGGAACTTGGCAATCCTGAAATAGTAAGACCCGTCCTCGGTGCGGTAAGCGAATCCTTTCGTCTGCAACGCGGCAATAAACTCGGCCATCTCCGGGATGTGATCTGTGGCGCGCGCGAGGATTGGCTGCTCAATGTTCAAGGCCGCGGCATCTTCGAGGAAGGCCTTCTCATATTTCGCGGTGTATTGCTTCACGCTCACGCCAGCGCTTGCCGAATTGCGAATGATTTTGTCATCGACGTCAGTAATGTTCATTACGTGGCGTATCTTGTATCCGCTCTGGCGCAGGAATCGCCGCAGAATGTCGACCGCAATGAACGTCCGGAAGTTGCCAATGTGGCCGTAATCGTAGACGGTAGGCCCGCAAGCATACATGCGAACCTCGTTATCTTCGAGCGGTCGAAACTCTTCCACCTTGCCAGAGAGTGTGTTGTAAAGATGAAGCGCCATAGTGAGAGCAGAAAAGCCGAAAAAGAACTCTCATTCTAGGGGCATGAAGAATGGGGGGTCAAATGGTACTGCTCGCAGACGGTGCAGACGGAACGTGATGAATGGCGCGCAAGCGCTGTCCTACCAGCAACACGTAATGCATGGCAGAAATAATTGTGAAGGCGAAGGTCGCGCGCAGGAACGTGAGCCGCGCGATGGCAACCCATCGTGATTTATTTATTTCCATGAGCAGCACGAAGAAGACAGCCGCGACTTGCGCAAACGTGTTGGCCTTGCCGAAGATGCTAGGGCGGAAGTTGCGCAGCCCGGCGATGGCGTAAAGCAGCGCGCTAACTATCAGGATGGTAAGGTCGCGGCTGAAAACCAGGACAGTAAATTTCCAGGGAATTTTGTGCAGGATGGAGAGCACCAGAAACATGGTGCTCAGCAGCAGCTTATCGGCGATCGGATCGAGATATTGTCCCAGGACCGTTTGCTGTTTGAGCGTGCGAGCCAGCAAGCCATCGAGGCCGTCGCTCATCCCAGCGAGCACAAATAAAATCAGAGCCGTTGAATAATGGCCTTCGACCAGCTTGATGATGACGAAAGGCACGAACATCATCCGCATCAGGGTGAGCTGATTCGGAGCAGTTAAAAGTTCCGAGAGCTTCACTGCGACGCCCCGAGAGATTGCGAATCGATAGCGGCATGTCGGATAAGCACTTCCGCGGGATTCATACCGGTCTTGGTGGTGAAGCGCTGCGACAGTGAGGGAATGCTGCCGTCTGGCAGATCGAGTTCCACGCGTTCCAAGCGATGCATCGGAAGAAAAACTACGCCCGGAGAAAACGGCTCGCCATCTTTGACCAACGACACTAAATCGTCGAACGAAGCCAGTTCGACTCCGCAGAGGCTCAAGCCTTCTGCCGTGAGAGAAAGAATGGCGCCCCAAAATTTTTCGCGCGGATTTCCCAGAGTCACCAGCACCATGACCCCTGGACGAAACGGGTCTATGCGCGCAATGGCGCCGTTTTGACTGCCAATTTCCATTCCAGCGATTGTCGCCGGGAGACGCAGATTTTGCAACCGAGTGTCCGGTTTTTAATTCCTGGTTTGACATCATCTGCCGCGACCCCTAACCTTGTCTATCCCACGCTATGAGGGTTCTGGTCATCGGAAGTGGTGGACGCGAACATGCGCTGGTTTGGAAATTGCGCCAGTCTTCGCGTGTTTCGCAGCTCTATTGCGCGCCCGGCAATGCCGGAGTTGCGGCTTACGCCGAGTGCTTGCCTGCTGACATCAAGAGTATTGATTCGTTGCTGGCGCTGGCCAAGCGGGTTGAGCCTGACCTCACGGTGGTGGGGCCTGAATTGCCGTTGCAGTTGGGCGTCGTGGATGAATTCACCAGGCAGGGATACCGCATATTCGGGCCCACGCAGGCCGCTGCGCAGTTGGAGTCCAGCAAGAGTTTCGCCAAAGAGTTCATGCAGCGCCATCACATTCCCACAGCGCATTATGCTATCTGCGACGGTTTGGAAGATGTCAGCGATGCCTTGCCGCATTTTTCTATGCCAGTCGTGATAAAGGCCGATGGATTAGCGGCGGGCAAGGGCGTGGTGATTTGCGAGACGAAAGAAGCTGCTGTTGCTGTCTCCGTGGAAATGTTGAGCGGAAAAATGCTGGGCGAAGCTGGCGCTCGCGTGGTGATCGAGGAATGTCTGCAGGGCGAGGAAATTTCTTTTCTCGTCATGAGCGACGGCGAACGTGTGGTGGCACTGGCGGCCGCGCAGGATCACAAGCGAGTGGGCGAGGGCGATACCGGCGCGAACACTGGCGGCATGGGCGCTTATTCCACTGAGTCAATCATTGATGCGCAAATGCAAAATTGGTTGCTGCAGCACATCGCGCGTCCGGTCGTTGCAGGAATGAAGGCAGAGGGCGCGGAATACAAGGGCGTGCTTTATTGCGGGCTTATGATGACGGCTCGGGGACCCATGGTGCTCGAATTCAATTGTCGCTTCGGCGATCCGGAAACACAGCCTATCCTGATGCGTTTGGAAAGCGATTTGGTCGAGGCGCTCGAAGCTTCCATCGAAGGCCGGGTCAGCGACGGCGACTTTCGCTGGTCGTCGGATGCTGCGGTCTGCGTGGTCATGAGTTCGGACGGCTATCCGGGCACTTTCGAAGTGGGGAAAAAAGTTACCGGGCTCGAAGATGCGGAAAAGGTTCCAGGTGTTGCCATCTTTCACGCGGGCACAACCAACCACGATGATGCTTACTTTACTTCCGGCGGCCGCGTGTTTGGAGTCACGGCGCGAGCCCCGAGTCTTGAGGCTGCCGTGAAAAGTGCTTACGAAGCAGTAGGCAAAATTAGTTTCGAGGGCGCGTACTACCGCAAGGATATTGCGGCGCGGGCCCTGAAGAAATAGTTCGATTGACCAAAGCCGCCTAGGGCGGGCGCTACAAAGGAGCTATGAGCAAACCACTTGTTTCAATTGTGATGGGTAGTGATTCCGATCTCGATATCATGCGCGAGGCCGCGAAAGCGCTCGAGGGTTTCGGGATCGGTTACGAAATCGACGTCACCTCGGCGCACCGGTCTCCTGATCGCACGGCGGACTATGCGCGCAGAGCTGCGAGCCGCGGCGTCCGCGTGATTATTGCCGGAGCCGGTGGGGCTGCGCATCTTGCCGGAGTTATCGCCGCGCATACGACACTGCCAGTGATTGGAGTGCCGATTCCGTCTACTTCTCTGAATGGTTTGGATTCGCTTTTGGCAACCGTGCAGATGCCGGCGGGCATTCCGGTTGCTACCGTGGCTATCGGAAAAGCGGGAGCTACCAACGCGGGAATCCTGGCAGCGCAAATCTTGGGGCTTTCCAGCGGCCCGCTTGCCAAGAAACTTGAAGAGCACAAAGACACGCTGGCCAACGGAGTGGAAGAGAAATCGAAAAAGCTGAAGATCACGCTGGGAACGTAGCGAACTGCGGAGTCGTTGGCCCGTGGTCTTTGGCCGTTGGCAAAACCACGCGCTCCTGGTGAGGCTAACGACCATCAACATTGCTCTAAACCGATATCTAGATCCTTCGCTACGCTCAGGATGACAAAACCCTTCGAGTTGCGCATGCTGCGATCGACTATCCTGCTCGTGTTGCTGTTGGCAATAACTATGGAATCTTTCGCCCAAGATCGTTCTTACGGCCGTTCAGTTGTGATGACGAAGGGCGGCATCGTCGGCACCAGCCATTACCTCGCCTCGCAGGCAGGGGCGCAAATTTTGGCTAAAGGCGGAACGGCAATGGACGCCGCCATCGCTGCCAATGCCGTTCTTGGCGTCACTGACCCGATGAGCAATGGGATGGGCGGCGACCTGTTTCTCATTTACTGGGACGCTAAGGCCGGAAAACTCTATGGGCTGAACTCCAGCGGGTGGGCTCCGCGCGGGCTCTCCGTGGAGTTTCTGGCGAAGCAGGGTATCACATCTATGCCGGGCGATGGCATTCATAGCGTCACCGTTCCCGGCGCGGTGGAGGGATGGAGCCAGGCTCATCAGCGTTTCGGGCGGCTGCCATGGAAGGAACTTTTTACTCCGGCAATTTATTACGCGGATCACGGCTTCGCGGTGCCTGAAATCGTTCACGGCTATTGGGTGGGTGAGGAAGACAAGCTGCAAAAGACCAGCGAGGCGCGAAAAGTTTTTCTCCCTGGCGGCAAAGTTCCCGAGCTTGGCGCTACGTTTTCCAATCCGGACGCCGCCAAGGCTCTGTGGTTAGTTGCGGAGCGGGGGCGCGATGCGTTTTACAAAGGCGAGATCGCACAAGCGATCGTCAAGACTTCGGGATCATTCGGTGGAACCATGCAGTTGAAGGATCTTGCCGACTTTTCCGCGGAATGGGTTGAGCCCATCTCTATTGACTATCGCGGCTGGAAGATTTACGAACTTCCCCCGAATGTCCAGGGCATGGCGGCGCTCGAGATGTTGAACATCATGAGCACGTTCCAGCCTGACCCCGGCGGACCACAGAACACGGTAGAGCTTCACAAGAAGATGGAGGCCATGAAACTGGCCTACGCCGATCTTTATCGTTACAACGCAGACCCAAAGTTCGCCAAAGTCCCGGTGCAGGGACTTTTGTCCAAGGAATACGCCGCGCACCGCGCTATTCTCATCAATCCGAATAAAGCTAACTGCAATCCCGGAGCGGGAACTCCCGCAACGAGTGACACTGTGTATCTCGCAGCCGTGGACAAAGACGGCAACATCGCATCGTTGATCCAAAGCAATTATTCAGAATTCGGTTCCGGCATTGTGGTTAGCGGCATGGGCTTCGCGCTGCAAAATCGCGGAGCATTGTTCGTGCTTGATCCCCGCCATCCGAATGTACTGCAGCCACGCAAGCGGCCGTTCCATACCATCATTCCCGCTTTTATGGAGCAGGGCGATGTGCATATCGGATTTGGCATCATGGGCGGTCCCAACCAACCTCTGGCGCACGCGCAATTTGTTTCGAACTTTGTCGATTATGGAATGAACATTCAGGCTGCGGTCGAAGCGCCGCGGTTCACGGTGCCTGACAATACGGTGAGCTGTGACATCGTGATCGAATCGCGAGTCAAGCCGGAAGTGTTGCAGGCGTTGCGCGACAAGGGACACAACCTCACCGTCCACAAAGAATACAGCGTGCTGATGGGGCGCGGACAAGCGGTGATGCACAATTCGAAGAGCGGAATGAACTCGGGTGCATCTGATCCGCGGGCTGATGGCGTGGCCGAACCGGAACCACCGGTGATGCACTGATTCGTGAACGAAACTAGCGACTCGTATCAGGGCTGGCCTTCCAGCGAGCCGTAAAGAGGATCTTGTCATGGACGCCTTCAGGCGTTGAGGTTCGCAGAGTTTTCTGCAGGTTGCGAAGCCCGCATCGCAAAGGCGCTTGCCGGCGTGGCTGGAAGCCACGCCCTTTCAAAACTAACTGACCTCATAAGATAATTTCGGACGATGGTTACAGCTTTAGCCCTTTCAAATACTCCCGCAGCGGGCCGCCCAGATCCTTGCGCTTTAATGCGAACTCGATGGTGGCTTTCAAGAATCCCATTTTGTCTCCCGCATCGTGCCGCTTGCCTTCGAATACGTAGCCGTACATTTTTTCTTTTTTCAGCAGGGCACGCATGCCATCGGTGAGTTGAAGTTCCCCGCCGACGCCAGCTTTGGTTTGTGCCAAAGCCTCGAATACAGCCGGAGTCAGGATGTAGCGGCCGATCACGGCTAAATCCGATGGCGCTTCTTCGAGCTTCGGCTTCTCCACCATATTGCGAATTTCGAAGAGCCGTCCGTCGAATCGTCCGTCTGCCGGTTTTACGTCGAGCACTCCGTACGATGAAATAGCCTTGCCTTCGATGACCTGGATGGCGATCACTGATGACTGGGTCTGATTGAAAACATCAATCATCTGCTTCAGGCAGGGAGTCTCGGCATCGATAATGTCATCGGCAAGCAGCACTGCGAAAGGCTCATCGCCAACAAGTTCGCGCGCCATGAGTACGGCGTGGCCCAGGCCAAGCGCCTCTTTCTGCCGCACATAAGCAACGTGAATCATGTCAGAGATCGCCTGCACGGTCTTTAGCAGGTCGGTTTTCTTGCGCTCCTCGAGCATCTTCTCGAGTTCATAACTGACGTCGAAGTGATCTTCGATCGCTTGTTTGCCGCGGCCTGTAATGATGATGATCTGATCGCAGCCGGAAGCAAGTGCTTCCTCCACGCCGTATTGAATTATCGGTTTATCCACTACCGGTAGCATTTCTTTAGGTTGGGCTTTGGTTGCGGGCAGGAAACGCGTGCCCAGTCCAGCGGCGGGAAATACGGCTTTGCGAACTTTCATAGTCATAACGGCCGGTTGTCAGCGAACGGTGCTATGCGCCGCTTCAAACGAACTTAAGATTGTACCGGATTGTGATGTATTGCTGTCGAATCAGAAGCTCCTCCAATCGTGGTCCTTAACTGCACAGGAACGGCAACGTTCTGCGGAGGTTGAGCGGAGTGTACGTCCTGAAGTAATTTGCGAATTTCTTGGACACCAACCATGCTGGAGTTAAAGGCATAGCTGTTCGGCGCAGCGTCGTGACGCACATCACAAACTCGTGTGACGTTCTCCCTCCCCGGTTGATTTTCGGGTCATTACGATGCGCTCAGAGCGACACCCTGGAGACGCTGGCTAATTCGGCGACACTCCAAAATTGGGCTGAGGGGCTTTTCAATGGCGGACGACAGCGCAACCATTTTTTACAGTAACCGCTACAACGCACAGGCCGCCTGCAAACATTGTGAAGGCGTCATCCGGCATCAGCACTGGTGCATCGCGCTTCACCCCGCCGTTTGTTACGCCTACCAGATCGTTGCGGATCCAAGTAAATTGACCATGGGAGATGCCCTCATCCTCCATTCCCTGGGTGTGATCTGGGGAGCGAATGGGTGTAAGAGGAATTGCAACACAAACGAGACGGTGCAATCTTTTGACGGCGGTCGATCAGCAGCCTTCTAGATCACTCTTCGCAAAACGATAAGAGCGCGTTTGGCGCCCTGCCGACGTGTTAGAATTTGTGAAAATCGCATGCCCGCCGCCCAACTGATCGAGCTAGCCCCGTCGATTTTGTCCGCTGACTTTGCCCACTTAGCCGAGCAAATCCATGCTGCGGCTGAAGGCGGCGCCAGCGTGATCCACGTGGATGTAATGGACGGGCATTTCGTTCCCAACATCACCATCGGACCTCCGGTGGTTCGGTCATTGCGCAAGACCACGGATCTGCCGCTGGATTGCCATCTAATGATCGAAAATCCGGATCAATACATTCCCGATTTCGCAGATGCAGGCGCCAATTGGATTTCTGTCCACCAGGAAGTTTGCAAGCATTTGAACCGCACGTTGCACTTGATCCGCAGCCACGGCATGCTCGCGGGTGTCGTAATCAACCCAGCGACGCCGGTCGAGACTTTGAGCGAAGTGCTGGACGTCATCGATTATGTGCTGGTTATGTCGGTCAATCCGGGATTCGGCGGCCAGAAGTTCATTCCTGGGGCCGTGCACAAGATCCGGAAGTTGGCAGAACTGCGCGAGCAGCGCCGACTCAATTATCGGATTGAGGTTGATGGCGGCATAGCTCTAGATACAGTTGGAGAAGTGGTCCGCGCGGGCGCCGAAATTCTGGTCGCGGGCAACGCTGTGTTCGGTAAGGGTGATCCAACCACCAACGCCCAAAAATTACTGAAGGCGGCCACTGAGGCAACTTTACAAAAAGTGTAACGTGTAGCCTTATCAGGTTTAAGCTACCATCTTGGGATTTTGAGGATTCTTATGTCACGTCGTATTCCGGTAATCCTGCTTTTGGGAGTGCTCGCGGTCACGGTTGCCTGCACGAACAAAAAGGTCAGCAACCCGATCGCGAATGTTGATTCCAAGCAGCCAGACAAGGTTCTGTTTGACCGAGCGATGGACGCGATGAAACACAATCGCTTCGACGTGGCACGATTGTCACTCCAGACCTTGATCAACACCTACCCCGATTCGGAATACGTAGCTCGCGCCAAGCTGGCAGTAGCGGATTCCTGGTATGCAGAAGGCGGTTCCGCATCACTCGCCCAGGCGGAAATTGAGTACAAAGATTTTGAGACCTTTTTCCCCAACATGCCGGAAGCAGCTGAGGCGCAACTGAAGCTGGCGAACATTCATTATCAGCAGATGGAGAAGGCGGATCGCGATCCCACGCATGCGCTGCGTGCTGAGGAAGAATACCGGCAACTAATCATGCAGTATCCCGACAGCAAACTGGTGCCGGAGGCCAAGCAGCGCCTTCGAGAAGTGCAGGAAGTGATTGCCTCACGGGAGTTCAGCGTGGGGCGGTTTTATTATTTGCGCCAGTCGTATCCCGCCGCCATCGCACGACTGAAATCTTTGGTCGATAAATATCCGCTTTACAGCAAAGCTGACGAAGCGCTGTACCTGCTGGGGCAGTCCTATGAAGGCGAGATCAACATGTTGCGGGCTCGGACAATGAACGAAGTCGCCAAATCACGCATGATTGACGATTTCACCAAAGGCGCCGCGGAAGCATACGATCGCATCCTTACTCGATATCCGGTGATGGATCGCGCCGACGATGCCAAGGCACGGCTGATCGCGTTGCACCAGCCGGTTCCGAAACCCACCAAGGCTGCGGTTGCGCAAAATAAGGCAGAAGAAGATAGCCGCCGCGAAGCCAGCACCCTGTCGAAAATGATGAAGACGTTCGCCAAGCATCCGAATACCGCCGAGGCGGCGAAAGTTGGTGAACCTACACTAGTCGATCCCACGCCAATGAGCGCGAGCCAAGTGGTGCAGCAGGCGACGCGCGCCGCCATGGGAGGCGGTGGTGACAGCCATTCGGTTTCTGTCGAAACCGTAAAAAGCGGGACGCCCGGACCCGATCAACCTGCTCCCCGTTCGGATAGTCCCGCCGCCGCAGATGCAGCCGTTGCTGTAGACACTACCGCAACGCCTGATACTGCGGCCCCTCCCCCAAGCCCCCAACCGGATGCGAACGAGCTGAAGCCGAACAGCGGCCCGGCAGACCCCAACGAACTGAAGCCTAATGTGAGCGAGGATAACGGTCAGGCTTTGCCTCCGCCGCAGCAGGTCAACGAGATTTCGGGTGCAGCAACCGCGCAGACGCCGAACAACGGGACGAGCGCAACAACCACCGCTAATCAGAAAAGCGCCGACTCGTCCGCCTCTTCTTCGACCGACAAAACTGACGATACGGATTCCACCCAAGCTTCGAGCAAGCATAAGAAAAAGAAGGGCATTCACAAGATAGTACCGTTCTAGCCGGCAATTGATAACGCCAGACTGGCTATGAATTCCCGTCCGTGCGCAGTGGTTACTGGTCCGTCGTAACCTGTTAACCGCCTATCTTCATTGACTTAGGCTTCTGGACCAGTTAACTTCGCGCTATCTCCCCTTTTTTAACAAAAGGACATTGCTTGGCGCGGAAAATTTTGCTCGCCGATGACAGCGTGACTGCCCAGAACATGGGCCGGAGAATCCTTAGCGACGCCGGTTACGACGTCACGACGGTAAACAACGGGTCGGCAGCTCTCAAGAGAATCGCAGAATCGAAGCCTGACCTGATCGTGCTCGATGTTTATATGCCGGGCTATGGCGGCCTCGAAGTGTGCCAGCGACTGCGCGAAGCGCCAGAGACGGCGCGAATTCCAGTATTGCTCACCGTTGGCAAGTTGGAACCGTTCAAAGCGGACGAAGCGCGCCGTGTCAAGGCTGACGGATTCATCGTGAAGCCGTTTGAAGCCAGCGAACTGCTGACCGCATTGACCAAGCTTGAAGACAAAATCGTCCCGCAAAGCCAGCCCGCCAAACCCAGCCGATTCGCCAAAGCCATGGCTGGTGCGGAAGAATTCGCCTCCGGAAAAGAATATGGAGACAGCGAAACCGGCTGGAAAAATCGGCTGCCAACCCCGCCTCCGCACGCGAAAGCGCGTGCCCCCATCGCGGCGCAACCGCCGGTTGAAGCGAGTTTCAGCGAGGAAGTCAGTTCTGAACAGCCACAAATGACGTCGGGATTGGAAGAGGCTCTGCTCTCTTCCATGCCGCAGGATATTACGCCTGAGGAAATTGCCTCTATCAAGGCGGCTGGCGCGGCTCTTAGCGCTTCTGACGGTGAATCAAGCTTTAAAATGCAGTCCGCTCGGGAAGAAGGCTCAACCGGGGAGCGAGTTGCGGAGAACATCCCGGAGCCAGAACGAGAGGAATCTGTTGCAGGCGCGGAACAAACCACAATCGCCAATGAAGAAAGCAAAGTTCCTACGGGCGTCCCTGCAATGGCTGTCACCGAATCTACTGACACCACCTCAGCCCAAGTTGAGGATGAAGAAAAAAGCAACCTGGCCGACGAAGAGGTTTCAGCGGCCTTGGCATCGCTGGCGCCAGCTAATGATCTCGGAACCTTAACACCTGCGGCCGAAGAAGCAGCTGACGAGATGGAGGCAGATCGCCTTCCGGTGACGATGGCAGCCGCCGCAGGCACGACTCAAGAATTCAGCGGCCCCAGGTGGATTGCTGAATTAGTCCCGCTAAGTGAGGATGAAGCCACTCTCGCTCTCAGCGAAGAGATGGAAAAGGCGTATGCAGCTTATGCTGCAGCCGACGCGAGCAGGATGCATTTTGCCGGTTCGACTGATTCTCATACCTCGGTGCTCGTCGCGGAAGAGCGATCGGCCGCCCCGGAACCAGATTCCGTCCCGGCTGAATCGCATTCGAATTTCGACAACGTTGAGTCACAGCCGGAAGAGCCCACAACAATTACGGCCAGCAACGAAGAATTTGTGGCGCCAGAAACTCAATTGAGCAACCCAGCCGCGTCTCCCGCAGACGCGGTCAGCGAAAGCGCTGCTTGCGAGAGCGAGAACGTCTCCGCCTACGCGGCTGCGGCCTCGGCTGGCTCAAGCACCGCGGAAGCTCCGAGCTACACCGAATACACACCGATCCCGGCAAAACCTGCGGAAAACAGTGCACCGGCGCCCGATTCCAGCGAGGGTGAATCCGAGCACGCCACAGCCTGGGCAAACTGGAAACAGATTCGCGAGTCAGTTATCGGCTCCCAACTCAGTTCGCAGATTGCCGACACGGCTGCGGATATGCAAGCAAGCGTCGACTCCGGTGAGCCGCCATCACAAATCGATGCTTCCCAGGCCACCGCCGATGAGAGCAGCGAAATTTCCAACATCGTCGATAGCGTCCTTGCCGACCTGAAACCCAGACTAATGGCCGAGATCGCGAAGAAGATGTCGAAGGACAAGAAGTAGCCTGACGACTTTCGAAATTACTGCCCCCTATTCCTGTTAACCCTAGACATTTCAGAACCGCTTGATTAGTCAGACATTTCTCCGATTGATAATTGGCAGGCAGCGGGGCCGAGACGGGTTGTCCAATTAGGCCTACGGCAGAAAGAGCCTGACCGTCATCAATATTGCTCCTCCGGAGGTGCGGGGCGATGAATAGCCTTCGTATAATCTGCTGCACTTGTCGAAAAGCATGGCAAGGCGCTGTGATGCCTGCTGGTATTCAGCACGGGCGAATCGGCCGAGTATTTCAAGGCTACCTGGGTGCGAGTTCTTTGATCGGTGGTTATTTGCGCGAGAGTTTGATCGCAACTCGGATCTCGTACCGCCCGAACATCGTGCACCACGGAATAGTCAAAATCAGATTCAGAAAGCCGCGGCTGATAAGGGAGAAATTCATACACGAGCTTCACCAGCCGCGATTCATCTTCGCTAAGCTGTTGCGCGGCGACAAATGTCTCATGAGTGGAAAAAAATGAGGACCTCGGATCAGCTTCCGCCAGCGCAATCAAGCGCACTCGTAAATCTACTCTTTTCTCCGTCTGCCAGTGGAGTTCTGCTCGCGCATAGTCAGGGCCGCCGATCCCGCAAAGCACGACAAAGATCAGATTGACGAATATTCGGAAAAGGCGAGCTCGGCGCATCTGATTACTCCTGGATTCCGTACATATGCGGCAGCCTCCAACCAGTAAAGTTGAAGGTTCGCAGGAAATCCACCGCAGGACGAAGTAACGACGCGGGTGGTCGAACCGAGAGCGATCGGCCTATCGGAAGATTTTAGCATTCTCGCGGCCAAGAGTGCCGGTATCGCGGCCCTAAACCGAGGCTGGTGGCTCCCTCGATCCTTTCTTATCGTTTGAGCGCGAATGGTTCGCAGGCGTACGAGTCGGTGAGACTCATTGACCACAACCGCCACCCCAGTGGCTGTAGAACCTGGGGAGCTTCCCGTCCTGTCCCCGGCTTGTCCGTCCCCAAAGAAACTACTTGAGGCCGAAGGCGTAAACATCGCCTCCATCCGAGCACACGTAAACCATTCCATTCACGACGACCGGCGACGAAGATATCGAGTTTCCGATGTCGTAACTCCACAACTTGAGGCCAGAGCGAGCGTCCAGGGCGTAAAGCTTCCGGTCCCATGATCCGACGTAAACCACGGCATTGGCCACAGCAGGCGACGAAACTACTTCGTACCCGGTCTTGTATTTCCACAGCTTCATGCCGGTGTGGGCGTCCAAGGCGTACAGATTATTGTCCGTCGATCCCACATACACCACGTCCTCCGCCACCGCTGGCGACGACTCTATAGCGTTCCCGGTTCGATAGGCCCATAACTTGACGCCGGTACGCGCGTTGAATGCATATAACTTCTTGTCCCACGAGCCGACGTATACGACTCCGTTTGCTACGGTCGGCGAGGAGAATACGTGGTTGCCCGTAGCAAATTTCCAAATTAACTCTCCCGTGCGCGCGTTTAGCGCATATACGTTGTTGTCGTACGATCCTACATACACTACCCCACCCGCCACGGCTGGCGAAGACAGCGCATAACCGCCTGTCGGATAGCTCCAAAGCTTGGCTCCGGTTCGAGCGTCCAACGCATACAGCTTCTTATCCGCCGACCCGACATACACCATTCCATTCGCCACTACCGGCGAGGACCAGATACCAGCGCCAGTGAGGTAACTCCACAACTTGGCGCCTGTGCGCGCGTTGAACCCATATACTTTCCAGTTTTCCGATCCGATATACACCACACCTTCGGCAACTGCTGGCGAAGAATGCACATAAAAACCGGTTGGGTAGGTCCATATTTCGGTTCCGGTCTTTGCGTCCAGAGCATAAACGCCGTAGTCCTCCGATCCGAAATAAAGCAATCCGTTAACCACGGCTGGCGAGGAAAAATTTCCACCGGGTGTTCCATAGTGCCATTTCTTCACCAGCCCCCGAACATTCTCAGCGTTGAGGATGTGCTCATAAGGATTCCAGCGAGCCATGTTGGGGCGATGGAACTCGGACCAAGTGGTAAGCGACGTATCGGCCGCAGAAATGGCCGAACCCGCAGGCCGGCCGAAGCAGAATCCCGCGAGCACGAATAATGCAATAGGCTTCCACCCAGCTCGTCGAATCATCTCGCTCGGCATTTCCCGGTAGATTGACTGCATTGTCTTTCCCCAAACTCTCGCGGAACTGCGTTTCCGGGGTTCACAATACCATGGCAGCCGGAGCGATTTGTCACTTCGAGAGATCAGGACATGAAGGAATGCACTCTTGACAGTGCGGTCGCGTCGGGCAATACTTTCCGGCTCGACAGCAAGTGCTAGAACCGAGACTGGCTGCGACTGAGGAGAAGCTTAATGAAATCGCGATTCGATATTGTCCTTGCGTCCGTTGCACTCATGATTTGTAGTTCAGCGATGGCATCCATAATTAAGGTACCGGCCGATCAGCCCACGATTCAAGATGGCATCAATGCCGCAGTGAATGGCGACACGGTGTTGGTAGCTCCTGGGACCTACAACGAGGACATCAATTTCAGCGGAAAAGCGATCGTGGTGAGGAGTTCGGGTGGGCCGAGGGTAACAATTATTGACGGAGGGAGTCTAGGGGCGGTGGTCACGTTTTCGTCCGGCGAGACGAATGCGTCGGTGCTAAGTGGATTCACCCTTCAGCATGGGAGCAACAGCGGCGTGTATATGAACTTTGCGTCCCCGGTGCTCAAAGACAACATAATTGCGAACAACAAAGCGGAGTGGGGCGCCGGGATTTACATCGGCGGCGCTTCGACGGCGCAGGTCTTACACAATACGTTCATTGGCAACGTTGCTTCCTCTGGGGGAGGAGCCATTGGGCTGTTCTCCGCTGGAAGTGTTCGCATCGAAAACAACCGAATCACAAAGAACAACGGAGGCGGCCAAGGTGGCGCGTTCTGGATGGTGGGCGAGGGGGACGAGATCATCGTGCAGAACCTAATGTACAACGATGTCGCGTCGTCGGGGACGGAGTTTTACAGTTTGATTCCACAGAGCACCACCGGGTACCGCCTGATTAACAATACGATTGTCAGCAGGAATCCAAATTCGGACGCGGCTGTAGTCGCTGACGGATTCAACACGAATGCTGAGATCATCAATAACGTGATCGTCGCACCAGGGACGTCAGGGGCGCTGATTTGCAACCCGATCTATTATGATGGCCCGCCGATCGTGAAATTCAATGATGCCTGGAGCCCGAAAGGGATTTGGTACGGGGGAATGTGCGCGGAAGATGGGGGAACCAAGGGCAACATTTCCGCAAACCCAGATTTCGTAAGCTCGACAGATTTCGAGTTGAAGAACAATTCCCCGGCAGTAAATGCCGGCACAACTTCGGCGCCCGATTTGCCTAAGAAAGACTTTGCGGGCAAGCCGCGAATTGTGCACGGGAAGATCGACATGGGAGCTTACGAGAATCAAAAAGTCTCGGGCCCAAAGCTTGTAATTGGAACGCCCACCGCTGTCCCTTTCGCACAATAAGGAGTCCGAATAAAAAAGAGACTTACGGTTGAGTCCCTAGAAGATCATTGATCGTGAAGGGCGAACCTCCTCCATCCTCTTGAGTCGCACCATCGGGACCGACCACGAAGAACTCGTTTGCCGACGTGACGGTCACGTAACCGTAGTTGTCAGCCGTGATTGAAGTTGGGGTCTGCGAGATGATCGTAAGTGGAGTGATCACGTACGTACGCTTATTAATCTCGACCGGGACGCTACTGTTGCTGGTTCCAATCACAAGGTACCCTTTGTTCGCAGCCAAGAATACAGTAGCTTGATTCCCACCAACCAATTGGAGCGAGATCGTCTTTTTCAGTGTAAACGTGGTGTGATCGTTTTCCGACGCTATAGTATCTATTCTCTGATAGACATAGAGCGCCACGCCGTTTTGACCTGATCCATAAGCTTGATCAACTACATAGAGAAATCGCGTGACCGTACCCTCTCTGATGTCGATCACCTTGGCGCTCTCAACAATCGAACCGATTTGGCCGAACGGTCCAAGCTGTCCCGAACCATAGCAACCGTTCCCCTTCCCGATCGAACCGCATACGACCCAAGACAGCGTAGTCTTGCCGCCGTCAGTCGTGTAAGTCGTGAACAAGCCGGAGTCAATGGTCGCTGCCCAGCAGAACGTGGCACCAATTAGCAGCAAAACCGAAGTCATAATCAGTCGTCGGACGGACATCAAAGTTCTCCTCTTTCGCAGAAATTTCGTTCAACTTCGTTGCTCTGTTGCAGCCCGCTTTTTGCAACAAGGAGGGTATCAGAAGTTGTCTCAGACTACCTCCCATTTCGACACTCTGGAACGGATGTCTTAAACCGAGCGTCTGAGGTTACGCTGACGCCGTTGTACAGTGCATAGCCGCATGCAAATTTCTTCACCTATGAGGCCGGCAAAAACAGGTGTATAGTTGGCCGTTCTTGAAGTCAAGAAAAGCGGGTACCAGAAGATTTTCTATGGATTTGTCAACCACCAGGATTTCAAACCGCGCGGTCGCGCTCGTTTTTCTTTCTGTAGGGATGCTCATCGCAGCATTGCCAGCGCAAGCACAAACTGAAACCGTACTCTATCGCTTTTCCGGAGTGGCGGACGGTATCTATCCTTGGTCGAATCTCATCCTGGATTCGCATGGCAATCTGTACGGCACCACGGGCAACGGTGGTCCATCAGGCGCCGGTACTGTATTTGAGCTTTCTTCACGAAAGAAGAAGATCTTCCACAGTTTCAGCGGCCAACCGGACGGAGCTCTTCCGGAATCGGGGGTGGTTCGCGACAAAGAGGGGAATCTTTACGGAACAACTTGTTGTGGTGGGGTTACGAACCACGGCACCGTATACAAAGTGAGTCCTGAGGGCGTAGAAACGGTGCTTCACAATTTTGCAGGCCCACCTGACGGGTGGGGTCCGGTAGGAGGGCTGGTCCGAGATCGTGAAGGAAACCTCTACGGCACAACCTCGATGGGCGGCACTGGTAACTGCGGGAACGGATATGGCTGCGGCACGATATTTGAGCTGACTGCAAGCGGCAAGGAACGGGTTCTCTACAGCTTTACCGGTCAAAGCGACGGATATACTCCCCTGGCCGGTTTGCATCGCGACGAAAGAGGTAATTTGTATGGCACTACAGTGATCGGCGGTATTTACAGCGTCGGCACCGTCTACAAGCTCACGCGGAGTGGATCGCTCACCGTGCTTCACAGCTTTGCTGGCCCCGACGGCGCTAATCCGACTGCGGTCCTTGTGCGTGATAAGGCGGGCAACCTGTATGGAACAACTGGAGACGGCGGCGCCCAGAACATGGGAACCGTATTTGAGATAACAACGGCCGGCGCCGAAAAAGTGTTGTACAGCTTCACCGGCGGAAGTTCGGACGGTTCTTACCCGCGGGCCGGCGTAGCGCGGGACGCGAACGGCAATCTCTATGGCACAACTTACTCGGGAGGATCTGCCAACAAGGGCACAGTGTTTAAGGTAACTCCCGCCGGCGCAGAAACTATTCTTCATAGCTTCACAGACTCCCCAGACGGAGCTAATCCCGTAAACAAAGTAACTCTGGATGCGAAGGGCAATATTTATGGCATGACTTTCTATGGCGGCAACACGGCTTGCAGCAGCGGCTGCGGAATAGTGTTTAAAGTAACTCCCTGAAGGGGGAGTTGGCTCCCGCTATTTGAGGTTCCGCCGCGCTGACAGCGCGCGCGACCCTACCCGAGTTTGACCGCGTTTTCCACGCGCCTGTAATATCAAAGATCACCAGCTTTCAGCTCTCGGCAGTCTGCACTCAGCCCCAAATTTGTTTCTCTGCACTTGAAATCAAAGCCGCGACGGCTGATAGCTGAAGGCCGATAGCTGAAGGCTGATTTTTAAACATGGCCCACGATCTTCCCAAAATTTACGAACCGGGCGCGATTGAAACGCGTTGGGCCGACTATTGGGTCACGGAAAAACTATTCTCCGTCCCTACGCCTCCGCCAGGAGAGACGCGTCCGGTGTTCACGCTGCTGTTGCCGCCTCCGAATGTTACCGGGCGGTTGCACATGGGGCACATGCTCAACCATACGCAGATGGACATCATCGTGCGTTGGCATCGCATGCGCGGCTTTCTGACTTTGTGGCTCCCCGGCACGGACCACGCGGGCATCGCGACCCAGATGATGGTGGAGCGCCAACTCGCAACCGAGGGCAAAAAACGCCGCGACATGGGGCGCGAGGCATTTATCGAACGCGTGTGGGAATGGAAAAAGCTCTACGGCGGCGCCATTCTCGAGCAGATGAAGCGCCTCGGCGACTCGGTGGATTGGGATCGCGAGTACTTCACCATGGACGAGAATCTTTCGCGCGCGGTGCGCGAAGTTTTCGTCCGCTTGTATGAAGAAGGATTGATCTATCGCGGCAAGTACATCGTCAACTGGTGTCCGGGCTGTGGAACTGCGATTTCCGATCTTGAAGTGAAGCACGAAGAAATTGCCGGCAAGCTCTACGAAATTCGCTATCCGGTGGTCGGCGCGAATGAATTTATTACCGTGGCGACCACGCGCCCGGAGACCATGCTGGGCGACACGGCTGTCGCCGTGAATGAGAAAGACGTGCGCTACAAGCATTTGCATGGCAAGAAAGTTCTGTTGCCCCTGATGAATCGCGAAATTCCGATCATCACGGACGACCTGGCCCAGCCCGAGTTCGGAACCGGCGCCGTAAAAGTGACTCCGGCACACGATCCCAATGACTTTCAGGCAGGACTGCGCCACAACCTTCCGCAAATTGAAGTGATCGATGAACAAGCTCGCATGAGTCAGAATGCAGGGCCGTATGCTGGCTTGGACCGGTATGCGGCTCGTAAGCGCGTGCTGGAAGATCTGCGCCAGCAAGGGTTTCTGGTGGGTGAGAAGGACTACACGATTTCGATAGGGAAGTGCGACCGCTGTGGCACCGTGGTTGAGCCGAGGCTTTCGACGCAGTGGTTCATCAAGATCGCGCCCCTTGCGCAGCGCGCTACCCAGGCCGTGGAGCAAGGCGAAATCACCATTGTTCCGGAAAACTACCAGCAGATTTACCTGAACTGGATGCATAACATCCACGACTGGTGCATCTCGCGGCAACTGTGGTGGGGGCATCGAATTCCGGCCTGGCATTGCTCGTGTGGCGAAATCATTGTGGCTCGCGAGGCTCCGGCGAAGTGCACGAAATGCGGTGGTTCGGAAGTTAAACAAGATACTGATGTGCTGGATACATGGTTCTCGTCCGGACTGTTGCCGTTTACTACTCTGGGCTGGCCGGAGAAGACGCGCGATCAGGAAGTGTTTTATCCAACCACGCTGCTGATCACGGCGTACGAGATTCTGTTTTTCTGGGTCGCTCGTATGATCATGTTTGGCTGCCATTTCATGCAGGGACATCAGCAGGATCCGAAAGTGAAGCGGGCAAGTGGCTGGGGTGACAAAAAAGATGACAGCGTTCCGTTTCGACAGGTCTATATTCACGCGCTGGTGCGTGACGCCGAGCGGCAGAAGATGTCGAAGACTAAAGGGAATGTGGTTGATCCGCTCGATGTGATCGCGCGCTTTGGAACTGACGCTACGCGATTCACGCTGGCGGCCATGGCTGCGCCGGGGACGGATATTGCTTTCAACGAAAGCCGGACTGAGGGCTATCGCAACTTTGCGAACAAGATTTGGAATGCGGCACGGTTCATGTTCATGAACATTGACCGTGTGGCGCCAGGGCTGAAACCCGACTTGGCTGGTGCCCAGGGTGGCGTCGGTGTTGTGGGGGTTAACGCAGCTACCCTCGAAGACCGTTGGATTCTTTCGCGTTTCAATCGCGTGACCAAGAATGTCAACGAGGCGCTGGAGACTTACCGCTTCCACGAAGCCGCGAATCAGATTTATGACTTTTTCTGGGGCGAATTTTGCGACTGGTACATTGAACTGATTAAGCCGCGGCTATTGGACGAGGCTGATCCGCAATCAGCTCGCACGGCCGGTGCCAACTTGTTGGGCATTTTCGAAGCTGCTCTGCGTTTGTTGCACCCCGTGATGCCGTTTATCACCGAAGAAATCTGGCAGGCAATTTACGATGGGAATCCGCATCTGAAGTCGATCGCGCTGGCGCCATATCCGCAAGCTGATGAGAAGCAATTAAACCTGGCTGCTGAGACGGAGATGGCTATTTTGCAAGACCTGATCGTGAATGTGCGGAATGTGCGGGCAGAGTTGAAAGTCGAACCGAAACAACGCGTGCCAATCCAGCTCTTTGTCGAAGACGCGGACATTCGCAAGCTGATTGAACAAAACCAGAGCTCCGTGCAGCGATTGGCCGGCGTCGACAAGATTGAATTTGTCGATAATTCACTAGCAAAGTTGTCAGGCGCCCGACACACCGCGCGTTTCGACGTGCACGTGATCTACGAAAGAAAGATCGACGTCGCTGTGGAGCGGCTGCAGTTGAATAAGGAATTGGAACAGATTGAAAAGGAAATCGGCAACGGCCAACGTCAGTTGAACAACGAACAATTTCTGGCTAAAGCGCCGGCGAAAGTCGTGGAGGGAATTCGGAAGCGGGCGCAGGAGTTGACCGTCTTGCAGCAAAAAGTAAAGAGTAAGCTGGATGAATTGAGATAAGGCGGACGGGCAAGACCCCCGTCCTTCAACAACAAATATGGACTGGAATAGCCGCCGAATCAGCGCTGTGATTGAGAATGCACTGTTAGAGGATCGCGCCACGCGCGATGCCACCAGCTACGCCTGCATCGACCCCAACCAGCGAGCTTCGGCTACGATTCTCGCGAAGGAGGATTGCATTCTCGCGGGCATCGGCTGCGTTTCGCGCATTCTGGACATGTACGCCGCGCTTGACGGGGCTGTGACCTCGCATTATGAGGTGACCACGCATCCTGAGATATTTGATGGCATTCGCCTGCACAAGGGGCAATCGATCGCTGTGGTTCGCCACAACGCGCGCGTCATCCTCTCCTGTGAACGTGTGATTCTGAATTTCATGCAGCGGCTGAGCGGGATAGCCACACTGACGCGGCAGTTCGTCGAAGCAGTTTCTGGCACGAAGGCGCGGATTTTAGACACGCGTAAAACCGCCCCCGGATTGCGCATGCTCGATAAGTACGCCGTGCGCTGCGGCGGCGCGCAGAACCATCGCCTGGATCTCTCAGATGGTGTTCTGATCAAACAAAATCATATTGCTCTGGCCGGAGGCATAGTGCCAGCCCTCGAACGCGCTCACAAAAATCGTCGCGGCGAGCAGATTATCGAAGTCGAGGTTCGTTCTCTCGACGAGTTGGAGCAGGCGTTGGAACATGGCGGCGAGGCCATCCTGCTGGACAACATGTCGGTGGGAGATGTGAAGCGCGCCGTAGAACGCTGTTTACAGACAAACTGTAGAATTCCCTTGGAAGTCTCCGGCGGAATCACATTGGAGAACGTGCGCGCCTACGCCGAAACTGGAGTGAATTTTATTTCAGTCGGGACGATAACTCACTCGGCGAAGGCAGCGGATATGAGCATGCGCCTGGCGCCGGTGTAACCTAACTCGCTTAGTCAGGCCGTGATTGCTGTTTCTCGCCCCATCCTTCATAATTCCCGCATCAAGCGATCGTCGACAATCCGAAGCTCACGCCCACGAACGATTACGTCGCATAAACTCGCGCCGCAAAGTGATGCCCGTCTGGGCCGAATTGTGCGTCTTCTTATTGCTCATGCCACCGTCGTTGTGAGTGGAACCAAAATAGCAGATGAGATCGGTAGCAGCCGTTCCGAAGTGTGGCGACTCATTCAGCAACTGCGCGAGCTTGGAGTCGATATTGCCGGTCATCCATCAACCGGATATAGTCTGAAGTCCATGCCCGATCTGCTGCTGCCGGATATGCTTGCTCCGCAATTGCAAGGCACAATTTTCGGCAAGCACATCCATCACTACTACAAAGTAGGATCGACCAACACCGCGGCAATGGAAGCAGCGAGCACCGGTGCTCCTGAGGGCAGCGTTTTTCTGGCCGAGCAACAGACCGCCGGACGAGGCCGGGGCTCTAATCAATGGCATTCAGAATGCTCGACAGGGATTTATTGCTCGGTAGTTTTGCGACCCGCCCTGCCGCCATCGGATGTACTGGTTATCACGCTTGCTACTGGGTTGGCTGTGCACGCGGCGATTCAGGAGATTGATTCTCGGGTCGTACCCGACCTGAAGTGGCCGAACGACGTTCTTATCGACAAAAAAAAGGTTTGCGGCATTCTCACGGAGATGAATGCCGAAGTCACACGCGTACGCTACATAGTGATCGGAATTGGAATCAACGTGAATCAGTCGGCCTTTCCCGCGGACTTGCAGGCAATCGCTACTTCTCTGCGATTAGTTTCCGGAACCGAGTGGTCTCGCGTGGAATTGTGCGCGGCTTTGCTAAAATCGCTCGACCGAGAATATCGCAGCTTGCTCGAAAGCCGGAATAACGTTGACTCAATCCTGCGCCGCTTTCAGGAGCGGTCAGCCTCGGCTAGAGGACAGCAGGTCGAGGTCGAAGAAGATGCCAGCCTCCAGGGCATAACGGATGGCCTCGACGAGCGGGGCTTTCTGAAAGTGCGAACTGCCCAAGGCGTACGTACGGTGTTGAGCGGCACAGTAAGATTGAAATAGTTTTTCCAAGATATGCTTCTGGTTCTAGATGTCGGCAATACCAACACGGTGCTGGGTGTTTTTGCCCCGGCGAAAAAAGTCGCTCCGGGCGGGGATCACGCGCACAAAGCCCCATCGCCGCGCTACGAATTGCTGGTGGCGAACTGGCGGGTCGCAACTGTCGCCACCCAAACGGTCGATGAATATGGCGTTCTTTTCCGCAACCTGTTCGCCATGGACAATCTCGAAGCCAAAAGGATTGAGGGCATCGTTATCTCGTCGGTCGTACCGCCGCTCGATTCCACTCTCGCGCAAGTGTGCGAGCGCTACTTCAATACGAAACCTCTTTTCATTGAGCCCGGAATAAAGACAGGTATGCCGGTGCACTACGACAACCCCGCGGAAGTAGGTGCCGACCGCATCGTGAACTCGGTGGCTGCATTCGAGAAATATGGTGGGCCCTGCATCATCGTTGATTTCGGAACTGCGACTACATTTGATTGTATCTCCGCCAAGGGAGAATATATGGGCGGCGTGATTTGCCCCGGAATTGGAATCTCCGCCGCCGCCCTTTTCGAACGTACTGCGCGGCTCACTCGTGTCGACATCCGCAAGCCCGCTCATGTAATCGGCAGCAACACAGTCAGCAGTTTGCAGTCTGGGCTGTACTATGGCTATCTGGGATTGGTCGATGGACTCCTGGAGTTGCTGGTCGCAGAACTCGGCCCTCAAACCACAGTGGTTGCGACTGGTGGCTTGGCTTCACTGATGGGCGGGGGCTCGAAGCATATCAAGCAAGTGGATGAATTCTTAACCTTGGAAGGCCTTCGCATTATCTGGGAGCGTAACGTGACAGCCAAAGCACACGAAACTGCGACGGCCGGCTCCAAAGTTCCTGCCGGAAACAAGCCCCTTAGCCGCTGACCGTCGTGGAAAACTATTTCAACTACTTTACCGAAATCGAAGAACATTTTCAGCGCCGCCGCGGACGCATCTATCTATCTCCGCTGGATTGGGCATTGATTGAGACCTGGAAAGATGCGAGCGTTCCGCTGCAAGCGGTTTTGCGGGGCATCGACGCAGCTTTCGATAAATATGATGAGAGACCGTCGAAGTCACAAAAGGTCAACAGCCTCGCGTATTGCGCGCAAGCCGTGCTGACCGCGGCGGAAGAAATGAAGGAGGCTGCTGTCGGCGCGACCCAGAGCGAGACGCCGGGCACTAAGCACGCCGGATTTCATGCATCGGAAATTGCGGCTTTCCTCCGGCTCAATGCGAAACAGTTGGGAACTGCGAAGCTTCCCGAAGCAAAAGGAATTTCAGCAAAGCCGCTGGCCGAAGAGACTGCAAACACCCTTCGCGAAATTGCCGCCGAACTGGAGACAAAGACGGCCCCGCTGCGATTGGAAGAACTTGAACGTCGGCTTACGGTGGCCGAAGAGAAACTATTTGCCATTCTGCTGGCAGCAACACCCGATGAGCAGATCGTCGCAGTGCGATCCGAAGCAGATCGCGAGTTGGCACCTTACCGCAGCAAAATGCCCTCAGCACAGATCGAGCAATTGCAAAAGCAATATGTACATAAGCGGTTGCTGGAAAAATATGGGCTGCCGCGCCTGAGTCTGTTTTATATGTGAAGCGTCGTTTATGATTTCCAATTGTCAATTTCCAATTGCCGATTGGAAATAACCTCCAGAAGTTTCTCACGTGGCTTAAAATCCTGACTTGCAACTTAGCGTAGAAAAACTCGTTTATGGCGGCGATGGCCTCGCCCGGCTGCCTTCCGATGAACGAGGTCCCGGAAAAGCTGTGTTTTTGCCCTTCGTGCTCGAAGGCGAAACGATCGAAGCGTCGATTGTTGAACAGAAGCGCGGCTTTGCGCGGGGGCGTGTGGAGAAGATTTTGCAACCTTCTCCACAGCGGGTAGAACCGGCCTGTCCCTATTTCGGACGCTGCGGCGGCTGCCACTACCAGCATAGTAGCTATGAGCATCAAGTGGAGATCAAGGCCGACATCCTGAAAGAAACTCTTCGCCGCACCGCCAAGCTAGAACTGGAAACCGAGATCAAAATTCATCCGTCACCACCCTGGAATTATCGCAATCGTGCCCGGCTGCAAGTTCGAACTGTGCCCGATTTCGCCCTCGGCTATTACAACTTCAACTCACACGAAGTCCTTCCAGTTGAACAGTGTCCGATAAGTTCGCCGCTGATCAATCGCGCCATCTCAGCATTCTGGCGAATGGGTCGTGAACGCAAAATGCCCGATGGGATTCGTGAGATCGAGTTTTTCGTAAATGCGGAAGACACCGAACTCCTGATCGAGGTTTCCTGCGACCCCGGAACGGCGAGCACGCCGATCAGGGAATGGGCGGACGCCGCTCGGAGCGCCATGCCCGAGATCGTAGGCATCGTGGCTGACAAGACGGACGCAGCCGCCGGCAAGCGGGCGGAACCGAAGAGAATCGCGACATCCGGCTCCGGGGAGATCAATTATAGGGTTGAGGGCGTCTCCTATCGGGTCAGCGCGGGATCGTTCTTTCAGATTAACCGTTACCTCATCAATGAGTTGGTTTCTATTGTTCGCCGACAAGGTGGCGGCGACATTGCACTCGATCTCTATGCGGGCGTGGGACTTTTCTCGACATTCCTCTCCAGAAGTTTTGCACAGGTGATCGCGGTTGAACCGTCACAGACTTCCCATCTTGATTTGCTGCACAATTCCCCATCAAACGTGAAGGCAGTTCGGGCGGCTACCGCCGATTTCTTGCTGAGCGCTACCGGAAAGTTGCGGCCTGACCTTGTGGTGGTGGACCCGCCACGAAACGGTCTGGGGGAAACTGTGGTGCAAAGTCTCGTCGGATTGGGAGCGCACCGGATGACCTACATCTCTTGCGATCCGGCGACTGCGTCGCGTGACCTGGTTGGCCTGTTGAGCGCCGGATATCGCATTGAACAGGTGCACCTGGTGGATCTGTTCCCCCAGACCTTTCACCTTGAGAGCGTTTTTCATCTCGCTCAGTAGAGCTCTCAACAATCGCGCTGTCTTTCTAAATTGAAAGCCGATATCCCAGTTGTTCCACGCGACCTTGCCTTCTCCATTAAGGCTGACCAGTGAAGCCGGCGGCCACAGCTCCCCCGACTATTCCTGCGAAGCCGCTCTCGCGACAACCTATGCTGTGGGCAGCCTCGGTGTATTCCTGTGGAATCGTGACTGGCGTTTACGTTTGGCGCCCCGCTGTGTGGTGGCTGACGGGAGGGGTCGCGTTCTGCTCGGCAGGCACCTATTTCTTACGGCGCCGTTCCTATGTTTCTTTTGCGCTTGCGCTCTCCGCGCTGTTCGTAACGAGTGCATTGATGCTGCAGGTTCGCGTTCCCGAAAGCGCCGGCGGCGAGGATATTCTCGCCTTCGCGGACGGCCGCGAAGTCATCGTTACCGGCCACGTGGTTAAAGAAGGAAGCTCGCGCGAGCAATCCTCCGGCGACGCGCAACAACGGCTAGACCTTCAGACCGAGCAGATCACCGCCAGAGATGACACGGGAACCCGAAGCTTTAGTATCGACTCCGGTTTGCGCGTCACTGTTTACGGCCGCGAGGCGAAGAATGAGGACGAACAGGCAGAATCCATTTCGGTACCGAATCGCCCATTCCGCTACGGTGAGCGCTTGCGATTTCGCGCCAAACTTCTTCCACCGCACAACTTCCGCAACCCCGGAGCCTTCGATTATGCAGGATACCTGGCACGAGACGGGATTGTTGCTTTGGGATCCACGAAGTCAGAGGCGGTTGAATTGCTGCCAGGGTTCGCCGGGAACCGCTTTGAACTCTGGCGGACACGCGTACGCAGAGATCTTATCGAGAGAATCCATATTTTATGGAGACCGGACAATGCTGCGCTAATCGATGCCATACTTATCGGGGAGAATTCCTTCCTGGGGCGCGAAACGTTGACCGACTTCCAGCGAACTGGCACCTACCATGTGCTGGTGATTTCCGGATTGAAAGTCGCGGTGCTCGCACTTGTAACGTTTTGGCTGTTACGCCACATGCGAGTCGGCGATGTTTCGGCAAGCGCTATCACCATTCTGCTGACCGTCGCGTATGCCTTGCTGACCGACGTTGGTGCTCCAGTGTGGCGGGCCACGCTGATGCTTGCGCTGTACCTTGGCGCGAGGCTGCTTTACCGGCGGAAATCGGCTCTCAACACCATTGGCGCAGCAGCACTGGCCTTGTTGATTGTCGATCCGACAGCGCTGCTCGGAGCAAGTTTTCAACTCAGCTTCCTCTGCGTGCTGGTTATCGCAGGAGTTGGCGCTCCACTGCTTGAGCGGACGACGCAGCCCTTGTCTCGCGCACTCAGGAGTTTGGACGCGACGAGCTACGACGCGGCGTTGAGCCCGTTGCTCGCGCAATTCCGGCTCGACTTGCGGATGGTTGCCGGCAGATTGCAACGCTTTTTCGGGAAGCGCTTTCCCTTGATCGCGCTGGGAGCAACTGCCCGACTGTTAGTGCTGGGTTGCGAGTTCTTTGTGATTTCGACGGTTTTACAGGCGGGATTCGCAATACCCATGGCTTATTACTTCCATCGTGCGACGCTAGTTTCATTGCCAGCGAACGTACTTGCTGTTCCTTTGACTGAACTCATTATGGTCGCAGCCATCGTAGCTGTAAGCGCGAGTTATTTCACCTTCACCTTCGCAAAACTCCCGGCGCTCATCGCTGCAATTGCTTTGCACGCTATGAACGGCTCGGTGCGCTGGCTTGGGGCTTTGCGGATCGCCGACACCCGCGTGCCCACACCGCAACTCACCCTTATTTTGGTTGGGGCCTGCGCGCTTGTTTTAGCCATGGTGCTGAGCCGCCGCAAGCGTTGGTTGCTGGTCGTAGCCGGATGGGCTGCGTTGGTCCTGAGCGCATTCTGGGTATGCGCCATTCCTCCGCACCCGCAAGTCACTGCCAGGGTACTGGAACTTACTGCGATTGATGTCGGTCAGGGCGATTCAATTCTTCTGGTCTCACCGCAGGGTCACACTCTCCTGATCGATGCTGGCGGAATACCTTTCTGGATGCATTCAGAATTGGACATCGGGGAAGATGTCGTCTCCCCTTACCTCTGGTCGCGAGGCTTCCATCAACTCGATGTGGTCGCGCTCACGCACGCCCACGCCGATCACATGGGAGGCATGGCGGCGGTGCTGGCGAATTTTCATCCGCGCGAATTGTGGCTGAGCGTGAACTCGCCAAGCCCCGAACTGCAAACCCTGCTGCGCGAAGCCAGAACGCTCAAGATTCCCATCGTTCTTCATAAGGCAGGAGACATTCTTGCAATGGATGATGCAAAGATTACCGTGCTGGCGCCGCCACGGGATGCCGAGTCGCATCCATCGCGCCCAAACGACGAGTCTCTGGTAATAAAAATCAGCTATGGCGCGACCGCTGCTTTGCTGGAGGGAGACGCAGAGAAAAAAACCGAAAAGCAAGTCGCGCAAGAGGACCCGCAGGCTGATCTTCTAAAAGTGGCTCATCACGGAAGTTCAACATCGACAATTCCAGAGTTGCTAGCGGCAGTGCATCCGAGATTCGCGGTGATATCCGTGGGAGCGCGCAACGTCTATGGGCATCCGCGGCAAGAAGTTTTGGACCGGTTGGGAGAAGCTCGCGTTCGCACTTACCGGACTGATATGAACGGAGCGGTCACATTCTATCTTGATGGCAAAACGGTTACTTTTCCGTTGGCGGCTCTTCATTGAGAGCATACTCCGCAGTCTCGAGTTCGTCAGGCGTTTGACGGTACTCCTCGATCATGCGGCGAGCTTTGTCGGCATCCTCCTCGCGAACCAATATCACGGTTCCGCCTACACCCGGGAGAATGTCCTGTTGCGCGTCGAGCGAAGTCAGGTCAGACTCAATGCCCGCAGAGTCAAGCAATCCCCGCACCACCATCGCCTCCGACTCCTGTTCGGTATCAAACACCCGAACCAGCTTTTCATTCGGATTAGGACGGTCCGCTCCAGGCGTGGACTTCGAGTCTGCCATTACTTCCTCCGGCAGGATGATCTCCTGCTTCAAGTCGCGCGCTGTCAAGTGCGCTCGTCTGATTCTAACTCCATCAAGCGGCATTGGGCACGCATTTGAGGAAGATTCCGTTCATCTCAAGCCGACGACTATTTGAGGTAACCGAAGGCGTACACCATCAGGCCATTGCACCCTGCACCTCTTGCCGAGACAATGGGTAAAACAGCGGGGCGCAACGCGCTCCACCCGAGGAACATCTAACCTTGGATACGTGGTGTCGGGGGCCTAATGAGCAGTTTAGAACGGCACGGGCATAAGCCAAACCTAAGCGAAAGAGAACAGGAAGCGAAAAACATCCGGCGCCTGCAGATCATGATCAGCATGGTAATGTCTGTGATCGGTCAAGACGCGAACCTCACCGTCGAAGAAGCCTCCGAGTTGGTGGCCGGCGCCAAACGTGCCGCGCTAGCTATGTTTCCCGACAAAGAATTCGCTTACGATATTCTCTACAAACCTCGCCTCCAGCGCTTAATGAACGAGCGCTTCCGCCTGCAGTAAGAAGCCAGTCCGGTTGGGTTGAGCTCAATGAGTGCAGTGGCGATTTATCGCTAGCCAACTGTTACTTGCCACCTACCGCTCTCGTTGTATGCGAGACGCTCGGCCCGGATTTAAAGGATCGTAGCGGATCAAAATCCGTGTGCTCTCGGAAGAGGCACCCGCCTTGATTCCAGCATCCGAGTTCACTCTATCGTGACCACCGTAACGTTCGCCGCGAACTTCAAAGTCATAGGCGATCATCCAGCGCGAAGCAGTTTTCTGTTGGACTGAATCTACTTGGCCCTCGGCAGTTGACCATTCCTCAAACAACTTGCTCAAGTGGTAAGCAAGGTTCGGCCAGCAAAGGAAAGCTAGCCCCGCAAAATACGAAAAGACACGAAACCAACCGACATTCGCACCGGGCACCGACGCGAGCGCGAAACAGATAAGAACGACAGCCCACCGGATAGCCCTCCCCCGTGTGCTGAGCTTGTAATCGACACCCGCGTTGTAACGTATTGCCCAGACGCCCAGCCACAAACCTAACGACTTCTGAAGCGCATAGCCAACCTGTGGGAAAGGATTCAGGATGTCCATAGCCGCGGCCGGGTGATGACACTAGAGAGCACTGCAAGATTCTAGCGCACCGCTCCGCAGGGCCCTCGCCGATAGTTCATGAAACCAAACTATTTCTCTCATTGACTCGCGCACGCCAAGCCGAGAGAGGGAAAGCAGGGAACTAACTCGTTTCTCCTCCGACCCGCTCTGGTTGACCCTCTGAAGCGTGACGGGCTAGACTCGCCTTTCAGGCGAGGTTTTCCATGAAGCGATTTGCGCTGGCTCTTGCCATTTTCCTGCTGTGCTCATATAGCGCCCTGGCCGACGAAGGCCATCATCACGAAGATCTGACGACGGGCCAGCTAGGAACAGTGCATTTTCCCGTATCGTGCGCACCCGCCGTGCAGAAACCATTCGAGCGTGGAGTCGCGCTGCTGCACTCGTTTTGGTACGAAGAGGCAGAAAAAGAATTTCAAGACATAGCGAAGAATGATCCGCAGTGCGCCATGGCGCATTGGGGAATCGCCATGAGCATCTGGCATCAACTGTGGAACCATCCGGACACGGCCACGATCAAGCGCGGACAGGCAGAAGTCAAAGCAGCAAAATCGCTGCACCCCAAAACCAATCGGGAACGTGACTACGTTGCTGCGATGAATGCGTTTTACCGAGGCAAGAATCGGGATTATTACGATCGAGCCAATGCCTACTCGGTGGCGATGGACACGGCTTACCAGCGTTATCCGGATGATCGCGAGGCCGCCGCCTTCTACGCGCTGTCACTGCTCGCTTCCGAGCCGGACAATGATACGACCTTTGCCAATCGAAAGCAGGCAGCTGCAATCCTCGAAAAATTGTTTGCCGTAGAGCCCGACCACCCTGGCATTGCTCATTACCTGATTCACAGCTATGACAAGCCGCAACTGGCAGAACTTGGACTGCCAGCGGCCCGGCGTTACGCGGCAATCGCTCCCGCCGCTCCGCATGCGTTACATATGCCGTCGCACATCTTTGCAAGGCTTGGCCTTTGGCAGGACGATATCGACTCTAACCTCGCTTCCATTGCCGCCACGCGGAAAAGCGCAGCCATGCACATGGGCGGCGAAGGCCACCAGTTCCACGCCATGGATTTCCTGGTCTACGCTTATTTGCAATCCGGGCGAGAGGCGGAGGCGCAGCAAGTGATCGATGAGGTGAAGGCCATGCCCGCGAAGAAGGACGATATGTACGGAATGGACTTCGACCCGCGCACAAGCGCACTCGTAACTTTTTCCGCACGGTATGCGCTGGAAATGCATCACTGGACGGATGCTGCTTCTCTGGCGCCGGTTCCAGGAGCAGAGACCGGAGACAGTTCGATTACATATTGGGCGCGGGCGATTGGCGCGGCCCGCACTGGCAACGTGGCTGAGGCACGCAAAGACGTAGCCGAGATCGAAACCATTCACAGCACCTTGCTGAAGGAGAAGAAAACGAGCTTCGCCGAGGCGGTCGACCAGGACCATCAGGAGGCCTCCGCATGGTTGGCTCACGCCGAAGGAAACAACGACGAAGCCATCAAGACATTGCGCACGATCGCGGAAAAGGAAGAAGCCGAGGGCGACGAACCGTTGGCAATTCCCGCGCGCGAAATGCTCGCCGACATGATGCTCGATATGAACCGTCCCGAACAAGCCCTGGCCGAGTATGAAGCAGACTTGAAGTTCAATCCTAATCGCTTCAATGGCCTTTACGGCGCTGCGCTGGCAGCAGAAAAGGCGGGCAAGAGCGACAAGTCGAACAACTACTACGCCCGGTTAGTGAAGATATGTAGTGGGTCGAATTCGGATCGGCCGGAACTCAGTCACGCCAAAGCGCTAGTGGCGCAGAAATAGGATCGTCATTGCCTTTCTATTCGCTGCAATCGAAATAAAAGGGTTCCCCACCCTAGTTTCGATCGCATCTGCACTGGAGTGTGGTTGGCGTCATCGGTGAACCAGGCCCACACCGTTCCTTTACCCTGCAGAGCGCCAGAAAGCGCTTCAGCTTTTACCCGCACCGTCCGAAATGTGCCCGCGGGAACTTTCACTTCATCATTGGCTTCTACGCGCGCCCTCACTTCGGTCGTTTTGTTTCCGTCGTTGACGGGAAATGTGTAGGTATTGCCGGGCTGCAAGGGCAATGAAGCCACATAGTAGAAGCCAGTGACTACATCAGAAACGCAACCGGGCAGGTCGTTTTCTACGTGTTTTTGTTCGCCCGTCTTCAAGTTCTTCTCATCGAGCACACTCTTGTTGCGGGAATAATCGAAACGCAGATCCGTTTGGCGCGCGCGAGAACCTTCTTCTGTGTGCCTTGAAACACGCAGAGAGCAGAATGTGCGCGGATCAAAGAACGCTTCGAAATGATCCTGCACTTTGAACAGCGCGTTAGCCACCCCTGCAGAGTTTGCAGTCGCAGTTACATGCTGCTGACCAGCGTCGACTCCCAGCGCCACACGGGCGGTTCCTGCATTAAAAAGATGCCATTCCACGCCATAAACGTAAGTCTGCCCATTCGGATAAGCGTAGTTTGCCGGCGGAGGAACAACTCGCGTGGAGGGAGCCGCGCTTATGGTAGCTAGGGGAGTTGCATTAGACGGCGCAGCAGGATGAGTTTGGCCTTGTGACAAGGCGACCGAAAGTATCGCGAACAAAAACCATAACGTTTTCAGTTTTGAGAGATTACTCATGTCGCCTGGATGAGTGATTCCAATATTACTGAGATACCGAATACTACGTGAGAGATGTATCGAAACCCGCTATCGGCTCCAGAATAATTTTGCTACCAGTGCGGCCGTCAGCGCCGCCGCACCCAAACTCGCATTGTATTCGCGATGCTTCCAGTAAAGGTCCCAGGAAAACGTGCCGGCAGGGCTGCCCAAGGAGCGAATCCGAGGCACAAGCCGAGGTACGTGCCGTGCGTATTGTGAGAATTCGGGAAAGCGTTCTTTAAGAAAAACTTCTTCTCCATGAATTACTGGTAAATAGACGGCCAGAAAAATCAGAACCAGACCCGCTCCAATCCACCAGCTCCGGGCACTAATGGCAAAGCCCGCGGTCAGAATCAGTGAGCCAAGATAAAGCGGATTTCGTGTGTACGCGTAGGGTCCTGTCGTGGTGAGCTCTTCATTTTTCTTTACGTGTCCCGATGCCAAAGCCCGAATCGCGAGTCCGGGAATGATGAGTGCAGACCCAATTAGCATTGACCTTGGAGTTGGCCTTGCAAGCCACAAAAAAAACGCTGTGAAAACGAATCCCAAAGGCACGCGGATCCGGCGCGCAATTCTTGTCCAGATGATTCTAGCCACGGGCCCCACTCCCTAACAGCGTCCGAGCGGCGGCAACCACCTCATCAACGCGGATTTCCAGCAATCCGGGGTCGGGTTGCGCACGGCGGGAGTGCGAGGTCGGGCTGATCGGACTACGCAAAACGATACTGCGCGTGGCAGAAGGCCCGTTGCGCGCGGGATCGGTGGGACCAAAGATCGCAACTACCGGGATCCCGAGAGCCGCAGCCAGGTGCATGGGCCCGGTATCGCCCCCAACGAAGACGCGGGCGCGCCGCATGAGCGCGATCAATTCTGTGAGCGAGGAAGCAACCCCTGTTGCCGAACCCCCACTAGCCGATTCCACCTCTCGCATCAAAGGTTCTTCGCCCGGACCAAAATTGACCAGCGATTTCACGCCCTCGGTTGCCAACGCCTTGGCCACCTGCCCATAGCGTTCTGGAGGCCATCTCTTGGCGCCCCAACCCGCACCCGGGTTCAGAACTGCGAAATTGCCGAACTTCTTGCCAAAGCGTTCTTCGCATTTTTCTTCGACGGCCTGGTCCACTGGTAATTCTATCTTCGGTAACTCCAAAGGACTACGCGCGACTTCCTCCGCCAGCGAAAGGTTCTGCTGGACAATGTGGCTCCCGTGCGCGCTCACCTGACTTGTATAGAACATGCTGGCAACGTTTTCGCGTGGCTGCGCGAATCCGTAAATGACCGGTGCTCTTGACCAACGGGTAATCAGCGCCGACCTGACAGCGCCTTGGAAATCGATTGCTACTTGGTACCGCTGCGCTCGCAATTCGCTCAACCCCGCCGCAATTTGCTCCCATGTCTGCGTGGAAAACGGAGAAGCGCGCCACGCTTTCGTGTTTACCGTATGGACTCGGTCCACAAGCGGTCTGCGCAGCGAAAGACGGCCCGAGCGCGGCTCAGGCAGTGTGCACAGCAACTCCGCCCAGCACTCTTCCACCACCCAACCCAGGATTGCCTCAGGGAATGCGCGACGCAATGCGGTGACGGCGGGGAGCGTATGAATGATATCGCCCATCGAGCCCAGTCGCACGATCAGCAATCTTCGTGCAGGCTGGCGAGGCGATTGAACTTGCGAGTGCATGCTCAGGAGCGGCGCCTGATTCGCTCGCGAATAATTTCGCTGGCGGAATGATCCTTGGGATCGCCTACGATTTCCACCCGGCCGCCGCACTCAGCGACCACATCCCGCTCCGGCACGGTGTCGGGAGCGTAATCGGTTCCCTTGGCATGAACATCTGGCCGAAGCTCTCGAATTAAAGCACGCACGTCGCGCTCGGGAAAAATGACGACAGCATCCACATCCGCGAGTGCGGAGAGAATTTCCGCACGTTCTTCCGCTGGCATCAAAGGACGGCCTTTCCCTTTCAACGCTCGCACGGAATCATCGGAATTGATGGCCACGATCAGGCGCCCGCCGAGTTTCTTCGCTGCATGCAGGTAGCGAATGTGGCCCACGTGAAGCAAATCAAAGCAGCCATTAGCCAGCGTAATCGAGTCGCCTGCCTTTCGCCATGCATTAACCCGCTCTTTCAATTCATGGCGGCCCGAAATTTTTTCTGCTGACATTCAATGCGCTCTCGTTATCGGTGGTGATTGTTCAAGCGCAGCCAGCAGTTCCTGCCGTGATACGGTCGCTGTACCTCGCTTCATGACTACAATTCCCCCTGCATAATTCGCCAGATGCGCTGCCTCCTCGGTGCTGGCACCGGCGGCAAACGCGGCAGCAAAAGTGGCAATCACCGTATCTCCCGCACCGGTGACATCCGCAACTTGGTCAGAACCAAATATCGGAATGTCCACCGGTTTGTGTTTTTCAGCGAAAGCTGTCATTCCATCGCGCCCACGGGTGATTACAAGCGATTGCAGCTTCATGCGCGACATTACTTGCTCGCCGGCGACACACAATCGCGGCCAATCATTTCCGATCCGCATACCCAGCGCCGCTTCGACTTCGGGCTCATTGGGCGTGGCCGCGACCACGCCCGAATATTCCAGCATGCGGTAGCGCGAATCTAGTACGATCGCGACCCCATCGAGTCGCCCTCGTTCGCGAATCGCGTTCAGAATTGCAGGGCTCGCCGCCCCATACCCGTAATCAGAAATGAGTAATGCATCGGAAGCGCGTGCATACTCCCGCGCCGCCAGAACCAGTTCGCGTTTCAAGTGACGGTTGGGTTCGTTCTCAGGTTCACGATCGATCCGCACAACTTGCTGCCGCGCGGTATGGGCCATACCAGCCAGAATGCGGGTTTTGGTCACCGTGATATAGCTTTTATCTTTCAAAACGCCGCTAACCGGAATGTGCTTGTGGCGAAAGCTTTTCAACAGCAAGCGTCCAGCTTCGTCATCGCCCACCACGCCGACCGGCAAAACATTGACGCCAAGGTCAGCAAGATTATTGATCGCGTTAGCCCCGCCACCCGGCATGACGGTGCGCTCGCGATGTTTCAGGATAAGTACCGGCGCTTCTCTGGATACCCGCGAGATTTCTCCAAAAACGAATTCATCGGCTACCAGGTCCCCAACAACAGTGATGGTGACCTTGGGAAAAGCCTCGACAATCTTTTTCAACCGCTCCTTTTCTTTGAGATGTTTCGTCATTTGGACGCGGAACTCCGCTCACCCTCGGCACCGATTTTCTCACGCCGTGCTCTCCGTTCTGAAATCATCCGTAACATGGTATCGAGTGCGTTAGCCGCGTCCACCAATTCCATTTTGACTCGAACCACCGTCAAAGGGTGCAGCGCCTGCAAATATCCTCCCAGGTTGATCGCATCCTTTTCGGTCGTGACAAAGCTTTCGGCCTCGCTTTGCTGGCGCAGTTTCAGCAAGTCTTTGATGTCCCGCTCCGTGTAGGCGTGGTGGTCACGAAAAAAAGCTTGTGCGGCAGGTTCCACGCCCGCAGTGCGCAGTTGCAGCAAAAAGTTTTGCGGGCGCGCAATTCCGCAGAAGACTATGGGGCGAGCGGGAACACTAGTCAGCCAAATCCCGCGTCGCACCCGCCATACCAACTTGCCATAGGAAGGAAACGACTCGGGGGAAGCGCCGCTGGTCAATACAACTGCATCGGCACGCGACAGTGAGTCGAGCGGCTCGCGCAGACGTCCTGCAGGAAGCAGACGGTCGCGCGTGTCTTCGGCAGTGACCAATACGATGTCGAAATCACGCGCTAGCCCGCGATGCTGAAAACCATCATCCAGCAGATGAACCTGCGGTCTGAAGTTTTTTTCGGCGAACAATCCAGCCTCGTAGCGATCTTCTCCCACGATTACCGGGGTGCCTAAACGCCGTGCCAGGAGCAGAGGCTCATCACCGAAATCGCCCGGCGTACCTCCCGGATCTACTTGAGCTACCCCGCGTTTCGTGCGCCCGTAACCGCGAGAGAGAATGTCGAACGCAATCTCACGCTTCTTCAGCAGTTCCCCTAAAAGCAAAATGAACGGAGTCTTCCCAGACCCTCCAACCGACACGTTGCCTACGCTGATGACAGGGCCGCATAGCTCCCGCGCATGGACGATCCCGCAATCGTATAGCGCATTGCGGGATCGCACACCGGCTCCGAATATAGAGGAAAACAACTTCACTTATTGTTCCTGAGATTCTCAACCCGTGGACTAACCGTTCGCCGCAGGAATTATCAATTGTTCCAATGCTTGCATCGTCCGCTGCGTTGCCCCCATTTGCGCGTGTAGCGTTTCTGCCGCCCGGCGACCGAGCGCAATCTGCTCCACCGGGTTGGAAATCAGTTCCATAAATGCAAGTGGAAGCTCCGCTGGACCGACCACCCGCACAGCATCACGGCTCTGAAACAAGCTCACGATATCGCGGAAGTTCTCAGTATGGTTGCCCACGATAATAGGAACTCCGTGCAGCGCGGGCTCGATTATATTGTGTCCGCCACGCGGAACGAGACTGCCACCAACAAATGCGACATGGGCGAGGGAATAGAGAGCAGCCAACTCGCCAATCGAATCGATCAACAGGACGCCGGCAACAATCGGGTCTCCGCTCCACAACGAACGACGCCAGAAACGGATGCCAAGCTGGCCAAGCAATTCGGCGACTTCGCTGAAGCGCTCCGGATGCCGCGGCGCGAGAATTAAAACCGCACGAGCATGGCTGGCCAGAATGTTCACAAAAGCCTGCAACAGGATCGGCTCCTCACCCTCGACCGTGCTTCCACACACAATCACCGGGCCAGCATTCGCTTGCTGGAACGCGGCGCGCAGACTGGCGATAATCGGTGGCGCAGTTGGTGCAGGCACATCGAACTTCAAATTGCCAGTGACCTGAATCCGTTCTTTCGGAGCGCCAATCTGTCCAAGTCGACGAGCGTCTTCTTCGGTTTGGGTCGAGAAAAGATCCACCTGCCGCAAAACGCGGGCAAGCAGACGTTGAAAGCGCCGGTACTTGGGCCATGAGCGATCCGAAATGCGTGCATTCACTATCGCGATTCGAGCCCCGCTTGCCTTGCCGAGCCGCAGAAAGTTTGGCCAAAGCTCTGTCTCCGCAATAACAATCAACTCAGGACGTAACAGAAGCAGATAGGGACGAATGGCGAAGGCGAAGTCCAGCGGGAAGTAGAAGACGTTCTCCGCTTCGAAGCGAGTACGTGCCAATTTTTGACCTGTATCCGTGGTAGTCGAAATGAGTATCCGATAGTCCGGAAACTGCCGCTTCAGTTCGCCTACTAAACCGCTCACCGCGAGAACTTCGCCGACCGAAACCGCGTGAACCCAGATCGTTGGTCGCGCGGGCTGAACTAACAGGCGCTCTGGAATTCTTCCCAAACGCTCGCTCAAGCCTGCGCGATATTTTCCGTGGCGCAACCTCTGCATCAACCAATAGGGCAGGGTTGCGAGCAATCCTGCGGCCAGCAGTGCACTATAGATCAAATACATGGGGAAGGAAACATTCTACCTGCTTAGTTTGATGCGCAAAGCGTGCCGTTTTCCAAGCTCGCATCCTATAATCAATGATCATGTCCTGCGCGTTTGCAAGTCTATCGCTGTCTCGAAAGATCGCCGCAGTTTCTGTTCTACTGCTTTCTTCTGTAGTTTGCGTGGCGGGAAAGCACTTTGTGATGCCTTCCGCACAGCCCGCCAAAACTTATCCCGCGCACGACGAACATTCAAGCGAAGGCGTCTCCGTCGCGCTTGATCCCTACGACATGGCCGACAAAGCGAGCATCTTTTCGGTTCACTACAACGATGTCGGACTTATGCCAATATTTCTGGTGATTACTAACGACAGTGATCAGCCGGTCTCGTTATCGGGAATGAAAGCGGAACTTGTCACCATTGATCGGAGCAAAATTCCGCCTGCGACTGAAGATGATATTTACCGAAGAATTGGCAAGCCGCCGGGGAACGTCTCACAGAATCCGCTGCCCTGGCCGAAGAAGGCGAAAGGCAGCGTCAGCAAAGACGCGATGGATGAGATCCAAAACGCCCAATTCGCAGCGCGGGCCGTCGAGCCGCACAGTACGCAATCCGGCTTTATGTTCTTTGACGTGTCGGGAATTTCGACACCACTGGCGGGGGCGAACTTTTATTTGACTGGCGTGCACGACGCCAAAGGGAACGAACTGATGTATTTCGAAGTTCCGTTGGAGAAATATTTGAGTGCACCCTCTAAGCCGCATTAACCGAGATGCCGTCACCTAGCGGAGGTGCAAGGCCTTTATAATTCTTTGATATGGCCACGACGCCGGAAACCTCCGTAGCCGCGCGCGCGAAGTACGAGCCCGTGATCGGCTTGGAGGTGCACGTCCAGCTTTCAACGGTTACGAAGATTTTCTGTTCTTGCTCCACGCGCTTTGGCGCTTCCCCCAACACCAATGTTTGCCCAGTTTGCCTTGGGCTGCCCGGAGCGTTGCCAGTATTGAATCGTAAGGCGGTGGATTTCGCACTACTTGCGGCGATGGCTCTTGGGTGCCGTATTAACGAGACATCTATTTTCGCGCGCAAGAATTATTTTTATCCCGATCTGCCCAAGGGCTATCAGATTTCGCAATACGACAAGCCGCTGGCCGAGTTTGGCAAGATCGACATTACGACCGCAGCCGGACCCAAGCGCATCGGCATTACACGCCTGCACCTTGAGGAGGACGCCGGCAAAAGCCTGCACGAAGGGTTCGCCGGTTCCAGCGAAAGTACAGCCATCGACCTGAATCGCAGCGGAGTGCCTTTGATCGAAATTGTCAGCGAACCTGACATCACCTCATCCTTAGACGCGCACGAATATCTAACTCGACTGAAAGAAATAATCCTCTACACGGGGGTCAGCGATTGCAATATGGAGGAAGGTTCGCTGCGCTGCGATGCCAACGTCAGCGTGCGTCCTCGCGGACAAAAACAATTCGGCACGAAAACTGAAATCAAGAATGTGAATTCGTTCCGATTCATTCGCGAGGCGCTGGAGTTTGAAATAGACCGTCAAATCGGCATCATCGAATCTGGCGGCAAGATTGTGCAGGAAACACGGCTCTACAATCCAACCGAAGGAAAGACGTATAGCATGCGCTCGAAAGAAGAAGCGCACGATTATCGATACTTTCCCGAGCCCGACCTTCTGCCATTGGTGGTCGATGAAAAGTGGCAGGCTGAAATTCGCCGCGATTTACCCGAACTGCCGGAAGCCCGCCGCCAGCGCATGGTTGCCGATTACGGCATTACCAACTACGACGCGCAGGTTTTGACCTCCACGAAATCATTTGCCGATCAGTTCGAGGCGGCGGCGATAGCGGCAAAAAATGCGAAACGTGTAGCGAATCTGGTGCAGGGCGAGCTGATGGGGCGGCTAAAAGCGAAGGGCCTGGGAATTGAGCAGTCTCCGATCTCGATGCAAGGAGTGGCGCTGTCAGCCGATCTTGTGGAAAGCGGTACGATCTCGGGGAAGATGCTCAAGGATTTATATGATCTGGCCTTCGAGCGTAATCAGGACTTCACCGCCGTGTACGAAAAAGAAAAGCCACAGCAGCTTACCGACTCTTCGAAAATCGAAAAAATCATTGAACAAATCATCGCAGCCAATCCCACGCAAGTGGAACAGTATCGCGCCGGCAAGAAGACGGTAATCGGTTTCTTTGTCGGTCAAGTGATGAAAGCTTCAAAGGGGCAGGCAAATCCGCAGTTAGTGAATGAGCTACTCACAAAAAAGCTCGAGGGCTGAGCGCATATGGGGTCTTCAGTAACTTTGCTCAGGTAAGAACTTCTGGCCTCCGATCTCGCGAATCTCCGGTAGAATTAAAAGTTTGATCAAAGGCGGTTGGGTACAACCGCCTGCGACTGCTGAATTTCGCAGGACTCACAGCCATGTTCAAAAAGATTCTGATCGCTAATCGCGGAGAGATCGCAGTGCGTGTAATCCGCGCCTGCCGCGAACTTGGAATCACCTCGGTTGCAGTTTATTCAGATGTGGACCGTGCCTCGCTACACGTACGCAAGGCCGATGAGGCGTATCATATCGGGCCTGCAGCGGCTGCGGAATCATATCTGAACTTCGCGAAAATTCTGGACGTTGCGAAACGAGCCGGTGCGGATGCAATTCACCCCGGATATGGTTTTCTTTCCGAGAACGCGAACTTTGCCCAAGCCTGCGTTGATGCAGGCGTGAAATTCATTGGCCCAAAAGCGGCCTCGATGGAAATGATGGGATCGAAAACCCGGGCGCGGCAAGAGATGGAAAAAGCCAGGATCCCATTCGTGCCTGGGACTTCGAAAGGGCTCGAATCCGCTCAGCAGGCTGAGCAAGTGGCTGCGAAGATTGGCTATCCGATCATGCTGAAAGCGGCAGCGGGCGGGGGCGGAAAAGGCATGCGCCTGGTGCAGGGGAAGGAACATTTGAAATCCGCTTTGGAGGCGGCACAGAGCGAAGCCGATCGCGCATTTGGCGACCGTGAAGTTTACATCGAGAAAGCAATTATCAATCCCCGCCATATCGAGATGCAGCTTCTCGCCGACGAGCACGGACACACAGTGTATCTGGGCGAGCGCGAGTGTTCCATCCAACGTCGCCATCAAAAAGTGCTGGAGGAGTCGCCGTCTCCGATCGTCGACACCGATATGCGTCGGCGCATGGGCGAGGTTGCAGTGCGGGTGGCCGAGGCCGCGCGATATACAAACGCTGGAACTGTAGAATTTCTGGTCGATCAGGCTAAGAACTTTTATTTTCTGGAAATGAACACGCGGCTGCAGGTGGAACATCCGGTCACAGAATTAATCACCGGGTTGGATCTGGTACATCTGCAGATCCGAATCGCAGCGGGGGAGAAATTGCCGTTTCGCCAACAGGACATTATTATCCGCGGTCATGCGATTGAGTGCCGTATTTACGCGGAGGATCCTGACAACAATTATTTTCCCAGCCCAGGGAAGATTACTTTACTGCTCTCCCCGGCAGGACCAGGAATTCGCCAGGACAGCGGCATGTACGAAGGTTGGACTGTCCCGATCGATTACGACCCGCTG
>DASYOD010000059.1:0-47373 GCA_036008085.1 Terriglobales bacterium
GTCCGGACGAAAGCCTGGAGAACTGCATGTTGATGATGAGTCGCCACGGTTTCCGTCATTTACCAGTCTGCGAAGGCAAGCAACTGCGCGGGATCATATCGCTGCGCGACATTCTGCTCCACGATCTCAACGAAAAAGATCATGAAGTACGAATGATGCGAGCTTACATCCAAGCGTCTCCGGAAGTGTAGCGAATGAAGTGAACGAGAGCGCCCTTCGCACCTCAACGAGGCGTCCACTGCGGATGGCCAGTGAATAGCCCATTGGCAATGCCTATCTGATATGCCAGAAAGACGCCGAACGCCAAACTGACCAAACCTGACGCGAGCCCCAGGCGTTGCGAAAATCGCGGATGCCTTTTCCCAAGAAAGTTGAACGTTGAAGCAATGCTCATCGTGATCAGCATCATGCCGCCGACCGTCCCCACTCCAAAAACCAGCAGATAAACCATCGCCCAGTGAGGATTTCGAATGGTAGTCAAAATCAGCAGCGCCACAGCCGCAGAGCCAGCGAGCCCGTGAACTATCCCCACGACCAATGGGCGAAGTTGCTGATACAAACCAATCCTTCCAAACAATCGATCAAGCCACGTCAACGGCGTTTGATTGTGTGAATGCTGTTCGGGCGCATGACCATGGGCATGGCTATGCACATAATCGCCGTGTGTGTGGAGATGCTGATGGAGCAAAACAGAGGCCTGCGGAGCGATTGAGTTTGCGGAACGAACGAAGCTGACGATATTCATCACGCCAAGCACAATCAACATCAGACCAACAGAGAATTCCATGGAGAGGCCGATGCGGGCGGGAATCACAACATCAAAAAGAATGATAACGGTCCCGACAACGAAAATCGTCAGCGTATGACCGATGCCCCAGAAGATGCCAGTCATGGCAGCCTTGAAGAGATTGCGCTGCCGGCTGACTATGGTCGTGACCGCAATTACATGGTCGGGATCGGTCGCGTGCCGCATTCCGAGAAAAAACCCAACGGCAACGATAGAGAAAAAAGTCAGCACCGAATTATTTCCTGCCTTAGCTTGCGACCCGGCTGGGCCGACCGTCAAGGCTCTCCATGACGCTTCGCATTTCGGCGGCCTCACTCGACCGCATTACGCGAAATTACTTCCCGGTACCATTCCGCACTGAGCTTAGGAGTGCGCTTTTGCGTTTTGAAGTCGACGTAGTGAATGCCGAATCGCTTGCTGTAACCGTCGGCCCATTCGTAATTATCGAGCAGGCTCCACAGGAAGTAGCCTTTGATTGGGTATCCTTCTGAAGCGGCGCGATGCAGATGGGTAAGATGATTGCGCAAATACATCACGCGGTCGGTATCTTCGACGCGGCCATCGGCGGTGATCACATCGTCCGCCGAACACCCATTCTCCGTGATATAAAGCGCCCGCGGTTTCCAAATGTCGCCAACGTTGCGAACCGCCCAGTAAATCACTTCCGGACCAATGTACAGCCAGTCCGAAGCCATGCGCGGATACGAAGACTGCCGAGTCTCTATGGCGTATCCAGTTGGTGATGAGTCTGCGCGGACATATTCCGGCGTGTAAACATTGAGCCCGACAAAATCAAGCGGACTGCCAATGATCTTCAGGTCGCCGGCTTCGACCTTGGGAGCGTTTGCTCCCTCGCGCTCAAGATAACCGTCGGTATACTTTCCTTCCATCACGACCGTAAGGAATTGCGCGTTTTCTTCGCGGGTTGCACGCCGCGCCGCTTCGATCTGCTCGCTATCTTCGATTACCGGAACGTAGACAGTGGCATTTTCCGCGAGGCCGATCTGGGTTCCGCTTTTCGCATTGGCCCGAATTGCCTGTACTGCCATTCCGTGCGCCAGTACAGCATTGTGCCGGATCTGGTTTACCTGCGCGTCCGGCAATTTCATGCCCGGAGCAAATTTTCCGGTCTGGTAGCCTAGGTCGGTGAAGCACTTGAACTCGTTAATGGTGAAAAAGTGGCTGACGCGATCCGAAAGCTGTTTGGAAACGTAGCCGACGTAATCCGCGAATGCTTTTGCGGTATCGCGCGACTGCCAGCCTCCGGGCAAAGCCTGCGGGAGGTCCCAGTGAAAGAGCGTAATGTACGGAGTGATATTGTTCCTGAGCAACTCGTCCACGACGTGCTGGTAGTACGCAAGCCCTTTCTCGTTCGGCTGGCCTGTGCCATCGGGAAAGATGCGTGACCATGAAATCGAGAAACGGTAGACGCTCACGCCCAGATTCTTGAGCAGATTTATATCTTCTTTGTAGAGATGATAAGAGTCATCGGCGACATCGCCGGTTTCGCCCTGAAAAGTCTTACCCGGCGTGTGCGAGAAAGTGTCCCACACGGATGGTTTCCGTCCATCTTCGTTGACTGCGCCCTCAATCTGATAAGCAGCGGTTGCGCATCCCCAGAGGAAGTTTGAGGGAAATCGCTGTAAACTCGCTGTGGCCATTCGCGCGAATGCGAGTCGTGATAAAGATGCACTGGCAAAAGTCGCGGCAGCGGTACCAGCCAGAGTTTTACCGAAACGGCGACGGGTAACGTTTTTCATGGTCCTCAGAAGATTATCACTAAATGCGGAATGAAAAGCTGCGTCCTTGCGGCTATACGCGAAGGAGTTAGCGTGAAGAAAAATGTCTTAACAGCCGTGATCGAGATTGGTTTTATTGTCTTCCTTTTTTATTCGAATCTATTGATGGGGGAATTCGAGCGTTCAGGCATGGGGAATAAGCGAGGACTAGCGTGGGCAGTTAGAGATGTTTTTACTATTGCCAATTTTGCCATTGCCATTACGGCAGCCCTTATCGGGTATGTGCTGTTTGAATTCCTGCGAAAGAAGTTCTAGGGCGCATTTGTTTTCGACGCCGATGCAACCGCAATATCGTCCAGTCGAATCAATTAGACTTAAGTTTCTGTTAAATGCTCAAAGCATGCAATTTATTCATCCCAAGAGAACAGTAAGCGGGCATACCCCTATCAAGAAACGTGGGATCATCCCGCATGTCGTGATCACGGTTTTATCACTACTTTTTTGCGCTGATACGGTCTCCCAGAATAACGCGTCAACTTCCGACCGCTCACAGATCCTGCAGTTTCTCGATCAAACGATCAACTGGTACCGGCAGATCGATGTCGAGCGGCAGATCGCCACCGAGCCCGAAGACATCATCGCGGTAAGCGACGACCGCGCACTCGCCGACCAGGTCGCGAGTCACGCATTCGAATGCGCACGAGCTGAAGCGGAGTTCTCTGCGCAGGCCTCGGCGGGGTCGAATCAGGCGCAGAATCCCGAAGGCGGACGCTACCAGTCGCTTCTGCAATTGGCACACAAGCTCGATCAGCAGGTCAAAGATACGCAGACGGAATTGCAGTCCGATCGCGAGAAACTGGAACATCTGACGGGGAAAAAGCGTCAGGACACGGAAGCGACCATTGCCGAACTGCAAAGCGAAATCGATCTCGCCAACGCCCGCCGTGACATTATCGTCAAAATGGCAGATTTTGTCGGAGGCTCGAGTACCAATGGATTGGGAACGACCAGCCTACGCGGGCAAATCGACGCGCTTGCCCGCACTTTGCCACCAGAAGTAGGAGGTTATGCAAATGGCGCATCGTCGAATACTGCGCCGTCTCACCCTGCTCCAGCCGTGCCCGGCAGCAAGCCTGAACCAAGTGGCTTGTGGGGCTTGACCGCAGATCTTTTCTCCCTGTCTGGCAAGCTCGACACCATTGGCGACCGCATAAAAGCCACGGATGACCTGGCGAGCTCCAACAAACAATTACTTGATCCTCTAGTTTTCCAGCTGAAGGATTTGACGAAGCAAAGCGACCTCATCGCGCAGCAGGCCGACAGCGCCAACGCCCAAACCCTAGCGCAGCAGAAAAAACAATTGGATTCACTCACCGCTCAATTCAAGCAGCTGTCCGCTGCGGTGCTTCCGCTCAGCAAGCAATCCATTTTGCTGGATCTGTATAAAAGAAATCTGCAGAACTGGCAGAGCAGCGTGAAGTCCCGCTATCGCTCCGATCTGAAGGGCCTTTTGGCTCGGCTACTGGCGCTCGCATTTGCTCTGGGGATTGTATTCGCAGCGGCAGAGGTTTGGCGCAGGGCTATCTTCAGCTACGTGCGCGAAGGCCGACGCCGTTATCAATTTTTGCTAATCCGCAGAATCGTAATGTGGTTCGCGGTCGTACTGGTGGTGGCGTTTGCCTTTGCCAGCCAGTTGGGTTCAGTGGCGACGTTTGCGGGCCTGATCACAGCGGGAGTAGCGGTCGCACTGCAAAATGTAATTCTCTCTGTTGCCGGCTACTTCTTTCTGATTGGGAAATTCGGCATCCGAGTCGGAGACCGCGTGCAGATCGCCGGAGTAAATGGAGAAGTTGTCGACGTTGGTCTCGTCCGCTTGCAGCTTATGGAACTAAGCGGAGCGGAAATTCCTACCGGCCGCGTGGTTGCGTTTTCCAACTCTATCGTTTTCCAACCGACATCGGGCGTATTCAAACAAATCCCCGGCACCAGCTTCATGTGGCACGAGATCACATTAACGGTACCCGGCAACAGCGACTACCACAAGATCGAGAAGAACCTAGCGGAAGTCGTGAACGAGGTGTTTGCCGATTACAAGGACGACATTGAACGCCAGCGCCGCCAACTGGAAAGCACGCTCGGGGCGACCTCGACTGCAGAGTTTCATCCCAGAACTCGACTGGTTTTTACGGGTAACGGCCTCGAAGCCGTTATCCGCTATCCTGTGACATTGCAGAATGCAGCAGAGATCGATGACCGTATCACGCGTGAGTTGCTCGATGCGCTCAACGATAATCAGCAAAAACCTGCGGGACAAGGCACTCCAACGCTCAAGCTTCGCACCGACGTCGCGCCGCCAACTAGCTGAATGCCACGATGACATCGCTGCGAACACGCATCGTCAAGAAGGAGAGGGCAGTCCTATGATCTCTGGGGCGCATGTCATCGTATACAGCAACGATGCCGAGGCTGATCGTGCTTTTTTTCGGGACGTTCTCGGACTCGCTTCCGTTGATGCTGGCCACGGATGGTTGATTTTTGCTCTGCCTCCGGCCGAAGCCGCAATCCATCCCGCCGAGGAAAATGATCGCCACGAACTTTATTTCATGTGTGACGATCTCAAGGCGGAGATGTCAGCGCTCAAGAAGAAAGGCGTGGTGAGTTCCGATATTCACAATGAGCGCTGGGGATCGATCACCAAAATCAGTCTCCCCGGCGGCGGGAAAATAGGGCTCTACCAACCGAAGCATCCCACGGCTTTGCCCTCGAGGTGATGGGCATTTTGACTTCGAACTTGACGGGAAGCAATTTGCAGCGTTAATATCTGAATCAAGTTTGCTCTTCGGAGCAGACCTTGGATTTCATGAAGAGTGGCTGAGGGACGAGCCCTGAGAAGCCACGACAACCGGATCGGGAGTCATCTCCCGGTCGCCCGGTGTCAACTCTCACCCGGAAACGGGGGACATGAGATTCGGGGTGCCCGCAGTCCAGCATCTCGTTCTTCTTCCTCTCATTAATTTTTTCCGGTCAAGAGATTCTCGGTTCGGTGTTTTGCGGCTCGTCCCTCGGCAACAGAAAGCGAGTACGCTATGAGCGCCGCCGCCCGAGTTCTAACCATCACACCGGACCCCTCAAAGTACGAATTGCGTTGCCGCGAGTGCCACAAGAGTTGGGGAAACCAGCCTAAGTCGATTTGCGATGATTGTTTCTCTCCACTGGAAATTTTTTGCGATTACGAAGCTTTGCGCGGCAAGTTTACGCATGAGCGAATCGCGAGCCGTGCGCCCGATATGTGGCGTTACGCGGAACTGCTGCCGTTGCCCCCGAACTATCAGCCAACGTTGCCGGTAGGCTTTACGCCTCTGCTTCGGGCACCTAAGTTGGCCGCGCGTCTTGGCGCCAAACATCTGTTCATCAAAAACGACGCGGTATGTTTGCCCACGCTGAGCTTCAAAGACCGCGTGGTCGCAGTGGCATTGGCGCAGGCTAAGAGCTTCGGCTTCGATACCGTAGCTTGTTCTTCCACGGGCAACCTTGCCAATTCGGTTGCGGCGCAGGCTGCGCGCAACGGATTCAAAGCCTGGATCTTCGTCCCCGCCGATCTCGAGCCCGCGAAAATTCTGGGCACGCAAATTTATGGCGCGAAGCTGGTTCGCATTGCGGGCAGCTACGACCAGGTGAATCGTCTGTGCTCGCAGATCGCTGATGAGCATCGATGGGGCTTCGTCAATGTGAATTTGCGTCCTTATTACGCCGAAGGCTCGAAGACCGTGGGATTTGAAATCGCCGAACAACTGGGATGGCGATTGCCTGACAACGTGGTTGTGCCGATGGCCGGCGGGTCCTTGATCACCAAAGTCAGAAAGGCGTTCGACGAACTCGTTCAGCTAGGTCTGGTCGAAGCGAAAACGGTGAAATTCTTCGGGGCGCAGGCGACTGGTTGTTCTCCGATTTCGACTGCGGTAAAGGCCGGAAATGCCGATATAGAGCCTCAGAAGCCGGTCACACTGGCTCGCTCGCTGGCGATCGGCAATCCCGCGGACGGGCACTATGCCATCAAGGCCATTACAAAGAGCGGAGGCTGGTCGGAAGATGTTTCCGACACTGAAATGATCGAGTCCATTCAGCTTTTGGCGGAGACAGAAGGCATCTTCACCGAAACCGCGGGTGGTGTGACGACGGGATGCGCGCGCAAACTCTATCGCGATGGTCGCATCTCGCCAGAGGAAACAACGGTGCTCTGCATCACCGGCAACGGCTTGAAAACTACTGATGTGCTCGCCGGCAGGTACGAAACGGAGGAGCCGATTCGCCCGAAGATCGCGGAGTTTGAAACATATTTGCAAAGAACGCTGGACACAGCGGAGAAGAACATTCCAGAAACAGTGGAGGCATGAAATGACCGTTACCGTACAAATTCCAACAGCCCTGCGCCGCCTGACATCAGGAACCGGACAAGTTAAATGTTCGGCTGGAAACCTGGGAGAACTTTTTTCTGCGCTCGACCAGCAGTTTCCGGATCTGAAATCGCATTTGCGCGACGAGGCTGGCGAGGTTCGCCGGTTTCTGAACGTCTATGTCAACGAGGAAGATATTCGTTTTCTCGGTGGGAACACTTACGCGTTTCAGGATGGAGATGAGGTTTTGCTGGTGCCATCGATTGCTGGCGGCGCTTCGTAAACGATGTTTCCTGACGACGACGGCCGGTCTCCATAAGCTCGAATAATGCCATGGTTCGTAAATTGAAAATCGGATTGCTGGGTTGCGGAACGGTTGGCCGCGGACTGGTCGAACTGGTGGGAAAGAACGACGCGCTCATCCGGCAGCGCTCCGGCGTCGAGTTGCGGATCACGAAGATCCTGGTTCGCGACCTCGATAAAGAGCGGCATGGCGTCGATCATGCGCTCCTGACTACGCAACCTGACAAAGTTCTAAATAACGGCTGCGACCTCGTGGTCGAACTGGTAGGCGGGATCGAGCCGGCGCGAAGTTTTATCGAACGCTCGCTGGCGCGTGGGAAACACGTTGTGACCGCCAATAAGGCGTTGCTTGCGCTGGATGGCTTTAGTTTGATGAAGACGGCGGAAGCAAAGAGAGTCCGCCTGGGGTTTGAAGCCAGCGTTTGCGGTGGAATTCCGATTATTCGGGCTTTACGGAATGGATTAGTCGGAAATACTATTCAACGACTCAGCGGCATCCTGAACGGAACCTGCAATTACATTTTGACGCGCATGAGTGAAGGTCGGATTGAATTCGAGGAAGCGCTTCGCGAGGCGCAAGCGAAAGGTTTCGCGGAAGCTGATCCTACGCTCGATATCGATGGCCACGATGCCGCGCAGAAGTTGAAAATTCTGACCGAACTGGCGTTCAGCGCGCAGGTAAATGCCAACGCGGTTGAAGTTGAGGGCATTCGCGACATTGCTGCTGACGACGTTCAAGCGGCCAGGGAACTGGGTTTCGTGATCAAGCATGTGGCGACTGCTGAGTTGAGCAAGGATGCGGTGTCGCTGAGTTGCGCTCCGGTATTGCTGCCCCTGTCACATCAACTGGCCGGAATTCGCGATGAGAATAATGCCGTGCTGGTCCGTGGTGATGCAGTGGGGGAGATGCTTTTTTCGGGTAAGGGGGCGGGTTCTCTGCCCAGCGCCAGTGCTGTGCTTTCTGACGTAGTGGACATCGCTTGCCATCAAGGCGGATTTTCCATGAGCCCTGGCGGCAGGGTTAGCGCTTCCAGTCGTGATAGTGAAAGCAACCACTATCTTCGCTTCTCGGTGAGCGATCCCGCGGCTATCGGCCCGATCACGACGATTTTGGAGCGAAACCGCGTGGGAGTCGCTCGGGCTGCCGCAGTTTGGGCGCGGAACGTTTCCGCCCGGCACCAGGTTCGGGTGCTCACTCATTTTGTCTCTCGCAAAACTCTCGACACCGCTTTGCTCGACATCGCCGGCTCAGGTATTGAGACCGGCAAGCGAATGATTTTGCGGGTAGCGGATTAGAAGAAGCAGCAGATCGCACGCGGCCGCCCAGCGCTGCTTCGCCTCGAGAGCTAAATCGCCGTCTCCAAACAGCCCTGATCCACTATCCTGCAGACTCTCCTAGGCATTTGTGCATTTTTGTCGTTATTGATATAATCTAACTAACCAGTTAATTAATAATAATGGCAAACGTCGTTACCAAATCGCGAATGGGATCTCGCGGGCGTCCCGAACAAAGCCGCGCAGCCATCCTGCAAGCAGCGGTCAGGGAGTTCGCACGCGAAGGTATTGCCGGAGCCAGAACCGACGCCATTGCCCGCGCCGCCAAGGTCAATAAAGCGCTTCTGTATTACTACTTTAAGGATAAAGAGGCTTTGTACGGTGCGGTGCTCGATCAGGTCTTCGGCGGCTTGGTCACACACCTCGAAGAGGTTTTTTCGCGCGACCTTCCCCCGCGGGAGAAGATTCTTGCCTACGCGGGCGCTCACTTCGATTATGTTGCCAGCCATCCTCTCTACCCGCGGATTGTACAGGGCGAAATGATGGGGGTTGGCCGCACGCGGACGAATCACCTGGAGAAAATTGTGAAAAGGTATTTCCGTCCGCTCTTTGGCCGGATCGCAGAGGTCCTTAAGAAAGGACAATTCCGCGGTGAATTCCGGCCCGTCGATCCGCTGCATTTTATTCCATCCATGATCGCGGTCATTGTTTTCTATTTCACCAGCGCTCCGGTAATGCAATTAATGATCGGGACCGACCCCATGTCTCCCGAGCGCGTGGCAGCCCGCCGCGCGGCGGTGCTGGATCTGATTTCGAGTTCTTTGTTTCAGGAGTTACGCGGAAAACCCCGAGGAGCACGACCATGAGCGTACGCAATAAATTCCTGATGATTCTAGGCGTGATTTTCGCCATATCCTTGACGTACTACCTCGTTTCCACGCCCAGCAGCAGGGATCTCATTCTCATTGGCACGGTAGATTCGAACCAGGTAATTGTCAGCCCGCAAATCGGAGGGCGTCTGGCAAAGCTGCTGGTTGATGAAGGTACTCAGGTGAAACAGGGCGATCTGATTGCAGTTCTCGATCCCTCCGAACTAGAGGCGGAAGAACGAGCAGCAGCCGCCACCATCGACAGCTTGAAATCGAAAGTCGCAGAGACCCAATCCACTCTGCAAGCCACGAAAGGATCGACGTCGAGCAGCGTGCTGAATGCGCAGGCGCGGCTGCAGTCCATGCGAGCGCAACTATTGCAAGCAGAAGCTACATTCGAGAGAACCGAGAGCGACAGCCGCCGCATGATTGAGTTGGCGAAAGAGGGAGTCGCTTCCGATCAGGATCGCGTGCAAGCTGAGACGAATTTAGCGGCGCAGAAAGCGCTGGTTCAATCGCTGCAGGAGCAGGTGAGCGCTGCCCAGGCCGATTTGAATACCGCGATTGCGAATACCCATCAGGCCGCCGCCGCGCAGAATACGGTCCAATCGACGCGCGCCCAAGTTGCTAATGCGGAAAGCATGCTCAAGGAAGCTGAAGTTCGCTTGGGTTACACCAAGATTTACGCCCCCGTGAATGGGACTGTCTCCGTGCGCGCCGCCCGTGAAGGCGAAGTGCTGAACTCAGGGCAAGCGATTGTGACGATTGTCGACCTCGGTGACACCTGGGTGCGGGCCGCGATTCCCGAGACCGATGCGGATCACATTGGATTGGGAGACACGCTGCGTGTGCGTCTTCCCGGAGGAACGATTACTTCAGGCAAGGTGTTTTTCAAATCAGCAGAAGCCGACTTTGCCACTCAACGAGATGTCGGCCGGCGTAAGCGCGATATCAGAACCATCGTGCTGAAAGTTCGCCTGGAGAATCCCAAGGGCGCGTACGTTCCAGGGATGACTGCGGAAGTCATGGTTTCACCGGATCAACTCAAAGGGACGGCGCGGGAAAACGTATCGGCGGAAACACGTCCATGATCACCGACCTCGGCGGCGGACAGGGTGCTGGCGCTCGCAGCAACGGGCATGGCCAGGGTGACGATGCTGCTGCATCGAATGCCATCGCAGTGGACCACATCGTCAAGAAATACGGCGATTTCACTGCAGTCGATGACGTTTCTTTCAACGTGAAGGAAGAAGAGATTTTCGGGTTGCTGGGGCCGAATGGGGCAGGCAAGTCCACTCTCATTCGAATGATGACCACGTTAATTCCGATCACTGCCGGTACGGCCCGCATAGCCGGTCACGATGTGCAAAAGGATCCAGATGGGGTTCGGCGCGCAATCGGAGTAATTCCACAAGCCCTTACCAGTGATATTGATCTCACCGTGGAGGAAAATCTCAATATCTACGCCAAGCTTTACGACGTTCCTGCGAAAAAGCGCAAAGAGGCAATTGATGAGTTGCTGGAGTTGGTAGATCTGACGAAATGGCGGGCAGCGCAGACCAAAACGTTGTCAGGCGGCATGCGGCGGCGGCTGGAAATTGCGCGCGGCCTGGTACATAGTCCGCGAATCTTCTTTCTCGATGAGCCTACCACTGGCCTCGATCCTGTTTCCCGCGTCGCAGTCTGGGAGATGCTTACCAACATCAAAAGCCATCGAAAACTCACTATTCTGATCACCACTCACTACATGGACGAAGCTGACCGGCTGTGCGACCGCATCGCCATTGTGGATCACGGCAAACTCGTCGCCCTGGATACCCCGCCAGCACTGAAAGCAAGCGTGCCCGGATCGAACGTGATCGAAGCGCAGTTCGATAACGCACCGCCGGATTGGGAAGTACGGTTGAAGAAGCTAAGTGGCGTGACTTCCGTCCAACACGAAGGCGCCGGCATGTATCGCATTCTGACCGGAGACGGATCGCGAACCACAACCGAACTCGTGGAAGTGGCGGTGCACGGCGGCGTCAAGATCCGATCGCTTTCGGTGCAGAACACAACGCTCGACGACGTATTCGTGTACTACACCGGGCGGCAGTTGCGCGACGAACTGGTCAAAGCACACGCCTTCGTGATGCCGCCCAGACCGGGGTTGCAGCCATGAATCACATACTCGCTATTGTCGAACGCGAAATGAGAAAGTTCTTCCGCTCTCCGGCGCTCATGATGGCCTCAATGATTTTTCCTCTGGTGCAACTCATTGTGCTGGGCAACGCATTTGGTGGGAAGATTCGCGACGCCAAGTTAGGCCTGGTCGATCAGGATGGCGGCACGCAGGCGCTCAAGATTCGCGAAGCTTTCGATTCGGTTCGTGCCAACATGCGGACCTTCGAGCCGGTTTATTATCACGATCCCAAGACGGCGATGGAAGATGTGCGCAACGGCAAGATTCAAGGCGCCGTAATTATCCCGCCACAGTATTCGCGGCGAGTCTACGAGCAGGATCAGCCACGCATCGCACTGGTGGTCGACAACAGCGACAATTTCATGAGTTCAACGCTTGAGGACGAACTCACCGGCATCACCAACGCGCTTAATGAGCCCACCGTCGAACCTCGCATCCTGCAGCAGACGGTGCTGCAGATTGTGGAGCTCTATCCTTACATCGAATATATGAAATATCTTCTACCGGGCTCGATCACATTGGCAATGTTTGTTTCTGTGATGATCGGCGGCGGGATGCTCTACATCGATGACAAAGCCAGAGGTGTGCATGAAGGATATCTCGTGACGCCCATCACCAAAACCGAGCTGGTTTTTGGACTTAACGCTGCCGGCGCCATCAAGGCGGTCATGACCGGAGTAGTGATCACGGTCATTGGCTCGCTTCTAGCTGGTGTAGGGACGATATTCAATCCAGGCGTCGTGCTCGAACTCATGATCATGATTCTGCTGACTTCGATTGCCTTCAATACCATGATGTTTCTGCTCATGGTTCGGGTGGAAGATCCGCTGGTGCCACGCGCAATCTTCGGAATTCTGAATACGCTGTTGTTTTTCCCAAGTGGAGCGATCTATCCAATTCAAGCGTTTCCTTGGTGGCTGCGCGGCATCGCGAAAGTAGATCCATTCACATTTGCAGTGCACGGCTTCAAGTCGGTTTTGTTGAAGGAAACGGGAATGGCTGCCATCTGGCCGGATATGGCTTATTTATCCATCTTCGCATTCGTTACGCTGGCAGTGGCCACGCCGCTCTTCAAGAGAACCCTGTAGCGGCATCGGGTAATTGTGTAATTCGGAGATTTAGAAGCTTCCTTACTGACTTTTTAACTACTCGATTACCCAATTACTAAATTGCCCAATTCGTTCGGAACTTTTTGTTCTCATCTGGTTTCCGTTATGCTTATGAGAGCATGACACTGATGGATGCGGAAAAGTACGACCCGTCGCGCGATAGCCGGCGGCGCAGGCGAATCGTCGTCGGAATTTTCGTTATTCTGCTCGCCGCGTGGGTCGCTTACCACTATCGTGATTACCCCGAGCGCAATGCGGTGAACAAGTTCTTCGCTGCGCTGCAAAAACAGGACTACGAAGCCGCCTACGGTATATGGTTCCGCGACCCTGATTGGAAGCAACATCCCAACCAATATTTGAAGTACGCATTCAATGACTTCCATCGTGACTGGGGTCCCGGCGGAGAATGGGGCTTGGTGAAATCTTATTCGGTCGATTGTTCGCTGAGCCCTCCGGGTGGAAGCGGAGTCATCGTTCAGGTCACGGTGAACGCTCGTATGGAACACGCCTACGTGTGGGTGGAAAAATCCAATCGGACTCTATCTTTCTCTCCTAACGAAATACAGTGCGGCAATTGGTGGACCTGGGTTACGGAATAATCCGACTAAACGCGGACAGCAAGCTGTTCCAACGTCTTTTGGAGTGATGCTTCGTCGGACACATTGACGCATGTCTTCGAGCGATCGATCTGTCGCATCAGGCCGCAGAGCACTTTACCCGGTCCCACTTCAACGAAAGTCTGCACACCTTGCGCAATCAGCACCCGCATGGATTGCTCCCACTTCACCGCGCCTGTCACCTGACGGATCAGCGCGTCGCGGCTGGGGTCAGCTTCAGTCAGCAAAGCCGCATCGGCATTGCAGACGACCCCAGCGGATGGCTTGCTGAACGCGATCGAGGACAAATGCCTGGCCAGACGATCCTGCGCCGGTTTCATCAGCGAGCAATGAAACGGAGCGCTGACTGGCAGCACTTTCGCCCGTTTCGCGCCGCGTTCGTCTGCGAGTTTCGTCGCTCGTTCGACTGCTGCCGTGTGACCGGAAATAACGATTTGTTCTGGTGAGTTGATATTTGCCGGTTCGCAAATTTCGCCTTGGGCGGCGTCCCTGCAAACCGCGGTGACTTTCTCCAACTCCATGCCGAGGATCGCCGCCATCGTCCCTACGCCGAGAGGCACAGCTTCCTGCATGTATTTACCGCGATGCCGCACGGTATGTACCGCATCAGCGAAACTGAAGGTTCCCGCTGCCACATGAGCGGAATATTCGCCCAGGCTGTGTCCCGCAACAAAATTGGGCTTGATGCCCTTTTCGTACAAAACGCGAAAAGCGGCTACCGAAACGGTCAGAATTGCCGGCTGGGTAATTTCAGTGAGGCGAAGTTGATCCTCGGGCCCGTCGAAGCAAAGCTGCGAGAGCTTGTAGCCCAGCAGGTCCTCTGCTTCTTCAAATGTCTGCATGGCGATCGAATATTTTTCTGCGAGTTCTTTGCCCATGCCGATGGTTTGTGATCCCTGGCCGGGGAAAAGAAATGCGATGGGAGTACTGGTGTATGAAGCAGTTGTCATAGTTATCCGAACCAGAAGGAATGGTTACCAACGAAGCATTCCTACAGCGGAACTCCTGTAGAAACGTTTCTTGCAACGTCTTCGGTTCCGCTGCGCGCTGATCTCGCTGCACGGATTCCAATCAGCGTTCTTTCTATCTCGGAATTAATCGGATGTTCGGCGAACTCTGCCGCCACACGGATGGCGTTCTTGATCGCATTGGCGTTCGACGAACCGTGCGTGATAAAGCAAACCCCTTTCACCCCGAGTAGAGGCGCACCGCCGTATTCCGTATGGTCTAGACGTTTCTTAAAATCAGCAAAGGCGCTGCGCGAGAGCAGAGCTCCCACTTGCCGAGTGATAGTTGCTTTGAGCGATTCTTTCAATGTAGAACGAACCAGGTTGGCGACGCCTTCTGAAATCTTCAGTGCTACATTGCCAACGAATCCGTCGGCGACAATGACATCCACTTTGCCGTTATAGAGGTCGCGGCCTTCGACGTTCCCGACAAAATTCAGCGGCAGCTTTTGCAGGAGCTGAAAAGCATCCCGCGTCAGTTCGTTGCCCTTGGTTTCTTCCTCGCCGATTGAAAGCAAGCCCACTCGCGGACGCTTGGTTCCAAACATAGTACGAAAATAAATTTCGCCCATGACCGCGAATTGCTCAAGATTATGTGGCTTACTGTCGACGTTGGCGCCGACGTCGAGCAAGCTGGCGACGGTGCCAATCGCGGTGGGAAATATAGCCGCGAGTGCTGGCCGGTCCACGCCAGGGATGGCACCCAGGACCATTTTCGCTGTAGCCATTGCCGCGCCTGTGTTGCCTGCAGTTATAAAACCTGAGGCTTGGCCGTCACGAACCAGTCGAAGCCCAACTCGCATCGAGGAATCGCGCTTGGCACGGACAGCCTGCACCGCTTTGTCATCCATGCCGATTACTTCGCTGGCATGGACGACATTGATAGGAAGTCCGGTTGCGGCGGGATAACGCGCCAACTCGGCCCGGAGAGTCGGTTCCGGACCCACCAAAAGCACATGGACATCGTAATGCCGCGCCGCCTGAATTGCGCCTTCGATTTCAGGCTTCGGCCTGCGGTCGGAACCCATCGCGTCCAAGGCTATGACGCTTGGCATGGGAGTCGCGACTAGCTGGCTTCCTCAACGTCGAGAACTTCGCGCCCTTTGTAGTAGCCGCACTTGGGGCAGGCCCGATGCGGCATCTTGCGCTCGTGGCAGTTCGGACATTCAGATAGTGCATGACTTTTCAGCGAATCATGGGCGCGCCGGCTTCCGGTGCGTGCTTTGGAGTGTCGCCGTTTTGGATTTGGCATTATAGATTCCTTTGTGTGGAGGCGAGCGTCACGCCCGCGCACCTTAAACTAATTTCCCAACTTGCTGCGAAGATCTTTCAGCGGCGTCCAACGCGGATCTTCGACTGGCTCAGCACAGGAACAGCGCTCAACATTCTGATTCGCCCCGCAATGCGGACAAAGTCCCTTACAATTCTCGCGGCAAAGTACTTTCAGAGGGACGGCCAACAGAACCTGCTCACGGATCGCATCTTCAAGCAGCAAACCTTCCCCTTGATAATAGCTGATCTCGGCTTCGGCGCCGGTTACCGAAAGCTCTTCCCGCCCGGCATCCGCACCCAGTGGCCGATATAGCAAATCAAACTTACGACTTACATCCTGAGTTACAGGTTCAAGGCAACGAGCACAAAGCAGTTCCAGGGACGTCGAGAGTTCCCCGCTGACTCGTATATCTTTGATCCGTTCGTGCTTCCCGTGATGCTCTTCTATGAGTTGAGCGCGTCCGGCAGCTTGTAGAGTATTTTTTTGCTGAAGGTCGGGCCCTAGATCAAGCTCACCTGGACGAAACTCCTCCTCAAAATCAATAGGATGAAGTTCCAAATCTTTGATTTCGATAAGCATCGAGATCTCCGCGCCCAAAATTCATACCGCGAAGAACGCGGAAGCACGCTCAGAGGCGTAGTTCTCCAAGGAGCGAAGCTAAAGGATAAAGGCCGCAGAGTGGGGTGTCAAGGAGCACTCGGCATTGCTCGCGGACCACGAAAGTTGCCGAAAAAGGCTCTATCAGCTACAACTGAACCGTCCCGCTGCTTCAGCAGAATCGGGCCCCTGTGGATGCCACGACGACCACGCCTAAGGCGGCAGACTGGAGCGTCCTCCGACGCTGGTGGGTAAAGGCGCGCACTTCTTTTTTCTGGATGGTGGTCGTGGCTTTTGGAACGCGCTTTGGCTACATCATTATCGGCCACACCTACAATTTCACCTCCCGTAAGCATGTAGTCGCCGCCGCGAACGAAAAGAACTTCGACTTTGGCTTCGAGATGGGCCGCATTGGACGCTCGCTCGCCGATGGCCAAGGGTTCAGCAATCCCTTTAACGAAACTACCGGGCCGACGGCTTGGGAGCCACCGCTCTATCCTTTTCTGATCGCCGGCGTTTTCAAACTGTTCGGAGTTTACAGTCGACCCTCGGCGCTGGTGCTGTTAAGCCTTAACAGTATTTTTTCCGCGCTCACTTGCATCCCGATTTTCTTGATCGCGAAAAAATGTTTCGACGAAAGGGTTGCGGTATGGTCAGCCTGGACTTGGGCGCTCTTGCCGTCAGTAATTTTCTGGTGCACGCGCTGGGTGTGGGAGACGAGCCTCGCCGCGCTGCTTATGGCAGTAATTTTCTGGCTAACCCTGACAACGGACGACAAAGATCGGACAACACCATGGCTGGAGTTCGGCCTGCTCTGGGGAATTACCGCATTGACCAACACTGCATTGTTGTCGTTTCTGCCAGTATCCGGATTGTGGATCTGGTGCCACCGCGCCAAAGCAAGCAAACGTTCCCTTGCCCGAATCGTTCTAGCATCCCTTATCTTCGTGGCATGCATCGCGCCCTGGCTGTTTCGCAATTACCGCACGTTCGGGGAATTTGTTTTCATCCGGTCAAATTTTGGCGCCGAACTTCGGTTGGGAAACGGCCCCGGAGCAGACGGCACCTGGATGGACTATCTTCATCCCACCAAGAATGTTTCCGAGATGCGCCGCTATCGGGAGTTGGGTGAACTCGCTTATGTGGCCAAACGAAAACGCGAAGCGCTGGATTTCATTCGCGCCGACTACGGCCGATTTGCCGGGCTCTCTCTGAAGCGTTTTATTTATTACTGGGCTGGGCTGCCGAAACCCTCGGAAAATCCGACGCTTCGGTTTCTACGGAATTCTGTTTTCCTGGCTTCTTCAGTGCTCGCCTTCTGGGGACTCGGTCGTGCCCTGCGTAGACATATGCCAGGCGCATGGCTATTTTTTGGACTCGTTCTGAGCTATCCGCTGGTATATTACTTTGTCTTTCCGCATCCGCGCTACCGGCATCCCATTGAGCCAGAGCTTGGCATTTTGATACTCTACGTGATTTCTGAAGTGCGTAGCACCCGTTCTCGCACTAAGCTTGAGCCACAGCCGCACCCCCATACAGGTTGATCTTTCGGCTTCCGATGAATTACACACAGCGTGGGCAAGATAGATTCGAATCCCAACCGGATGAGGAATTACGCTTCGACGGTTGGCTCGAGGCTCATTCCGATTTGACTGCAATTCTGGTAGTGACGGCTGCCTTCTTGATCCGCTTGCGAACCGCCGGGGACACATTCCTCAATCCTGATGAAGCCCTCCATTACCTGCTGGCCAATCAATTCACATGGCTGCTGGCTTATAAAGCGAGTCTGACGAATGCGCACCCTGCACTTTTGACGTTCGTGCTTCACTTCTGGCGGCAACTGGGCACGTCGGAGCTTATGCTTCGCCTGCCCTCAGTGATGGCGGGCACCGCATTCTGCTGGACATTTTTCAAATGGCTCACTCGGATTTTCGGCAGGCTAACGGGATTCACTGGTTTGATCCTGGTAAGTTTTCTCCCGCCCCTGATCGCGCTCTCCGCCGAGGTACGGCAGTATGCGTTGCTGCTGTTTTTTTTGGCTGCCGCGGCTTACTGCCTCGAGCGTGCCTTAGCCGAAAGCTCCGCTGGCACGATGTTGCTGTCGGCAATATTTCTCTATCTCGGCTTGCTCACTCATTACTCGGCGATTCTTTTCGCGGCAGCGATGGGGGTTTATTCGCTACTCCGGGTCATCGCTCGCCCATCAGACAAGGTCACCGTAGCCTGGATCATGGGGCAAGCGGGCTCCGTCGGACTGGTCGCCGCCTTATACGTTTCGCACATTTCTAAGTTGAAGGGAAACTACGCAGCCGGCACCATTCAGGGATGGCTGGCCAACTCTTTCTTTCGTCCCGGTCATGACAACCCGTTTCTTTTCGCGTTCGCCCGCACCGGCGGCGTCTTTCAATACGTTTTCGGCCAGCTCGCAGTCGGAGATATCGCGTACTTAGCCTTCATTGCCGCAGCCGTTCTGGTTTGGCGAGGTAAGTGTCTGGCTAGGCAACCAACCGCGACTTCGCATCAGTTGGTGATTCTTCTCGTCTTGCCATTCCTCGTGGGAGCAGCAGCCGCAATTGCCAGAATCTATCCGTATGGGGGAACACGTCACTCTGCGTTTCTCATTATGTTCGCGGTGGCTGGGGTGAGTTTCGCGATGGCGCGGTCGGCGAAGGAAAACATCCGGCAGGCAATCGCGCTTGCCATTCTTGTGATCGCAGCCTGCAATGCATTCGGCAAGCCGCATCGTCCCTACATCGTTCGTGAAGATCAGAGCCGCATCCAAATGACCCGTGCGACCGAGTTCATTCGCTCGCAGATTCCGCCGTCAGAGCTGATCTTCGTCGATTACCAGACTCGCCTGCTGCTCGGCTACTACGTGTGCCCCGAGGAACCGGTTCCGTTTGCTGCTCCTGTTGGAAGCCTTGAGCGGGTGCAATGCGGCAACCATCACGTCGGCGCCGCTGGTCCCGATCTGTACATCTTCAATGCAGAGAATTTTCTTCCCAGGTGGAACGAATTGACGCGCGCACTCTCACTCAAACCTGGTGAGAATGTTTGGGTAATCCAAGCAGGCTGGGACGTAAATTTATCGAATGACCTGCAGCCCGAGCTGCCCCAACTTCAAAGCGTCAACTCGCATTGGTTTGGGAAAAATATTGCGATCTTCGCGCTAACGGTTGGAAAACCTTAGACGTGATTACTTTGAACGCGAGGAATAACCGACTCCAAACAAACGCCAGGCCGGTCTGCTGAAAGAAACCTTCTTCATTTCACTTTGGTAACTCCAAAGCCCTTCCGCGATTCGCCCGCAAGCCTTATTCTGTTTAAGACAAGTTGCCGCGTGGCTCTTCCGCAAGTCATGATTTCATTCCGTCTATATACAGCGATCTGTTGTGGCTCCGGCGTGTTGCTGGCGGCGTACCTGCTGTTGCGTCGCAAGCCAAAGGGACCCGACGAAATCGAAAAGGAACGCCGGACATGGCTCGATCGGGTTGGCCGCATCACCGACGGAACTGTCATCGACGTTCAGGAAATGAATCCCGAGGGACGAAAACCAGCGACCTTCCTGATTTTCCAATACGATGTTGCCGGAGTATCTTACGAAGCTTCACAGGACGTCACCTACCTAAGACAGTTGATTAACCTTCATTCCTGCCGCCTCGGCCTGCCCACGTCAGTACGTTACGATCCCCACAATCCAGGGAACTCAATCGTCGTTTCTGAGCGCTGGATGGGCCTTAGGCAATAGTCTCCCAGCATCACGCCACTAACATCCGACCACGAAGTACAGAGCCCTTCGAATTACCGCAAAGTCAGTAGCCGCGGCATCGCCGTTCTGGTATACGGCAACCTTGCATGAAAGTAACACCATCTTTGTAGGCGATTCGCAGGCTGCGCATGAGTTAGACGGCTGCCGGTGATTTTCACAGGGGTGGAAATGTGCCGAACACTGGTTTTGCTCTGCTTACCCTGGCGCTTGCTTCTACTTTTTGTGTCGTACAAGCAACTGGCCAAACATTACGAGATCCGCAACCTAATCCGGCAAGCACGTTTGCGGCAACTACGTTTGCGGGGAGCGCTCTGACATGTTCCGATTCGCAAAAACTGCTCATCCCCCATCCCTTCGCGGAGCGGGCAAAACTCAAAGCCAAGTTATCCAACCTGCTGCGCGAAAGCCTTTACGACGATGCCAAAGGTATCGTGAATATCGCGCGGGAAAAAGAGATAAGGGAGCTTGCAAATAAGCTGAAGAAGGAACGGTAGGATCGGAGCCCGAGGCTAATAGGGGAAAGCAGAAATCTGTCCGGCACCACGCCGCCTCACAATCCATTCGTCTAAAAAGCGGATTTCTCGGGCTACATTCTCCACAGGATTTACCCCCATCGCTTCGTATGTTTGTTAAATTAGTGTTAGCCAGTTAGTTACGACAATTAATATCCTCAGTTTTGCCTTCGACATTCGGCAATCGACTTGCACATCTTTTGAAAAAGTCGGAAAGATCGCGAATATCGGCTTGGCTCGTACCTTTTTATCAACAACGATGCATACGGTATTTACTGTATTGTCCTCCTCGAAATCCTGCATTATTTCTTGATACTCGACGTAGTTCCCATTAGGTGAGTAACGGAGAAATTAATATGGCCACGTCTGCAAATCCCCCTTCAGTCTGGGCGTGGAGAGATTTATACCTCACGGCTTTGATGGAAGTGGACAGAGCTAAAACCGCCGCCCGCATCGCCGACGCGGAACATGCAATCCTGGTCCGGGCGAGAGAATTGTTTAAAGCTCCGGGCGATAACATTCAAGAAGAAGAAGCCTTGGACGACGCACTGTACGCACTCCACGCCTTAAAGAATTGCGTGCATGCCAGCCTTCCTTCCGCAGCCTGAAGTTCAGCAGAGTAAACTCTGCCAGCCCAGCAAACTACTGCTTGGTGACTTCATTGAGAGTCGCCATGAATGATTGCGCCGCCCCTGGAGAGGGCGCTTCACCATTCAGAACCGTCTGCAAGCTGGCATTTGTCCCAAAGAGCTTCCGCATATTGTCGTTGTCCACGCTGATCTTGGAACCCTCAAGGCTCGCGCCCGCATAGGCCCCTGTAGACGTTGTATAGACCAGCACTGGAGTCTTCCAGCCGTTGGCTTCCGGACCGCCGGTGGACGAATTGATCGGTCCCGCAGCGCTTGCGTCGGATCCAAGACTCCATTCTCCGCGACTCAGTTCCTGCTCTCCCTGTTTGTTCATAAGCAGTACCAGGTCCTGATGCTCGAAACCAGCCTGCAGTCCTACGCTGCCGCCGGTAATCGTCACGAAAGCGGGCGCGCTCCAACCACGACTTGTCCGGCAACTGACAACGCCATCCCCGTGTTTGCCGCCAACGATCATGGCCGCTTGCTTTACCGCAGGAAGTACCAGGACGCACTGCGCTTGCGCAAGTACAGAAGATGGAATCTGGTGCGATGCAGTCATGTTGCGGATCACCACTGCCGCATTATCTAACTCCTTGCTGGGATCGCTGGCGAACGCGGTTACTGCGAAAAGCGCCAATGTTAGAGCGGCAAGAAAACGTGACATATAATCCTCCCTAAGGTAAACCAAGCTCTACGATGAGGAGGTAATTGCCGCGGTTGCTTCATCCGGAGTGGCCGTCGTTGCTTTCTCTGTATACATGATCGATGATTCACGGTACTGTTTCATCAGCAAACAGTCCAACTGATACTTTCATTACGGGAATTTAAAGTTCCGCTCGCGGAGTCCTACTCGCCGTCAGCACTACTGAATGCATCCAACTGAGATTATGTCGATCCGTGGTTTTGTCGCCGCCAGCTTGTTATTCATATTTATCTGCTCGGGTCTTGGAAACGGATATTCGGTCCTCACCCACGAAGAAATAATCGATCTAGTTTGGAAGGATCAGCTTCGGCCCATGCTGGTGGCCCGTTTTCCGCAGGCGACCGATGACGAATTGAAACAAGCGCATGGCTACGCTTATGGCGGCAGTGTAGTTCAGGACATGGGTTACTATCCGTTCGGCAACAAGTATTTTAGCGACCTGGTTCACTACGTTCGTACCGGTGATTTTGTAATGGCTCTGGTTCGAGATTCCTCCAACGTAAACGAATACGCGTTCGCTTTAGGAGCTCTGGCGCACTACGCCTCCGACAATACCGGCCATCCAACCATCAACCAGGTGGTAGCGATTAGTTTTCCAAAATTGGGCAAGAAATACGGACGGGAAGTAACTTACGTTGACGATCCGAAAGCGCACATACGCACGGAATTTGGATTTGACATGGAGCAGGTTGCCAAGAACCGTTACACATCAGACAATTTCCATGACTTTATCGGCTTCAATGTTTCCAAGCCTCTGCTCGAACGCGCGTTTGCGGAAACCTATGGCATGCAACTTCAGGACGTTATGCATAACGAAGACCTGGCGATTGGAACCTTTCGCCGCGCTATCAGCCAGATTGTTCCGGAGATGACTCGCGTAGCGCTGGTGTCGCGGCGTGATGAGATTGTCCGCGACACGCCAAATTTCAATGAAAAACAATTTCTCTATCATCTTTCGCGTGCCAGCTACCAGAAGGAATGGGGAAACGGATATCGCAAGCCTGGCTTCGGCACGCGCGTGCTGGCATTTTTTCTCAAGATCGTTCCAAAGGTCGGGCCGTTTAAAGCGCTTGCCTTCAAAGTTCCAACTACCCAGACTGAGGATATGTACGTCAAGAGCATAAACAAAACCGTCGATGAATACGGCGCACAGCTTCGCGAGGAAAAAGCTGGGGAGCTAAAGCTCGCGGATATGGATTTTGATACGGGACACCCAACGCGCGCCGGTGAATATTCATTGGCGGATAAAACCTATGCTCATCTGCTCGACGACTTGGCCAAGCACAACTTCGATCAGGCATCGCCGGAGTTGCGGCAGAACATTCTTAGCTTCTACGGAGACCCGAACGCGCAAGTGGCTACCAAGAAAAACGCGAAAGCATGGAAAACAACCCAAGAGCAATTAGACAAGCTGAAAGCCAGCATCACCGAGCATCCTGCCAACACTGCCTCGAACCTGCTGCAACCAGCAAAATAGGTTCTACGCAGTAGATAAACTTCGGCAATCGCTTACTTTAAGTTCGGCCTCTGCACCAATAACTCACTTCCGGTCATTTCCGGCCATCCCCAATCTTGTGCCCGCCATCCTAGATGCTGCAAAAGAACGCATATTAAGGACGATCACTTAAAAGGAGCTTGATAATGGCTGGGAAAAACACAGCAGCATTCGGACTTTATCGCACTCAAGGCGACGTGGAATACGCAGTCGACCTCCTCCGAGCGGAGGGTTTTCGCAATACCGACATCTCCGTTCTGTTTCCCGAAAATCAGGGCACGAAAGACTTCGCAGTCAAAAAGGACACTAAGGCCCCCGAGGGAACCGCAGCCGGGGTGACAACTGGTGCCGTGGTTGGCGGAACTCTCGGTTGGCTGGCCGGTATTGGTGCACTTGCAATTCCGGGCGTCGGCCCGCTCATCGCAGCCGGCCCGATCGTAGCTGCTCTAACAGGTGTCGGCGTCGGCGGTGCAATTGGCGGAATCGCGGGAGCTCTGATTGGCATGGGTATTCCCGAATACGAAGCCAAGCGTTATGAAGGCCGAATCAAGGAAGGCGGAATCCTACTCTCCGTGCATGCCGACGATTCGAACTGGACCAAGAAAGCAAAAGACATCCTTGAGCGCACTGGCGCGACGGATATTGCCTCCACCGGCGAAGCTAAAGCGGACTGGCAAAAGACCGACAAGCCCTTGCCTCGCGCCAGTTAAATAACGGATCTGACAACGAGGCCGGTGCTCTCCGGCCTCGTTTTTATTGGCATGATCCGTGCCAGTCTTCTGCATTACTAATTTCTAAAACCTAAGGTGAACCCCTGATTGGGATCAACGATGTATTCGTTCATTCTTATTTGGGCAATTGGTCAGTTTTTCTATCGCTCGGAGGCGTGTATGACTAGATTCGGAAAGTATTCGGCGCTCGTAGTTTGTCTGGCAGTGACTTCCGTGTCCCCGGCATTCTCTCAGGAGGGACCTGCGATAACAGGCGATCAGAACTCCGGATACCAGATGAGAGTGGTCTCACGCAGCACTGAATCGGTGGATTATCGCCACAAAGGTTCAACCAAAGTAAATCTGCGAGGGACTGATCTTGCTCCCGAGGTGAAAGGAGAGGCAAAGGTGGAAGGCACAGCCGGAGGCGTGAAGCTCGAGGCCAACGTCGAGCATCTGCGACCGGCAAACAGTTTCGGGTTGGCTTATTTGACGTATGTCCTTTGGGCGATTACCCCGCAGGGTGCGCCGCGAAATCTGGGCGAACTGATTGTCAAAGACGGCAAGAGCTCCGTACACACCACTACAGATTTGCAGGCATTTGCGCTCATAGTAACCGCGGAACCCGATTTCGCAGTCGCCCAACCTAGCGATCTAATTGTGGCCCAGAATGAAATTCGACGCGACACTAAAGGCGGAATTGAACCCGTAAATGTCACCTTCCAACTTATTTCTCGTGACACATATAACTCTCAAGTTCAGCCGATCAATTCTACGGTCTATGACGTAAGCAACAAGACGCCGCTCGATCTGCTCGAAGCCAGAAATGCAGTAAGAATCGCCAAGGATGCTGGCGCCGACAAATATGCGCCCCAAGAATTACAGAAGGCCCAGGATTCCTTGAACCGGGCTGAAGACTACTATCGTCGAAAGCAAGGCAGCGGCCCCATCGGAACCGTGGCTCGCGAGGCAGTTCAGACTGCGGAAGAAGCCCGGGTAATGACCATCAAGCGCGAAGAAGAAGAACATGCTGAATTGGAGCGCAAAGCTGCAGCTGATCGGGAAGCGCAGGCGCAAGCTCAAGCGCAAGCACAACAGGCCGCAGCTGCTCAGGCGCAAGCTCAAGCGGAACAATCCGCGGCTCAGGCCGCTCAGGCACAACAGGCGCAGCAACAGGCCGAGCAAGCCCGGCAGCAGGCTGAATTAGCCCAGCAGCAAGCTGCGCAACAGGCTCAACAATCGGAATTGGCCCGCCAGCAGGCAGATCAGGCGCGGCAGCAAGCCGAAAACGATAAAGCGCAGATGCGCGCTCGCATGCTGCAACAGCTGAATCAGGTTCTGCAAACCAGAGATACAGCGCGAGGCTTGATTGTGAATATGCCCGACGTTTTGTTTGACACCGGAAAAGCCGATCTCAAAGGATCAGCGCGTGAACGCCTCGCGAAAGTTGCCGGAATTCTTATCGCCTACCCTGACATCCATGTAGAAGTTGACGGTTACACCGACAGTACCGGCAGCCTCGAATTCAACGAGCGCCTTTCCCAGCAAAGAGCCGACGCTGTTCGTAGTTACCTCGGCAGCCAGGGCGTGAATTCATCGACGATAACTACGCAGGGGTTTGGCCCGAGTAACCCTATCGCTTCAAATGAAACAGCTTCCGGCCGACAACAGAATCGGCGTGTCGAAATGGTGGTTTCAGGTTCGTCAATTGGTCAGGCAACGGGTCAGACGGGTTCGGTAAACGTTAATTCGAACGGTGATTCCATGGCGCCAGCGAACGCTCCGAACCAGGCTCCACCCGTGCAGCCCGGATCAAATCAGACGACGGTGCCGGCGGGCCAGCCTACCACGGTACCGCAACAGTAGTTGGTTTAATCGCGCGAAGCTGGCGTGTCCGGATCTTTCAGATCAGGGTCGTTAGGCGAAACCCCGGCTTCGCGTCCGAGCACGCGCAGGTTGGATAGCGCATCTGACAAAGCTTCGTGATCTACGCCAGTGCGACTTCTCGCAGCCTCATCCCTGTATGCTTGGATCGCCGCGTAAGCATGCGCGATCCGGTCGCGTAGTTTCCCCGGATCCACTTCAAGCAGAGCTGCTTGATAGGCCTGCAGCCATTCCGGTCGGCGCTCTTCACTCACGGTCTCACCTGCTTACTCTCAAATCAACTTGCCAGTTTCGCACTTTCCAGATGTCAAGTCGCGACACTAATTGCAACGACATCTACTGCCCATTCGAGACTGCACCGAAACGCTGCATGACGAAGTAGCATTCACATGACGCAGCTTCCAATCCCGGTCGATCTAGAATCGTAACCGCGCCACGTACGTTCTCGATCAGCCCTCCGCGCTGCAAAATTCCCGCCGCAAGGCTTACGCTGGGGCGCCCCGTCCCCAGCATCTGGGCAAGGAATTCGTGAGTTACAAGCAGTGTTTCTGTCTCCACGCGGTCCTGACACATTAACAGCCATCGCGCCAGCCGCTGTTCGATTTCGTGCAGGCGATTGCATGCCGCGATCTGCGCAATCTGTAGTCCCTGAATGAGAACGTAGCGGTTCCAGATGAGGTAAAGGTCAGCCGTCGACTGCAGCGTCTCCCGCAACACCGCCGATTTGACCCTTACGGCACTTCCGGCAATTTGCATGACAATGCGGTGTGGCCCTCGACTCAGCCCGACCGCGAGCGGTGTACCGACAATACCCTCTCTTCCGATAATCGCTACCTCCACACTTCTGCCGTCGCTGGTGAGTACGACCACCGACGCCATTCCATCATTCAGGAAGTATGCGAATTCGAGCTTGGCACCCGCTTCGTGGAGAATGTGACGCTGCGGCAAATCTACGGGTTCAAGATGTTTTCGAAGCAAGTTGTATTCGGTATCGGAGATCGATTGCAGAATTGAATTGTGAACTGGCCTGCCTGTGGAGTCGGTCCGTATACTCCTTCGGTTTTCCCCTCTAGGTTTACGTTCCACACCGCTCCCTTGCAAGCTTTCGCAAGCCTCAGACATGTTGGGCAGTGCACGTAGGCTATTTTGAAATAGTAGGTTTGTCTGTTCGACACCTTACGCAATGAGACAGATAGGTTATTTCAGGCCAAGGCCGCCATTGAAGTGCTGAATCACTGCATAACATTCGCACGCAGCCTGCTCCAGGCTTTTGCGATTCACGACCCTCACCGTGCCTCGCATGTTTTCAATCAAGCCACTGCTCTCGAGAGCACCTGCGGCCAAAGTGACGCTGGGGCGACCGGTGCCGAGCATTTGCGCCAGGAATTCGTGAGTGAGAGGCAGCGACTGAGAATCCACGCGGTCCTGACACATCAACAGCCAGCGCGCCAGACGCTGATCGATATCATGAAGGCGGTTGCAGGCGGCGAGCTGCGCAACCTGGAGCCCCTGCATAAGAGCAAAACGGCTAAGCTGCGAGCGCAATGTGGGGCAGCAAGGCAAGACAGTTTGAAAAATTTCCGCCGATATCCGGGTTCCGCTTCCCGACATTTGCATAATTGCCCGAAAGGTTCCTCGCAGCAAGCCTACGGTGAGGGACATTCCCACCATTCCCTCTCTGCCGGTTATGCCGACCTCGACGCTTCTGCCATCGACGCTCATGGCAACCAGGGAGGTCATGCCATCATTCAGGAAGTACGCTTGATCAATTTTCTCCCCAGGTTCATGAAGTATTTTGTGCTGCGGTAGTTCCACAGACTCCAGGTGAGGACGAAGCAAGTTGTACTCTTCATCTGGAAGCGACAACAGAATTACGTTGTTAATTGCCTTCCCCGCCGCATCGTTACGGGCGCCAGGAAGTAATGGAACTAGACGGCCCAGCTGCGCTGTCCCTTCAACAGTGACGTCTCCGTTTGCCAAGATAACCTCCCATCACGACATTTGGATGCTAGAGCAAACCACATCCGCGAAGGGAAAAACTGTAGTTCGCGCGATAACTTCATTGAGAAGTTTCTTAGTCCCTAGAGACACTCAGGTAGGAAAAGCGTAGTTTGTTCCCGATTCGAAACCTCGATCGCTAAAGCCACGGTGAAAGTCCCGTTCTGGGCGGCTAAGTCAAGATATTTCTTCAGCTTCCGACGCTTTAAAGCAATTACCAAAGTTTCGAATGTAAGCTCAATTTAGGTACTTATCTCAGTATTTTCCTGTATTGCTAATTCAAAAGGTGGCATAACTCATGATTAATCCCTCATTAAATTGTTCAGAAAGGCCGCGGCATTGGGCGTCGTCCTTCGCCCCCGTCCCCCGTGACGGGCGCTCAAACGCCATCCCCCTCAACTTCGTTCTTATATTCGCTGTTTGTATCTGTCTCAGTCTGGCGGCCCACGCGACCGTAAATACCGTGTCCGTCCAGTCTCCGAAACTATCGACAACCGGCAGCACAAACGTTACTACCCCCACACACTTCGCAGCTACGGCGGAGAGTGACCTGGAAATAACGGGGTACGTAGTCTATGTTGACCACGTAAACGTCTTTCGCAACTTCAGCCCGTCCATGGACGCGTGGGTAGTTCTTCCGCCCGGCGGCACTCACTCGGTGTACATCACCGCCTGGGATTCCAGCGGGAATCATTTGAGCACGGCAACCTACACTATCAATGTGACCGGGGCCGCTCCACCCACCCCGCCCAGCATTGCAACCCGCATTGCGGAGATTGATAAGCCGGCAACGTCATACTGGACTTTGGATAACAACAATGGAGTCGGCGGCCAATGCAACCACGGCAGCATCGGAACATTCGATTCGACCTCTGACCCAAATACAATGAATTCTCCTGATTTTGATGAAAACGGCCAACACTTCATTGTGAAAAGCCAGTGCACCTATGACGACAGCCTGTTTTACTGGAAGGATCCCGCGAATCCACAAAGCAGCTCCACCAATTTCCTGTGGGACTTCTGGTTCTACATTCCAACTACAACTCGCAACAGCACAATTCAAGCTTTGGAATTCGACTTCTTCCAGGCTGTGCCGCTAAGCGATGGCGTACATGAATTCATGTTCGGATCACAGTGCAACTATGCCAGCAATCAGTTCCAGATCTGGCTTCCGGACAATGGCGGTCTACGTTGGGTCAACGCAGGAGTTTCTCCCTGCCAATTCTCCACCGGTATGTGGCACCACGCCACGTACTTCCTGCAACGCGTGACCACCGCTGGATATCAGGAAATCCCGCGGCAATTCGACCCAAGCAGCGACAACAACGTCAACCTGCGATTTGGAACTCTAACCATCGACGGAAACACTGCTTATCTCGGAGGATTCTCCTATTCAACCATTCCGCATCCCGAATGGGGTGCCACCATTGGCCTGCAACATCAACTGGATAGCTCGGCTTCTGGTGTAACTATCGAAGAATATGTCGACGAAGAGTCGCTGACGACTTGGTAGGTTAACGCAGCATTAGCCGGAATGGGGCAGCCGCAAAGACTTGGCGGCTGCTCCATTTCTTTTTTGGCGGCCCGGGCAAGACCTTACCGTCTTTGATACCGTGCCAAGAAACCCGACAGCGCTATCAGACTCGCCTTGACAGCCTCGGAAATACAGGGACCGTGACCCGATTTTGAAAGCGCGAGGCTTAAAGGGCGCGGCTTTAGCTGCGCCGTAAATACCTAAAAATAAAGGAGTTTTTACGTTTTCCGGAGAAAAGGCTCTGAAGCAGCAATACTTTCCAGCGCCTCGACAATCAGCGAGCTTCCGATCGCTATCCCTCAGCCCAAGAATCGATGTTGCAACGCCTTGCAACCTGTTGCAATAATTCTCAGTCTTGACAAGGCCTCTAATAGGTATAGACTCGCGCCAGTGGTTACCTCTTTAAGACTGTGATCTGTTTATGAAACGCTATCTTAAACTCGCGGCTTTTTGCGCTGCGTTTGTGTTGTCCGCTACGATGTTCGCGGCGGCTGGTTCGACCGATAACTTTTCTGGACCGCTCGTTGGGGCCTCTGGCACAGAGTCGGGGCAGTTTACATTCGATTCCAAGACCGACACCTTCTCCGGCATTAAATTGTCGTTTGCCGGTAGTACGTTCGGAAATGTTAACGCTGCAAATGCTGGGGGAAAAGCAACCTGGTGCTCGAACGGCGCTTGTGGATTTGTCTGGCAGACAACAGTGAGCGGCGATACGATCTGGGACCTTATCATAGTTAATCTCAGTACCGGCCAGTATACGGACGCAGGAATTATCTCCAACTCCCAGAACAAAGGGGGCTTTAACTACATGTCTGTGCCCGAAGGCAGTTCCGGCTTCGCCTACCTGTTCATGTCCGCGATTGCCGTCTTCGGCACAATCTTCGTTTCCGGAAGGCGTCGCCGCGCTGTCCCAACAGCTTGATCCAGTTAAAATCCGGCATCAAACAGTTCCGGGAATCCTCTCGCGAATCCACATTTCAGTACACGCTACTCCGGCCACTAAAACTCCCATCGGATTTTGAGTCGTGTAGTGAAATACCACGCTCGAAGAGTTCAGGCTTTGTACTTCGATTAATATACTCGTGCAGTATCCACTACTTCTGATTGACGATCGGACCACCATTGCGAAGCGTCCTGTTTATTCTCGCTCTGCTATTTCCCATCGGTAACGTTCCACTGCATTCTCAAGACCAGAAGCCACCCGCCCCAGGCCACTATCTATTTGTGTGGTGTGGCGACGCGGCGGGCAAAGGTAATGACTTTCTCGCTGTAATCGATGCCGACCCTTCATCCGCATCATATGGCCATCTGATCACAACTCTCGCCACCGACCAGCAAACCATGCGCGTGCATCACACGGAATACACCATGCCAGCAAGCGCGATGTTATTCGCGAACGACCACGATGCTGGCCGCACTTTCATCTTCGACCTGCATGATCCGCGACATCCAACGATTGCAACGTCATTTACGGACATGGCGGGCTATATGCACCCGCACTCCTACGTGCGGCTGCCTAACGGCCATGTGCTCGCCACTTTTCAACACGCTCATCACGGCGCCGCCGATGAACCTTTAGGCATGACGGGCGGTCTGGTGGAAATTGACGACCCCGGAACCGTGATTCGCTCGGCTGGCAACGCTGATCCCGAGTTTGCAGGCGCTCTGCTGACGCCTTACAGTCTGGTCGTTCTTCCAGAACTCGACCGCATCGTGTCGACTAACTCTTCTATGCACTTGGAAGAAATTTTCGCCGGCGTGACCTACCAGGTGTGGCGACTCTCGGATCTAAAGCTGCTCAAAACGGCCTATTTTGATGTCGGAGAAAATCATTACGCGCAGATCAGCCCGGAAGAGCCACGTCTTGCTCCGGATGGATCGATTCTTGTGCAAACTCTTGGCTGCGGACTCGAACGCATTACGGGAGTGAACACCGATACACCGACCTCACAACTGGTGTACACCTTTCCCGGCAATTGGTGCGGCGTTCCCAGCATAGTAGGCCACTATCTGGTGCAGAGTGCCGGAGCGATGCACGGTCTGATCGTGCTCGACATTGCCAATGCAGGAAAACCGGTAGAAATCTCGCGGCTCAAGCTGACCGATACTTATCAGCCCCATTGGACCGCGTGGGATACCAAGACCCAGCGCATCGTAGTAACGTCCAGCCTGACTCCCGGCGCGCCGGTCGAACGGCTATATCTGATGAAGCTTGATCCCGCAACCGGCACTCTCACGCTCGATGACACTTTCCGTGACAGCGATGGGAAAGTAGGCTTCGGGTTCGCCGATCGCCAATGGCCGCACGGATGGACCGGATCAGCTCTGCCCCACGGAGCTGTCTTCTCGCGCTAAACAATTTATCTGGGGCCAAACTAAAATACGCACAGCAAATCATTTTATTTGCTATCGTATTCTCTCTGCCCACAGCCACACAGAACGGTCAGCAAGTGCCGATTCATACCTCCGCGGCAAACATGCTTTAGAAAGTCACTTTTTTATTGGGACAAGGATGGTTTATGCGAAAGTTGAGCACGATTTTGGATTCGAGAAGTAGATCGTTAGCATGCTTGCTGCTCGCCATGGGTTGCCTGTTCGTCTTGGGTGGTTCTGTCTGGTCCGCGGCCCAGGATAGCACCCCCGCACAATATCCAGGATTTCCCTCCGAGATGCCTTCCAAAATCGAGCCCGCAACCGACAGCTTCGACTACAGCAGGCGCGAAGTAATGATTCCCATGCGTGATGGCGTAAAACTCCACACCGTCATCCTCGTGCCGAAGGGCGCGAAAGGCGCTCCCATCCTGCTCACCCGCACTCCCTACGACGCCAACAAACTCACCACGCACATCGACAGTTCTCATCTTGGTCCGAGCCTTTATGGCTATGACAATGCAACCGACGTAATTGTCGATGGCGGCTACATCCGCGTAGTGCAAGATGTGCGTGGCAAGTACGGTTCTGAGGGTGACTACATCATGAATCGCCCGCTGCACGGCCCCCAGAATCCGACACCGGTTGATCACGCCACCGATACCTACGACACCATCGATTGGCTCGTAAAAAATATCCCTGAAAGCAACGGGAAAGTTGGAATCATCGGCATTTCGTATGACGGCTTTTTGCCCCTGATGGCGCTGGTCAATCCGCACCCGGCGCTCAAAGTATCTGTGCCTATGAATCCCATGGTCGATGGATGGATAGGCGACGATTGGTTTCATAACGGCGCGTTTCGCGAACAGGGCATGCCGTACATATATGAGCAAGAAGCCACGCGCAAGAACGAAGCCAAGTGGTGGACCGGATACTACGATGACTACGACATGTTCATGCAAGCCGGCTCAGCCGGCGAGTTAGGACGAGAGCATGGCCTGGAGCAAGTTGGATTCTGGCGAAAGATTCTCGCGCATCCCAGCTACGATTCGTATTGGCGCGATCAGGCAGTCGACAAAATTCTGGCAACCCAGCCGCTGCAAGTTCCGGTGATGCTGGTCGACAGCCTGTGGGATCAGGAAGACATCTACGGCGCGATCGCGGTTTACAAGGCCATCAAACCGAAAGACACTAATAATGACAAAGTGTTCCTGGTCATGGGTCCCTGGCATCACGGGCAGGAGATCCTGGATGGCAGTACTCTCGGCCCAGTCAAATTCAACAGCGACACCGCACTCTATTTCCGCCAACACATTCTGCTGCCTTTCCTCAATCAATATCTAAAGGACGGCGCGCCCAAAGCCGACATTGCGTCCGTCTCCGCGTTCGAAACTGGAACCAACGCATGGCAGCGCCTACCCGCATGGCCAGCAGGATGCACCAGCGGTTGCACGACTCGACCGACGCCGCTCTATCTATCCGCCGGACTAAAGTTGGGTTTCACCGCACCCAATTCTGCTGATCCAGCTTACGATGAGTATGTCTCCGATCCGGCGAAGCCTGTACCTTTTCGCGCCCGCCCCATCGACGGTGCATCGTGGTCGCGGTGGTTGGTCGACGATCAGCGAGAGATGTCGGGACGCACGGACGTCGCCGTATTCACCTCCGAAGTCTTGCAAGCCCCGGTGAAGATCGGCGGACAACCAATCGCAAATCTCGTCGCGTCTACCAGCGGCACAGACTCAGATTGGGTGGTCAAGTTGATCGACGTGTATCCCGATCAAGTGGCTGGTCAAGCGGCGATGGGCGGTTACCAGTTGATGATTTCCGCAGATATTTTCCGCGGCCGCTATCGCGAGAGCCTGGAAACGGCCAAAGCGATCACCGCTGACAAGCCGCTGCTGTACCGCTTTGCCCTGCCCACGGCAAACCACGTCTTCCAGCCCGGCCATAAGATCATGGTGCAGATCCAATCAAGTTGGTTTCCGCTTTATGATCGCAATCCGCAGACTTTCGTTTCCAACATCTTCTGGGCAAAACCCACTGACTATCGCAAGGCAGTGCAGCGGATTTACCACGCGCCGGGGCAGTCAAGCTTTATCGAGCTGCCAATGGTCACGAATCCTTGAGCCGTTATGAGAAACATCAGGGAATACTGATTCTCTGGCGCAGATCTTCTGCTGCTCGCGCCACGTTTTCTGGCGTTCCTAAATCACGCCAGTAATATTCGTCGGAGCGAAAGCCGATAACTTTCTGCCCCAGCGCTGAGAGGCGCAAGTAAGAAGCGATAATGGAGAACGCACCTTCCTCGGTAAGCATGGACAGAAAACGAGGAGAAATAATATGGATTCCACAAAAAGCGAGCTCCTGAACATTTTGTGAAGGCCGCACCAATTCAATGCTGGAATCTAATGCGGACCGTCTTCCGCACAGCTCAGAATCCTGCTGGAAGAGCAGGTACCGCGAAGTTTTCCGGTCTTGAACTGCGAGCGTTGCCAGAGCGTGATGTTCTGTATGAAATTGCAGCATCTGCCCGAAATCAATCGTGCTTATAACGTCGACGTTGTGCAAAAGAAACGGTTCTTCTGAATTTCCCGACTGTTCGAGAAAAAAATAAGCTGCTTTCTTCAGGCCACCGCCGGTATCAAGCAGAACCTCCTCATCTGAGATCGCGATATTCATTCCGAAATTCTTATTGCTTTCGAGATACTCCCGCACCATGTCTGCGAAATGATGCGTGTTAACAATTACGTCGGCGATTCCGAAGCTGCGTAAGCGGGCGAGTGTGATCTCGAGCAAAGTACGCCCAGCCACTTCCACCAGAGCCTTCGGTCGATTCTCTGTGAGTGGACGCAGGCGCGTGCCCAAACCCGCGGCCAGAATCATCGCCCTCACTTGCCAATCTTCTCCAACTCGAGATGCCGCACCACAACCTGGACGTCCTTTCTGTCGGACAAATGCCTGGCCAACTGCTCGGCGAAATAAACCGAGCGATGTCTTCCACCAGTGCAGCCATAGGAAATCATCAGATTCGTAAATCCGCGCTTTTGATAGTTATCAATGCTGGCTTCCACTAGTGACTTAGTGTGGCCAAGAAACTCATGGACACTCTCTTGCTGATTCAGGTATTCGATCACCGGCGCGTCTTTCCCGGTAAGCGGCTTGAATCGATCTTCACGGCCTGGATTTGGAACCGATCTGCTGTCAAATACGAATCCGCCGCCATTTCCGCTTTCATCTTTAGGCATGCCGTCGCGATGAAAAGAAAAACTGAAAATTCGCACTACCAGCTGTTTTGTCTCGGGGATACTGCTTGGCGATTTCGGCGACTCTGAATCAGAAGCCAGGTTCTGCAATTTTTCAGAACCGAGCATGTTCGTGAATGCTTCCATCAGCGTGGGGAGCTCGACAGCCAATTCAACGTTGTGCAGCAACCAGCGAACATTCTTTAATGCATAAGGCACACTCTGCAAAAAATGTGGCTTGCGCTCGAAGAACCCACGAAAACCATAAGCCCCGAGCGCCTGCATAATCCGCACGTAAACGTACGCGTAGTAATGCCGCATGAATACTTTGCGATCGAGCGGAACCTGTTCTTGAAGCCGGTCGAGATAATGATCCAGCAATTCCTGGCGAACTTGCGCCGGCAGATCGGCCTTGGCATCGTATAAAAGCGACGCTACATCGTATTGCAGCGCGCCTTGTCGGCCTCCCTGATAATCCAGGAAAAATGTTCGTCCTTCGCTCAGCATGATGTTGCGCGATTGAAAGTCGCGATAAAGGAAATATTTGTGATCAGCCGCGAGCAGAAACTTCGAAAGACGGGCGAAATCGCGCTCCAGAGCCGGTTCGCTAAAAGGAATCTCGGCCAGTCTCAAAAAATAATATTTGAAATAATTCATGTCCCAGGCGATGGACTGGCGATCAAAGCTCGCCCGCGGATAGCAGACCTTGTAATTTAAGTCCCGCCCAGCCTCGATTTGGAATCGAGGTAAAATAGCCAGAGCTTGCCGGTACGCATCTATAACCGCGGGAACAATTTTCTCGCCGTCACGATTTCGCGAGAGGAACTCGAACAGAGTGGTATCACCGAAGTCTTGTTCGATATAAGCGCCATGGTCCAAATCTTCCGCGTAAATTTCCGGCACAGGAAGTCCGTGGCGTCGAAAGTGTCTCGAGAACTCCAGAAACGCTAGGTTCTCTTCCCGCAAGTCATACAAAATACCAATGGCGCTCACGTCCTTCCCAGACACGCGAATAATGCGGCGGCCAGAGCCCCCGAGCTGACCCTGTAGCGGCTGCACACGCACGACTGGCGTGCGAAAGTGCTCCTCAAAAAGTTTCGTCAGAACATCCATGAACAAAATCTCACTAACTACGCTTCAAAGATATCATCGCAAACACGTGGCATAACGGTCCCGCGCGGTGTAAGCCCTGAGTAACCGTAACCCAGTGTAGGCGCGAGCGTTATCGCTCGTGCTTTTCGGTTCGTGCGTTACGTCAACGTTCGCACCAAAACCCAATCCATAACGCAAGCGCGTTTTTTCTTCATCCAACCACGACTGATTTCTCTTCCGTCCAGAACTTTGTGATATCTTCCAGCGATCGGCCCTTGGTTTCTGGAACCAGCCAACCAACCAGAACAATTGTCAATAATGCGCCCGCGCTGAAAATCCAAAATGTACCGTCCGACCCCAGATGCTTCTGCAGAATCGGAAAAGTTTGGTTACCCAGGTAGCCGACCAGCCAGAGCGCCGTAGTAGCGATCGACATGCCGCGCCCGCGAACTTTCGTGGGATAAATTTCCGAGATAATAACCCAGCACGCCACACCGTTGCCAAAGGCGTGCCCGGCAACGAAGCTCATCACTAAAATCAAAACTGCGAGACCGCTGCCGTGAATGTGATAGAACCAGCCAACCATCGCGAGAGAGACAAACTGCACCGCTGTTCCTGCAAGAATCAAAGTTCTGCGGCCAGCGCGGTCCACCAGCCATAGAGCGAAGAGCGTAAACAAGAGATTGATGAGGCTGACCAACACCGACTGGAAAAACGCGTCGCTGGTCGCCGTCCCCGCAGCGCGAAAAATCTCCGGCAAAAAAGAAAATAGCGGGGTAATTCCACTGATCTGCTGCAAACCCGCCAGCATAATGCCAAGCAGCAGAGGCCGGCGAAAGGTAGTGAAGAGTTCTGAAATATGGCCCTCTTCGGTGATTAGCGAATTCTCAATCTCAGCCGCTTCTTGCCTCGCGACGTCAGCCCCATTGATCTTGCTTAGCACCGCCATGCCCTGATCGCGGCGTCCGATTTTCATTAGCCAGCGCGGGCTTTCGACGGCAGGCAAAATCATCAGCCCAAACAGAATCGCTGGCACAACGCCGGCAAAAAACATCCAGCGCCATCCACTGGATATGTTCCACGCCTCATCACCCATGCGTTGAATAAGCATATTGACAAAGACAGCGGCGAGAATCCCAACCACGATGCCGAGCTGATAGAGCGTCACGCACCGGCCCCGAACCCGGGTGGGTGCGATTTCCGCAATATAATTTGGACAAATCACCGACGCAGCCCCAATGCCCACTCCTCCTATCAGCCGCCACAGAACGAACTGATGTAAATTCGCGGCAAAGAGGATGCCCACGGAGGAAACACCGAAACACAGCGCACAAAGCGCCAGACCTTTTTTCTTCCCAAAGTAATCAGCGACCGTTCCCGCCACCGCACACCCGGCAATACAACCCACCAGCGCGCATCCCGCGGCCCAGCCGACGCCCGGCGCGTCGAGCTGAAATAAGCGGCTCAAATATCCGATCGCACCGCTGATCACAATATTGTCGTAGCCAAACAGAAAACCGCCGAGAGTGGAAACGCTGGCAGCAACAACCAGTGGAGTCCTCGAATATCCCCTGCCCGATGACGAGATCAGCTTTTCTCTCCGTGGATTGGGACAGCACTGCGACCCTGCAGTTGCGAAGATTCGAGGACCGCTTTTGCCGCCAGCATAAATCCGATAGTATGCGCCATGCCCGCGTGCCAGGGCGCAGAGCAGGTCATTTGCGGAGTGTGGTCGGGAATGATCACGCCATCGAAATGGTTACGTTGAAGGATCCCGAGAATGCGAATCATGTCCACATCGCCCTCATCGATGAACGTCTCATGATAGTGTGGCACCTTGCCCACAACATTCCGAAGATGAATGTAGGCAATCTTGCCTTCTTTGCTGTATCGATCGACCGCATCATAAATATTGCCTTCCGTCATTTCCGCCATAGTTCCCACGCAAAGCTCAAGCGCATTGCTGCGGCTGGAGGCAAGATCGATCAGCCTCTGGTACATGTGAGGCTGATAAACCAGACGCGGCTGCTGACGCATTGTAGGCATGGGAGGATCATCAGGATGTGCAGCCAGTTGTACGCCCGACTGCTCGGCCACCGGAATGACTTCTTCCAGAAATCTTTGCAAACGATTCCATAGTGCTTCATGCGAAATCGGAGGCAGCGTGCCGACAGGCGCGTTGCGCTCGTAAACCATGTTCCATGCCATTCCATTCGGAATAGGCACATCCTCGGCCGGACCATCCATGCCCAGCGTGATCGCTCGTCCGCGTCCAAGCGGCGCAGTCACACGCCCGCATACGCCAGCAAGACTGAAGTTATAGCCGAGCACGGGAATACCCGCTTCGCCAAGCCGCCGAATAATAGTCTTAACTTTCTCGATTTGCTGCGAACGTCCCGGACCGTCGAGCAGAATATCGTGCCAGTGCGCTGGATCAAGATTCTCGATCGCAGCCAGCGTCAACCCAGAATCTTCAATTTCTCTGCGAAGAGTCTTGAGTTCCTCCGCGATCCAAAGCTTATCGGGATCGCCGGCATATCCCCAGGGCTCGTACTTCGCGCCGCTGGGCTGGTTATTCCGCGGATTAGAAGCACCCTGATTGAAATAATCAACCAGGTGAGCCACGATATGTGTACAGCCGGCCTGGCGCGCGAAGTCATAATAATCGCGGTTCAACATATGCCGGTAGAGGCCAAGCCCGACCTTCATAATCGATTCCCGATGCCCGCGCCGTAATCAGGACTGAGGATCTGTCCGTTGATTTCGCTCGCCAATGGCGAACAGAGAAAAACAAATGCGTCCGCGATCGACTCTGGGCTGTTTCTTCTACCCAGTGAAACTCGTAGCACAAATTCCCGGTAGGCCGGGTCTTCATCGAAGACTTTCAGCGAACTACCCGCCGCAACATTTCCCGGGGAAACCACATTCACACGAATACCAGTCAGTGCATATTCCAGCGCCAGACTGCGAGCAAAATTTTCAAGAGCCGCTTTTGCTGACGAGTAGGAAGAGATTTGCGTGTGCGGCGTGCGTGCCACGTAAGAGGATGTGAAGATAAGATGGCCGGCAATGTTGCGTTCCACCCATTGCGCAAGTACGGAACGCGCCAGATAAGTCTGCGCAAAATAATTGAAGCGAAAGATCTGTTCGTACTCCGCTTCAGGTGTGCTGGCGAATGGATGCAGCCCGCAGCCCCCCGCATGACCAATGACGGTATCCATCCCTGGGAACTTTTCAAACGCCGCTTTTACCACGACATTTACCTGAGTTGAGTCGGTGATATCGGCGGAGAAATATAAGTATGACGAAGCCGGAATTCCCCAATCAGCAAGCGTCCGCCGGGCCTGCTCCTCAGCTTTGATGTCGGTCAGCACCAGTGTCGCGCCGCTTGCAGCCAGCCTCCTTACCATGTGCTCCGCAATCGCTCCCAAAGCGCCGGTGATCAGAATCGTCTTTCCAGCGAGATCGATCGTGATCACGATTGGCCGCCTCCAGTTCGCGAAAGTACTTCATGACCTGATTCAGTAACGAGCACGTTATCTTCAATTCTGGCACCCGCGTCACGTTCGTGGACGTAGACTCCGGGTTCGATGGTCACCACCATTCCCGGTTCCAGGAGAGCCGATTCTCCGGGTAGGATCAGAAAGCCTGGATCATGATAACGAAAGCCAACGTGGTGACCGGTGTGATGAGTGAAGAAAGATGAAAGTCCGTGCGCTGCGATCTTGTCTCTCGCCATCGCATCGACGTGTCCGGCTGAAACTCCGGGCCGTATCGCATCTATGGCAGCTTGCTGCGCATCGCAAACGATGTCCAGAATTTCCGCGGCTTCGGCCCGCGGACGGCCTACTGCGACAGTGCGCGTCAGGTCACTCCAGTATCCATTGACGCAAGTTGCCAGTTCGATAAGCACCAAGTCACCGTTCATAAGTCGGCGCCCGGTCGAACGATTAAATCGGCCAGCATCGGCGCTGTTGGGGCCAGACTGGACCATAGCCCAGCCTCGCGAATGAAATATTTCGTCGCATCCAATCTGCCGGTAAATAATCGATTCCACCGCTGCCGCAACCTCCGCCTCGGTAGCTCCCGGTTGCGAATTATCAAAGAAAGCCCGCAGTCCAATGTTCGCGATGCGGTTAGCCAGGCGGATTGCATCAATCTCTTCTGGTGTTTTTCGAAGATAAAGATTCGCAAAAGCCGGATTTCGCTTCGCAGCAAGCGCGGACAGACGTTCCGCGAAATCGTCAGGGATGGGAATTTGCTCAGCAGCTTGAATCGGAAGAGAAGTTCTGAAGGCACCGGCATTCATGCCCACCTGTTCAGCCTTGACTCCATTCTTCGTCAGTTGATCGCCAACCATCAACACCAACTCCGCATATGGATCACCACATTTAAAATCGCCCCATGGATATTCCTGAACTCGCAAGTCGCTGGGACTATGGCCTCGTGGTTCGATTTGTGGAACGAAGAGAAGCGGCTCCGCCTCCGCGAAGTAAAGCAGCAACGAAGCACCCCAGAAGGGAAAATACCCAGACAGCATGAGCAGTTCATCAGGCCGCCAGGCAATCCAGGCACGCAGATTATGCAGTCGGAGAAAATTCTTTATTTGTTCCTGGCGAGACGGCGGCCATCCAGTCACGACACTTGTACTCACAGTCAATTCCTCATCACATAATTCCGTATTTCGCAAAGGCATCAACCGCGCTGCTTCCCTCTTCTATTGCCTTCTTGACCAATTTTTCTCCGCGAGCCTTTTCCAACGCCAGCGTAAATATTTCGGTTTCAGCCTCAGCAGGAACCACCAGCACTCCATCAACATCGCCAAACAAAATATCGCCAGGCCGGACGCGAACCGATCCAATCTCAACGGGAATGCGAAAGTCGACAACTTTGTAACGGGGAGCGGCGTCTTGCCCATAGGATCCGAAGCCGAATGTCGGAAAGCCCATGCCTAATATGGCCTTAGTATCCCTGACGTAACCGTTCAAGACCGCGCCCCGGCTGCCGAGTTTGCGGGCACGAGTACTCATCAGTTCTCCCCAGAGCGCATTGCGGGGCGAGGATCCAGTGTTGACGTAAACCTCGTTCGTCCGCAAATCGTCCAGCGCCTCGAGCATCAGCCCAAACGGTTTCTCCATTAACTTATTCGCGCTGCCGGCGATTTTTTCGGCAAACACATCCACCGAGAGGACGGGCATAGCGCGGCCAATCACAACCATGTCTTTGTGGAGAGGCTGGATCTGCGGGGGCAGAAACTGATGCTGCAGACCTAACTTGTCCATCACATCGCCCACCACACACGTGAATAGCTCGTGCTGGGCGATGGCGAAAAATTCGTCGTCCGACATCCACAGTTTTCCCGCCCGCGTGCTACTTTTCTTTTTCATCGAGCACGTGCCTCTTTTATCTTCTCGACGAACTGTCGTGCAATCCGCGTGATGGCTGAAAAATCGCCGTTCTTCGCTCCGGCCGTAAGATTGCCGCCCACCCCTAAGGCAACTGCTCCAGCGTTCATCCACTCGTCAACATTTTCGAGACTGACTCCGCCAGTGGGCATAAGGTTCGCTTGCGGAAGCGGTCCCTTCACGGCATTCACGAATGCAGGACCAAGGATCTCTCCAGGGAAAACTTTCACAATGTCAGCGCCGCACTCCATTGCCTCGATGACTTCGCCGACAGTGCCAGCGCCAGGCATGTACGGCACCTGATAGCGATTACAAAGACGCGCTGTCGCAGGGCTGAGCGCCGGACTGACCACGAATTGCGCCCCGGCAAGAATGGCAATGCGCGCGGTTTCTGGATCGAGCACCGTGCCCGCCCCTAGCAAAATTTGCCGGTCACAGTCTCTTGCAAGATGCTCAATCACCGCGCTCGCACCCGGCACGGTAAAGGTGATTTCCAGTGCGGCCACGCCGCCGTCAGCACAAGCCTCGGCGATACGCGAGGCTTGCTCGGGACTTTCGGCTCGAATCACAGCCACCAAACCTGCCGCCGTAATTCTCCCCAATACTTCTATTTTCGCGATCGACATAAATTTCAGCAGCTCTGATTTCACTCTATGTTAGGCAACTCGACTTCTCACTCAAAAAAAGGTTCTCCCCGACGCGCATAACGCCGCGCTACTTCTTCGTTCAGCGTCACTCCAAGTCCGGGCTTTTTCGGCAGTGCGATAAAACCGCGATTGATAAGCGGCTTGGGCATACCTTCCACCAGGTCATTCCAGAACGGAACGTCGGACGCATGAAACTCCAGGGCAAGAAAGTTTGGGATCGCCGCGCAGAAGTGAGCCGAAGCTAAAGTCCCGACCGGACTGCTGATGTTATGCGGTGCAACCGGCATCGTGTGCACATCGGCAAACTGAGCAACGCTTTGGGCTACAGACAATCCTCCAACTTTTTGCAAGTCCGGAGTAACAATGCTGAGCGCATGTTGCGCGATGATTTCCTGAAAACCTTCGAACAGAAACAGATTTTCTCCAGTTGCAATCGGCAGTCGCACTTTCGAATTCACTTCCTTAAGCGCAGCGGTATTGTTTGGCGGAACCGGATCCTCTAGCCACAGCAGCCGAAACAGCTCCAGTTCGCGCGCCACTTTCACAACATCGCTTGCGTTGTAGCGCCAATGGCAATCGACTGCGATGTCGGTATCCTTTCCCACCGCATCGTAAACAGCTCCAATCAAACTCACCATATGATCGATAGCGCGATTGCTCAGAACTCGATTGTAGGGATCTGGGCCTTCGGTGCCGGGCACATCCAAATCAAACTTCAGAGCAGTGAATCCCTCTGCTCTTTTTGCCAGCGCGCGTCGGCGATAGTCTTCTGGCGAAGAAGGTAAATCATCGCCAGCCTGACTAAAATAATCTTTGGCTGTATGTGCAGCCTTGCTAGCTTCCCAGGACGCATGCCGCGAGCGCAACACTTCATCCAAACTTTCCAGCGCCTGCCCCCCGTGACAATCCGCGTAAACGCGAATCCGGTCGCGAAACTTTCCTCCCAGCAATCGATAGATCGGCACATCGAGCCATTGACCGAGGACATCCCAAAGCGCAGCCTCAATGCCGCTGATTGCGTTGTACACGATGCCCGCAACCGAGCCAGCGCCTGAAGTCGCCAGCTGCATTTTGCGAAAGAGCCTTTGAATGTCACGCGGGTCCTCGCCAATCAACAGCGGCTCGAGAGAACGCAAAATTGAAGTGAGTCCGGGAGCGAAAAAGCATTCCCCCAGACCGCGGATTCCTTCGTCTGTTTCGATGCGAACGAAAGTCCAATCAAAATTGCCCTCGACCACCGCGGTTTTTAATCTGACGATCTTCAAGTTATGAGTGCCGCCTGCAACGGGCGATTATACGCTGAGGCAGTTTCACTACGCTGCGCAGCAGAGTTGGGAAGCCCGCAGACAACCAGCTAGAATGCTGCATGGACTCGATCGTATTGAAAGCGCCCGAAAGCTGCAGGTGGGACTGCGTCAGCCTCGGCGAAGTCATGCTTCGGCTCGATCCTGGCGTGGAGCGCATTCATACCGCCCGAAACTTTCGCGCATGGGAGGGCGGTGGAGAATACAACGTGGCGCGAGGGCTGCGGCGCTGCTTCGGCTTGCGCACCGCTGTCATTACTGCGTTCGCGAAGAACTCCATCGGGCAACTTCTGGAAGATATGATTCTGCAGGGCGGAGTCGACACGTCGCTAATTCGATGGGTGCCCTACGATGGCATCGGCCGAACCGTCCGCAATGGCCTCAACTTTACCGAGCGAGGTTTCGGGGTGCGCGCCGCAGTCGGCTGTTCCGACCGGGGAAATACCGCGATCGCTAACAGTCAGCCGAACGATTTCGATTGGCAACACATCTTCGGAGAAAGCGGTGCTCGCTGGCTGCACACGGGCGGCATTTTTGCGGCACTCTCTGCTTCGTCCGCGTCGGTCGCGAAGGTGGCAATTCAAGCGGCACGTTCCTCAGGCACAGTCGTTTCCTACGATCTGAATTATCGTGAATCACTGTGGAAAGGAATTGGTGGCAAGACCAGGGCGCAGGATGTGAACCGTGATCTCGTATCCGCCGTGGACCTTTTGTTTGGCAATGAAGAGGATTTTTCCGCAACTCTCGGGATCGCAATCGATGGCGTCAGTGAAAATTTCGCCGACCTGCCGATGGCAAGCTATGAGACGATGTTGCGGCGCGTCGCCGAGCAGTATCCGAACCTCAAACTTGTTGCGACCACGTTGCGCACGGCGCACACAGCAACCAAGAATGATTGGGGCGCGATCGCGCTTTATCAGGGCAAAACGGTTCAGGTTCCACAGCGTCCATTGGAAATTCTTGATCGAGTTGGCGGCGGCGATTCATTTGCCTCTGGCTTGATCTACGGACTGCTCGCCGGCAAAGATACTCAATGGGCCGTGGAATGCGGAGTTGCCCACGGCGCGCTCGCCATGACGACACCCGGTGACACGAGCATGGCTACGCTCCCTGAGGTCGAAGCGGTGATGCGCGGCAGCTCCGCGCGCATCGCGCGTTAAGATGGCGCTACAATCTGAGCTTCGATAACCCTGTATTCTGACTTAGACTGTTGGTTGTTTCCGGAGGCTATTTGACAATTTCTCCCGCGCTAAAGAAGCGCGCCGCGCAAATCAAAGTGCTTCTCATGGACGTCGACGGCACTATGACGGACGGCAGCGTCATTTTGCTCTCGCAGCCCGACGGCAGCGCGCTCGAGATAAAGAAGTTCGACGCGCACGACGGCCAAGGCCTGACCCTCGCACAGACCGCGGGTCTGCGCACCGGCTGCATTACCGGGCGCGAGAGTTCAGCGCTTCTCCGGCGTGCTCGCGAAATGAAAATGGAATTTATCTACATGAAACAACCGGTAAAGATGCCGGCCTACGAAGAAATACTTATGAAAGCTGGCGTCTCCGATGCTGCGGTCGCGTTCATCGGCGATGACCTTCCAGACGTCCCCTTGCTGCATCGCGCCGGACTCGCCGTCGCCGTCGGCGATGCCGTGCCCGAGGTCAAAGCGGTCGCCCATTACACCACTAAGGCCCTCGCCGGCCACGGCGCCATCCGCGAAGCGGTTGAACTCATTCTCAAATCCAAAGGCATCTGGAAAGAAATGATCGACAAAGCAAGAGCGTAGTGCCTATTGCAAGGGCACGAATTTCAAGCACGTGGGCGACTGCACCGTAACCCTTGCACCGGTCGAAGTAAGTTGTCCGGTCTTGCGATCAACTCTAAACACGACGACGTTGTCGGAATCCTGATTCGCCACGAGAAGCCACGCGCCAGTTGGATCAATGGCGATGTTGCGAGGAGTCTTTCCGCCCGAAGGAACAGTTCCAACAAGCGTTAGCGTACCCGTCGAAGAATTGATCGCAAAAGTCGCGACGCTGTCATCACCGCGGTTCGAAGCAAAAAGAAAATTTTCCGAAGGATGGATTTCTATTTCTGCAGCTGTGCTGGTCCCCCTGTAGCCTTGAGGCAGTGTCGAGATAGTTTGCAACTCATGCAGCGCCCCTGTCTCGGCGTTATAAGAATAGGTCGCTATCGTCGATTGCAGCTCATTAATGACATAAAGAAATCGTCCGTCCGAACTGAATACCAAATGCCGCGGACCCGCACCGGGCATGGTCTTCACGACTTCAGGTTTTTCTCCTAAAGTCCCCTTCGTCGCATCGAAACGGTAAACCAACAACTGATCAAGCCCGAGATCTGCCACAACCGCAAACCGATTGTCCGGCGACAGCGCGATAGCGTGTGCGTGCGGCCCTTTTTGTCGCTCAGGATTTATGCTGGAACCCTTGTGCTGAACGAACGACGAAGCCTCGCCCAGCCGGCCGTCCTCCATCACGGGCAACACCGCCGCGCTACCCAACGTGTAATTAGAGATGAGGGCGTTCTTGCCAGTTCGATCAAGAGTAATGTGAGCCGGACCTTGGTCATGCGAGGACACTTCGTTCAGTAGCGACAGTTTGCCGCTTTCCGGATGGATCGCAAATGCGCTCACCGCACCTGTGGGTTGGCTCTTATAGCTGAGCACCTCATTGACCGCATAAAGAAATCGGCCGCTCGAATCAACGGCAAGAAAAGACGGTTCGGCAGTCTCCGCCGCCAGTCCAAGCGAGGCAAGTTTCCCGCTGGACGAATCGAACCGGTAAGCGTAGATCCCTTTACTGCCGTGGTCGGTGTACGTTCCAACGTAAAGCAGATGTTCTTGCGCCGCTGTTCCATTCGCAGAAAGGAGCCAGGCTGAGGCGAACGCGATCAACAGCAGAACCGTCAGACGTGAAATTTGTCGCAAAATCATATTTTTCTGTTGCGAGAACAACATGACGCAAAGGGTCTCACTCTGCTTCCGGAATAGCCTCAATGCGTCCCAGCAAGAAAACATAACCCACAATTCCCAGCAACAAGATTACAGTCGCGGTCACGAACGCGGCTGCGAACGAGCGCGTTTTCGCTACAATGTAGCCGGTAACAATCGGCGCCGAAATGGCCGCGATCTGTCCACAAAAGTTTACCGCGCTGGCCAGTGTGCCCACGCTTTCCCGCGGCGCAATCAGCGATGGCACGGTCCAAGCCACCGGCGCAGCTACCGCCAGTCCCCCCAACGCAAAGCTGATCCACACCATTGCAATGGCAGGACTATGCGCGCTAGCCCCACCAAAAATGCAAAGCCCGAACATCATTCCTACAACCAGCACAGTTTGCCGAACCCGATTCGCATCCCAGCCGCGCTGAATTAAATTGTCGACTAGCCATCCGCCAATCAGCAAATCGGTTATCGCCGCAAACGACCAAGGAGCGCTGGTGTACAAAACAGAGCGGAGCAAGTCCGCGTGAAGCGTGATGGAAAGATAGCTGGGCAGCCAAGCCAGCAAAAGAAAAAAAGTGTAATTGTAAGCGCCCCATCCCAGGGCAAGCCCATAAACTTTCCGCTGCTTCAACAGATATCGAAGCGAAACGCCACTTCGTGCTCTTGCCTGATCTTCCAGTTGCGCGCCGCCGCGCAAAATGATTTCGCGCTCTTCTGCAGATAATTCTCGGTCTTCGCTGGGATTGCGGTAGACCAAATAAAACACCACAAAGTACAGAAAGCTGATGAACCCAGTGGCCGCAAAACTCCAACGCCAGCCAAAATAGAACAGCAACACGCCAATAAACGGAACCCCAATCGCAGTTGCCAACTTTGCCGCAGCATCCGTAATCGCGGTCGCCAGCCCTCTTTCCTCGCGAGTGAACCAATATCCCAAAGCTTTCGCGTTGGCCGGAAACGTAGGAGACTCG
>DASYOD010000060.1:0-55337 GCA_036008085.1 Terriglobales bacterium
GTGCTTCGCGGTGACGTCCATTCCATTCGCGTGGGCGCGCATTCGAATGTGCAGGATTGCAGCGTTCTTCACGGCATGAAGGAGCTGTACAACGTGGTCCTGGGAGAATACGTCACGGTTGGCCATTCGGTAACGCTGCACGGTTGCGTTGTCGAAGACCGGTGTCTCATCGGGATGGGATCGATCATTCTGAATGGTGCGCGGATCGGGGCGGGGTCGATTATCGCAGCAGGGACGCTTATTCCCGAGAAAACCGTGGTCGAGCCAGGATCGCTGTGGATGGGATCTCCGGGGAAGTTCCGGCGCAGGTTGGAGCCGAAAGATCAAGAGAGCATCATGCGCTACGCCAATAATTATCTTGGATATAAAGAATCGTATTTGCAAGAGCGTTGATGCACGGCGTTGTCATCCTCAGCGTAGCGAAGGATCTATGCATTTTGTTTGTGCCAGAGAGTACATAGATCCTTGATCCTTCGCTACGCTCAGGATGACAAAGTGTTTGTGCCAGAAGCCATCAGCTAGAAGCTGCGAGCCAATGATCAAAGCCGTACGAGGAACGCGTGATCTGCTGCCGCCGGAAACGGCATTGTGGAACTTTGTCGATGCCACTGTGCGTGACGTTTTCCGCGTGTACAATTTTCAGGAAATCCGTACCCCGATCTTTGAAGAGACGCAACTTTTTGCCCGCAGCGTGGGCGAAGAGACAGACATCGTCGCCAAAGAAATGTTCACGTGGGAAGATCGAGCGCGTGCGGAGAGCGAAAAAGGCCAGTCGTTGACGCTTCGTCCTGAAAATACCGCAGGAGTGGTCCGCGCTTACATTGAGCACAAGCTTTGGGATCGTGGCTTGAACAAGCTTTATTACATCGGGCCGCAGTTCCGGCGCGAGCGGCCGCAGAAGGGCCGGTATCGGCAGTTCTATCAGATCGGAGCGGAGATCATCGGCCCCCCGAGCGCGGGCAGTGAGTCGCCTGCACGCGACGCCGAAATTCTCGAACTGCTGGCTACCCTGCTTGATCGCCTCGGCATGGAGAACTGGACGCTGGAGCTGAACTCTGTGGGCTGCCCGAATGATCGTGCCGCCTACAACGAGGCTCTGCGCAAGGCGCTCGAACCGGTCGTGGGACAAATGTGTGCTGACTGCCAGCGTCGTGCCGTCACCAATCCGTTGCGCGTGTTTGATTGCAAAGTTCCCACCGATCAGCCCATTATCGAAACGTTGCCGCGCATCAGCCAGTTTCTTGACGAGCCTTGCCGCCGCCATTTCGAGCAAGTACAGGAGATATTAAAATCCGTTGGAGTCAAGTTTCAACTGAATGACCGCCTGGTTCGAGGATTGGATTATTACAGTCGGACCGCGTTCGAGTTTACTCACGGAGCTCTGGGGGCGCAGAATGCGATCCTTGGCGGCGGGCGCTACGATGGACTTTCGGAATCGCTTGGTGGGCCTAGCGCGCCGGGCATCGGTTTTGCCATCGGCGAGGACCGGTTGGTGCTGGCGCTTAAGGAATCGGCGGAAGCAGTGCCGGGCAAGCCGGATGTCTATATCGCGCCGCTGGGCGCGGGCATGGATCGGGAAGCTGCTCGCCTCGCACGCGAGTTGCGCCGCCGCGAAGTTATCGCTGAGTTGGGTGATGAAACGTTTCGTCTGAAAAAATCTTTTGAGACCGCGAGCAAGTTAGGCGCGCGCTTCATCCTGATTGTGGGCGAGAACGAAGTTAAAGCTGGTGCCTTCGCACTAAAAAATCTTGCAAGCGGGGAACAAGTATCGGTGCCTCGCGGTGAGCTGGCGCAGAAAATTCAATCGGGCGTTTGAAGAACGCAGGTTTCTCGACTCCTGCTGCGCTCGAAATGACAATGGATAGAAACGTTTGGTCCTTCGAGAACGAATCCTCCCGTCCGCAACGGACAGAACCGGACCCTCGCATTTATAATTTGTGATTCCCATTCTTCTTTGAAAGGCACAACTTGCTCGACTTTTTAGGCGACCTGCAACGCACCCATCGCTGTGGCGCTCTGCGCGCTTCCGACTCCGGCCAACGAGCCGTGCTCATGGGATGGGTGAACCGCAGGCGCGATTTGGGCAACCTCATTTTTGTTGACGTTCGCGACCGCACGGGTGTCACGCAGGTCGTGTTCAATAAAGAGCGCGATCCGGCGGCGCATGAGAAAGCCAGCCAATTGCGCAACGAGTATGTGGCCGCCGTTATTGGCAAAGTCAAGCAGCGTACTGCCGATACCATCAACAAAAATATTCCTACCGGCGAAGTTGAAGTGATTGCGGAGGAGTTGCGCATCCTCAACGAATCCAAGCAGCCCCCGTTTCTTCCCGGCGACACGATTCTGCCCAACGACGAGATGCGCCTTAAGTATCGCTACATTGATTTGCGTCGCGACGCCATGCAGCACAACATTGAGCTGAGGCATAACGTTGCCATCGCGATTCGCAGCTATCTTTCGGCGCAGGGATTTTTCGAAATCGAAACTCCGTTTATGACTCGCTCTACGCCCGAGGGTGCGCGCGATTATCTTGTGCCCAGCCGGGTGCAGCCGGGATCGTTCTACGCGCTGCCGCAATCGCCGCAACTGTTCAAGCAAATTTTGATGATCTCGGGCTTCGACCGTTATTTTCAGATCGTGCGCTGCTTCCGCGATGAAGATTTGCGCGCCGACCGGCAGCCGGAATTCACGCAGATCGATTTGGAAATGTCGTATCCGCAACCGGAGCGGGTTTGGGAAGTGGTCGAGGGATTTCTGACTGCCGCATTCAAAGCTGCGGGGCAGGAAATCAAGCCACCGTTCCCGCGCATGAGCTACGATCAGGCGATTCGTCTGTACGGCAGCGACAAGCCCGACATGCGTCTGCCTGCCATGACCGATGTGCGCGCGGCGTTCACCGTGGAAAATTTAGCGACGCTCGCGGTGAGCCCGAGTTTGCCGGTGGTTGCGATCCGTACACCGAAGGTCGGCGAGCTTTCCCGCAAGGATCGAGATGAAATCAAGCCGCTGTTCGGCGCGCGGGGCGCAGCGAAGTTGTTCGAAGATTTCAAACGGCTGGAGAAAAACTTCCCTGAAGCAGCGAATAAGATTCGGCAGAAAACCGGCGCCGAAGAAGGCGATTTAATCGTAATCGTAGCCGGCGACGGCAAACCAGCGGAGCACAAATCCGAGGGTGGGGTGAAACCTGAGGTCAAGCAGCACGACCACGCGGTTTACACGGCTGCAGGATTGCTGCGTCTAGCGCTAGCGCAGAAATATGCCGATCGGCATGGTGCTTTCAAAAAGAGTGGTGACCCGACGAAGGATTTCCGGTTTTTGTGGGTCACCGATTTTCCCATGTTTGAGTGGGACGAAGAGGGCAAGCGTTGGGCCGCCGCGCATCATCCGTTCACCTCGCCGCACGAGCACGATATGGACAAGCTTGAGTCAGACCCGGCATCGGTTCGCGCGCTGGCCTATGACGTCGTATTGAATGGAACTGAACTGGGATCAGGCTCGATCCGTATTCATCGCCAGGATATTCAGAGCAAAATTTTTCACGCGCTCGGTATGACGGAAGAGGAAGCTCGCTCGCGATTTGGATTCTTTCTTGAAGCTCTGGAGTATGGCACGCCTCCGCATGGCGGCATTGCGCTGGGATTGGATCGTATTGTGATGATTCTTGCCGGAGCGGAGAGCCTACGCGAGGTGATCCCGTTCCCAAAGACGGCGCGGGCTGTGGACTTGATGGTCGATGCCCCAACCCCGGTGAGCGAGTCCCAGCTGAAAGATTTGGGGATACAGGTTAAGAAGTAGCCAGGAAGATTTCTTTGGTTCAGCAAGACCAGCCCCTGAATCTTGCACTTTATGCTTGACACTCCCAAGCGAGGACGCTAGGCTTCGCTATTCTTTTCGGGAGCACATGGAACATCTCGAATTTGTCAAAGGCTGGAGCCTGCGTATTAATACTTCAGTTTTCACTTCACTTCTCACTTCACTTCTCGCAATATTAACGACGCTTTCAGTTCCTGCGATGGCTGCCAAGAAAATTATTATCGACACTGATCCGGGCACAGATGATGCGCTTGCTCTGATGCTGGCGCTGAACTCGCCGGAGTTGGATGTTCGCGCGGTCACGGTCGTTCCGGGAAATGTAACGGCGGCAATGGGGCTCGATAACGCGCTGCGCATGATCTCGCTGGCAGACCGGTGTGATATTCCGGTGGCTGCAGGGGCACAGCATCCGTTGTTTCAGAAGCTCACTACGGCGGAGTTCTGGCACGGCAAGAATGGGCTCGCCAACATCGAATTGCCTCCGAGCAAGTGCAAGGTTGACCCCCGCTTCGGGCCCGACCTCATTATTCAACTGGTGCATGAATCGCCGCACGAAATTACCCTGGTGCCGATTGGTCCGCTCACGAACATCGCGCTCGCCGTGGAAAAGGATCCGTCTATAGTTCCGCTGGTAAAAGAAGTCATTTTGATGGGCGGTTCAATCAACGGCGGCAATGTCACAGCTGCGGCGGAATTTAACATTTACAACGATCCCGAAGCTGCGCAAATTGTCTTCCAGGCGGGATGGCCGTTGACCATGGTCGGACTTGAAGTTGGCGATAAAGCTCTGTTCACGAAAAAATATTTTGACGAACTCAGTCAAAGCCATGGCCCGATTAACGATTTCATCGTATCGATTCTGAAATTCATGACCAATATTTCGACGGAGTTTGGTTCTCCTGGGCCGCCGATGTACGATCCCTCCGCGGTGGCTGTGGCTATCGATTCCACCTTGGCCAACGTGCAAGAGATGCATGTGGATGTCGAGACCCGGGGTGTGTTCACGCGCGGGGAAACGGTGGCGAATCGACATGGCGAAGTGGAGCGCAGTTTTCTTCGTGGGGACCGGTACGTTATCGAGGGCGTCGATAAGGTTACTCCCAATGCGAAAGTTTGCGTCGATGTGGACGCTGATCGCTTCTTGCAGCTTTTTGTGTCGAAAATTCGTGGTAAGTAAAGTTGCTAACAGTCGTAATCACTCGGGAGAAACGATGTTTACTCCGCATAGTCTGGGCGTCGCTCTGATCATGATGATTACGAGCGCGATCTGTTGGGGCTCGTGGGCTAATGCATATAAAGGTGTGAAGAATTACCGCTTCGAGCTTTTCTATTGGGACTATGCTGTCGGCATATTCCTGATTTCTCTAATTCTCGCGCTCACTATGGGGAGCACGTCGAATGACCCCAGCAGTTTCCTGAACAACGTTCGCTCCGCGGATGCTTCAAATATAGTTTCCGCGATGGTGGGCGGGGCGATATTCAATTTAGCTAACCTTTTGCTTGTGGCTGCGATTGATATGGCCGGCTTGGCCATTGCGTTTCCGGTGGCCATTGGAATTGCGCTGGTCGTCGGCGTGGTATTGAGCTATATTCTGCAACCCCGGGGCAATGGGGCGTTGCTTGCCGCTGGAGTCGTTTGCGCGGTGATTGCTGTCATTATGGATGGCAAAGCTTATGGGAGCCTGGCCAGCGCGGGCCGCGTTACTTCCAGGAAAAGCATCATCGTGTGCGTGGTGTCAGGAGTGTTGATGGGGCTGTGGGCGCCGTTTGTCGCCCATGCCATGACTCAGGGCAACACTCTCGGCCCGTATAGCATTGCTGTGTTTCTGACTCTCGGCGCGCTTCTGTCTTGCTCCATCTGGAATGTTTATTTTATGAAGAAGCCGCTGGTAGGAGAGCCGGTGAAATTTAGCGGATTTTTTCATGGTCCGCCTTCAGGGCACATTCTTGGATTGCTGGGCGGGATTATTTGGGGCACTGGGATGGTGTTTAATCTTGTGGCCGCGAATTTCACTGGCGTGGCGATTTCTTATGCGATCGGCCAATCTGCGCCCATGGTCGCGGCGCTGTGGGGTGTGTTGGCGTGGAAGGAATTTGCCGGCGCGGGAAGCCGGGCGAAGTTATATCTCGCGCTTATGTTTGTCTTTTATTGTTTCGCGATTTTGCTAGTGGCCAAGGCGAACGGCTGAGCGACTATTGACCGGCGGCAGGTTTGATTTTCAGCACTGGATTCAAATCCCGGTGAATGCGGGAGAAATGCAGTTCTCCGCAGCGTCGGCAAGCACATCTAAAACTCGCATCGCTTGGGTGGAACATGTGGTCACACTTATCGCAGACAAAGCGTCCATCCATTCGCGGCACCATAGGCCTGAACTGGATGGCCGAAACACAATAAGGACAGCGGATTACTTTGGCAACCATAATAAATCCAGATCAAACTTCGCAAATATAACGCTTAACGGAACCGTCGTCACCGCGCTCTCTTACCTTTGGATTAAATTTATCTGTGGATGTAACCATTCGTAATGGCCCACTTGTGTAGTGGGCTGGCACCAGAGTGCCAGAGAGCGGATATTTGCGACTACTTGTTTTGCCTCGTTCCGCGTGGGGGCAAAAATCAAACTCTACTGGCTATCGTGATAAATCACACCCAATGTAAAGCGAACGCCACGTTTCAACCGACTGACTCCATGCCGCATGTTGACGCGGTAAAACCCACGGCTGCCTTTCACGGGACGATATCGAGTAGCGAATAGAAGAATTTGACCTTGTTGGGCGACGATGACTTCGGCTTTCGATTGAGCTCGCGGTTGCTGCTCCACAATGACGAATTCGCCGCCTTCATAATCCGTTCCTACCTGGCTCAGAAAGCAAGTTGCTTGCAAAGGGAAAGCGACGCTACCGTAGACATCCTGGTGGAGACAGTTGAAATCGCCATGCTCATAGTGCAGCAGCAAGGGAGTGGCTCGCGTCTGGGCATTCTTCGCACAGGTTTCAAGAAACCTGGAGTAGCGGTCGGGAAAAGTTTCCGACGATCCGAGGGCTTGATTCCACCCGTTCGCAAGTGGCACTAGATAAGGATAACTGTGCTCCCGCAACTCTTGGACGATTGCCGGCAGAGGGTAATTGAAATATTTGTAATCACCCCGGCCAAAACGGTAGCGCGACATAATGATGTGGCTGCGAAAGGGTTCTTCGGAAGGATACAGCTTCACCAGGTTGGCACATTCGGGCGGGGTGAGCAGAGGCGGAGTCAGAGCGTAGCCCTGTTGGGATAGCGATTCTCGAAGGGCACCCCAATCCAAGTGGGCGAGCCTTTCCGAAATGGGTTTATCCATGATCCTCTGCTCCAACCATTTCATCCCCCCAGCGTTCCATCGCTTCCTAGTGTAAAAAACCCAGCGTACGGAGGATATCCGGATCTTGCGGGGAAATCCGCGAGGGTTGAACGAGTTTGTGATCCCGTTTTTGTTGGTAAGGTTCAGGAAAGAGAATGATAAGACGGAGGACGCAAATCGCTACCGTCGCTAACGAGTTTGCGATTCGAGAACATTACGGCTATTTGTACACGGGCCGAGTAGGCTTGTTCCAGGAGAGGCCTCTATTAATCCCCGGCCGCGTCGTAGGCTGGCACATCCCATTGGTAACCTTCTTCGCCGTGTTGGGTGATATCCAGTCCTTGAATTTCCTGGTCCTCTTCGACCCTCAGGCCGATAGTTGCGTCCACGATTTTCAGAGCCACTAACGTTCCCACAATTGCGAGTGCCCAGGAGACGCCGATGCCCACCAACTGATTTACCAACTGGTGAGGATTACCTTCGAGCATTCCCGATGGCAGCGTCTTTCCGTCTGCACTCTTGAAAATCGGATTGATCGCGCTGGAAGCGAAAACACCGGTCAGAACGGCTCCGAGCGTGCCGCCTGCGCCGTGTACACCGAAAGCGTCCAGGGAATCGTCGTAACCAAAACGCATTTTGACGGTTGCGACCATGTGGTAGCACCCCACACCGGCGATTAATCCGATTGCTAGAGCCGGCATGGGACCGACAAATCCCGCGGCGGGAGTAATTGCCACCAAGCCGGCAACGGCGCCTGAAATCGCACCTAAAGCGCTAGGCTTGCCGTTCCGCAACCATTCCGCACCGCCCCATCCCAGCACTGCTGCAGCAGCGGCGAAATGCGTAGCCACGAAGGCACTGGTTGCCAAACTGTTTGAAGCCAGAGCGCTGCCTGCATTGAAGCCAAACCATCCCACCCAGAGCATGCACGCTCCGATGAAGCTAAGCACAACGCTATGCGGCGGCATCGGTTCTTTGGGATAGCCAACACGGCGTCCTAAGTAAAGTGCGCAGACTAAGGCCGAGACTCCGGATGTGATGTGCACAACGGTTCCACCGGCGAAATCGAGAGTGGGGAAGCGCCCGCCCAGCGCGGCATTCAGTAGTCCGCCCTTGCCCCAAACCATGTGCGCCATGGGATCGTATACGATGATCGACCACAGAATCATAAACAGTGCCATGGCGCTGAATTTCATTCGTTCCGCGAAAGCGCCGGTGATGAGTGCTGGAGTGATGATGGCAAACATCAACTGGTAGATCATGAAAGTCTGCTGGGGGATGGTGGCCGCGTAGTCCGGATCGGGCTGAGCGCCAACGCCATGTAGAAATACGTTGTGCAAATGGCCGATAATACTTCCGCCGCTGCCAAATGAGAAACTGTATCCAAACAGGGCCCACAGCACGGTGACGATGGCCATCATTGCGAAGCTTTGCATCATGGTGCTGAGGACGTTTTTCTTGCGCACCAGGCCGCCGTAGAAGAGGGCAAGGCCCGGACCAGTCATCATCAGCACCAGCGCGGAGCTGGTCAGCATCCATGAGTTGTCGGCAGAGCTCTTGGCGTCCGCGACTTGCTGTTGTAGCGTCGCCAATTGAGCTTCCGATATGCCGCTCAAGGTCGAGGGCGCCTGGGCAACCATGAATGGCGTCGCGATGCAAAAAATGACCAGGAAAAGGCTGAACCAGGCAAAACTTGTCTTCGCGGTTGACATTTTTACCCCCACCGAACTCAAGTCACTGTACCGCCTGAAATAAAGCGACGGAAATTGAAATTATTTATGGGAGCTATTGGGATTCGTAATGGAAAGGAAGGATGGTTGGTGCGAGCGGGACTTTTATTTTTTCTTGGCGGCAACTTCCAGGCGAGTGTCTGCGCGCTTCAAATCGCCAGTCGTCCTCTCGAAATCCTCTTCCGTGTTGCTTTTGGCAATGGCGGATTCAGCTTGTTGTTTGGCTTCTTGTGCGCGTCTTGCGTCGATTTCTTCGGCCCGTTCCGCCGTTTCTGCCAGAATGGTTACCTTGTCCGGCAACACTTCGGCGAATCCCCAAGCCACTGCCAGGTGTTCGGTGAAATTTTCTTTGCGATAGGTAATCTCTCCGACAGCAAGTTCGGTGATCAGCGGAGCGTGGCCGGGCAGGATGCCCAAATACCCATCCTTGCCGGGAATTTGCATTTCTTCGGCCACATCGCGGACGACCATCTTCTCCGGGGTGACGATTTCGAGTTGGAAAGTATCAGCCATAAGAACCGTCGTTGGTCATTCGTCGTTGGGCGTTGGCTTTCACGCCGCCAGTTCTAGGCCGACGACGAAAGACGAACGACCAAGCACCGCTTTTACGCAGCGGCCTTCAATTTCTCCGCTGCTTCCAGAACTTCCTCGATCTGGCCTTTCATGTAGAAGGCTTGCTCGGGGATGTCGTCGTACTTACCTTCGTTAATTTCCTTGAATCCCTTAACCGTGTCGGCCACTTTCACGTAGCGGCCGGGCGCGCCAGTAAATTGTTCCGCAACGTGGAACGGCTGCGAAAGGAATCGTTGAATCTTGCGCGCTCGAGCCACTGTGACTTTCTGATCTTCGCTGAGTTCGTCGATGCCGAGAATTGCGATGATGTCTTGCAGATCTTTGTAGCTTTGGAGAGTCTTTTTCACAGCCTGGGCTACGTCGTAATGTTCCTGGCCTACGATGCGCGGATCGAGAATCCGCGAAGTTGAAGCCAAGGGATCGACAGCGGGATAAATACCAATTTCGGTCAGGGCGCGCGAGAGCACCGTGGTCGCGTCCAAGTGCGCAAAAGTTGTAGCTGGTGCGGGATCGGTCAAGTCGTCGGCGGGAACGTAAATGGCTTGCACCGATGTGACCGAGCCTTTCTTCGTGGACGTGATTCGCTCCTGCAGTTCACCCATCTCGGTTGCGAGATTAGGCTGGTAGCCTACGGCACTGGGCATGCGGCCTAGCAGCGCTGATACCTCGGAGCCTGCCTGGGTAAAGCGGAAAATGTTATCGATGAACAGCAACGTGTCGGCGCCTTCGACGTCGCGGAAGTATTCCGCGACGGTGAGCCCAGTCAGAGCCACGCGCAAACGCGCCCCGGGTGGCTCGGTCATCTGGCCGTAGATTAGCGCGGCTTTCGAATGCGCGGGATCGCCGGGCTTGATAACGCCTGACTCGGTCATTTCCAGCCAGAGGTCGTTGCCTTCGCGGGTACGTTCGCCGACGCCGGCAAATACGGAGAATCCTCCATGCTGCTTGGCGACGTTGTTGATCAACTCCATAATGACGACGGTCTTGCCTACGCCTGCGCCGCCGAATAGGCCGATTTTGCCGCCTTTCAAAAATGGCTGGATGAGATCGATGACCTTCACCCCGGTTTCGAACATCTCCGCAGTGGTCGCTTGTTCGTCGAACAGCGGCGCGGGACGGTGGATCGGCATGGTCATCTTGTGCTCGATGGGGCCGAGTTGATCGACCGGTTCGCCGATCACGTTCATGACGCGACCAAGTGTACCCGGGCCTACGGGTACGGAAATGGGTCCGCCCTGGTCGATGGCTTTCATACCGCGCACCATGCCCTCGGTCGCTTCCATGGCAACGCAGCGGGCGCGGCCTTCGCCAAGGTGCTGCTGCACCTCGAGGACGACATTGATCGGGCTGGGAACGTTGAAGCCGTCGCTCACAACGCGCAGCGCTTCATAAATCGGCGGCATGTTAGCCTCGTCAAACTGCACGTCGACTACGGGGCCCGCGATTTGAATTACGTGTCCAATATTTTCTGCCATAAATCCTCAGCTGTTAGCTTTTAGCTTGTACATTAACTTGAAATCTAATTGGAGGCACCAAGCCAAGAGCTAAAGGCTAGAGCTAATGGCTGATCCATCATCCTGCTGCGGCTGCTCCGCTTACGATTTCAATAATTTCTTTTGTAATCTTCGCTTGCCGGGCGCGATTCATGGCCAGGGTCAGCGAATCGATCATATCGGTAGCGTTGCTGGTTGCCGCGTCCATGGCGGTCATGCGGGCGGCGTGTTCTGCAGCCACCGATTCCAGTAATGCGCGAAATACCTGAATTACGACGTATTTTGGCAAGAGCGACCGAAACAATTCTTCCGGCGATTGCTCATAAATATAGTCGACCTGGGCGGTGGCAAACTTTGCCGCAGCTGCGTCAGCTTCCCGCGTATCCTCGGGACGAAGCCTGACGCCTGTGCCCTTGGCAGCTTCGATCGCCTGCTCTTTTTCTTCCAATCCCATGTCTTCGGCTTGCGCTACCGTGGCTTGACCGACTTGCTCAATCGGAAGAATTCGTTCCACGATCAATCGCTGCGCAATCACCGATTTGAATTCATTGAAAAGCAGGTATACCGCGTCGATTTCTTCTTTGGAATATCGCTCGATGGCCTTACCCGCCATCTCGGAGACCATTGCATAATCCACTTTACCGAGCACTCCGACGTGCTCGCCGATGAGCGTAATGCGTGGCGCTTCCGAAGAATCGGCGGCTCGCGGAGACGCAACTTTGTACCGTCGTCGTAGGAAGTCGCGGCCCTTTCGCCCGATAGCTTCGATTTCGACATTCTTGCCGGTCTTCGATTCCAGAAAACGTGAGGCCGCCTTGAGAATATTCGTATTGAAGGCGCCAGCCAGGCCTTTGTCTCCAGTGACCACGATCAGCAAGATGTTATTTTCCGGACGCCGGGCCAATAGTGGATGTTTGGGTTCGCCTGTATCCGGATCATAAATTTCAGCCCGCGACACCAGCGACTTCAACACATTGGTCAACATTTGCGCGTACGGGCGTGCAGCCATGGCGCGATCCTGAGCGCGGCGCAACTTTGCCGCCGAGACCATTTTCATGGCCTTGGTAATCTGCCGCGTGTTGGTCACGCTGCGGATGCGGCGCCGAATGTCTAGAATGTTGGCCATATAAATCAGCTATAGCTTTTGGCTCTTAGCTGTGAGCTAGCACTTCATTGGTTCAAGCTAAGAGCTAATGGCTAAAAGCTAAGAGCTTATTTCGCTGCTGCTTGCCTCTCCGCGACGAATGTTTCTTTGCACTCTTTGATAATTTTGTTCATCTCGGCTTTCAAGCTGTCATCGAGAACTTTTTTCTCCATGATCGCGCTCAGGATGCCGGGATTGGTGGTGTCCACATATTCGTATAAGTTGGCCTCGAAGTCTCGTACCTGATCTACCGGAAGGTCATCAAGAAATCCGTTGGTGCCCGCGAAAATAATCAGAATCTGTTTGGAGAACGGCAGCGGCGAGAACTGCTTTTGCTTCAGAATCTCGACCAGGCGTTGACCGCGGTTAAGTTGGTTCTGCGTAGCTTTGTCGAGGTCGCTGCCAAACTGCGCGAAAGCAGCGAGCTCGCGGTATTGGGCGAGATCGAGTTTCATGCTGCCCGCGACTTGGCGCATGGCTTTAATCTGAGCGCTGCCGCCCACGCGGCTTACCGAGATGCCGACGTTCACAGCAGGACGGACGCCGCTGTTGAACAAATCCGTTTCCAAAAAGATTTGGCCGTCGGTGATCGAAATGACGTTGGTCGGGATGTAGGCAGAAACGTCGCCCGCCTGGGTTTCAATAATCGGGAGCGCGGTCAGCGAGCCTCCACCTTTCTTGTCGCTCATTTTCGAAGCGCGTTCCAGCAAACGTGAGTGGAGATAAAAAACGTCGCCGGGGTATGCCTCTCGGCCGGGCGGACGCCGCAACAGCAATGAGATTTCGCGATAGGACGCCGCGTGCTTGGAAAGGTCATCATAAATAACCAGCGCATGTCTTTTGCTATCGCGGAAATATTCACCCATAGCGCACGCCGCATAAGGAGAGATGTACTGCAGGGGCGCGGGTTCGGATGCGGATGCCGCAACGACGATGGTGTAATCCATCGCGCCGTAATCGGAGAGAATCTTCACTACCTGCGCGATCGAAGACCGTTTCTGTCCGATCGCATTGTAAATACAAATAAGATTGTTGCCTTTGTTGTTGATGATGGTATCGAGTGCAACCGCCGTCTTGCCGGTTTGCCGATCGCCGATAATCAGTTCGCGCTGGCCCCGGCCAATTGGAATCATGCTATCGATGGCTTTTAACCCGGTGGCCATAGGCTCGCGGACCGGTTGGCGGTCAATTACGCCGGGCGCAATGCGTTCCACGGGCAGGAACTTGTCGGTAGTAATGGGCCCTTTGTCGTCGATGGGTTGTCCCAGCGAATTCACCACGCGGCCGATCAGAGCGTCTCCGACTGGGACGCTCATGATTCGCCCCGTGCGCTTGACCTCTTCGCCTTCTTTGATTTCCGTATAGTCGCCGAGTAGCACGACGCCGACCTGATCTTCCTCAAGGTTCATGGCGATGCCCGCCACATTATGAGGAAAGGACAGAAGCTCTCCTGCCATCACCTTGTCGAGGCCATAGACGCGGGCAATACCGTCGCCCAGACTGATGATTGTGCCAACTTCATCGACGGCAATTTTGGATTCGTAGTTCTCGATCTGCTGCCGCAGAAGTTGCGTTATTTCGTCTGCTCTAATTTGTGCCATAAGGTCAGCTTCTAGCTCTTAGCCTTTAGCTGTTAGCCTTTCTCCATAAAAATTCAATGCTACAACTTTGTCTTCACCGAAATGCCTGATCAGGTCCAGCTAAAGCCAAAGGCTAGGAGCTAATAGCTTGTCTTATTCTTTCTAATTGTCCAACCACCGAGCCGTCGTAAATTGTGCTGCCTACTTTGACAATAGCTCCGCCGAGTATGGACTCGTTCCTCGAATACCGGGCGCGCACTTTCTTGCCGGTCAACGTTTGCATCTGCGATTCGAGTAGTTGCCGGTCGCTTTGATTAAGTTCGTGGGCGCTGATGATTTCTGCCTCGGCGAATCCCAGACGCTGGTCGAGTTCGATTTCAAACTGTTTTACGATCGGTGCTAGAAACTTTGTGCGGCGGTGATCGATAAGAACGGCGACGAAATTTCTTACGATTTTCGAAATCCCCTCGCGCGCGACAATTGCGTCCAGCACTGCCCGCTTCTGCTCCGCCGTAATTGACGGAGTCTCCCAAACTTCGCGCAGTTCCTTGCTTTCGGCAACCAGTTGGGCCAGCGCTTTTGCTTCCCGTAAAGTCTTGTCGGGATCGTGGTGGCCGTCCAGGACGGCTTCGGCGAATGCGCGGGCGTAGGTATTTATTACGGAAGCCATGCGCTATTGCCCACCCTTCCGTTTCTCGCCGCCGTTGGCGGAGAGTTGCTGAGCGAAGTAGCTCAACAGTGCGTGATCGGTGGGAGCGTCGACATGGATCTGTTTCTGGGCCAGCGATACAGCCAGATTGGCCGCGTACTCTTTCAGTTCACGGCGAGCCGATTTTGCTGCTGCGGCAATTTCTTGCTGCGCTGACTCGACAATCTTCCGCGCATCTTCGGCGGCTGCAACTTTAATCCTATGCTCTTCAGCTACCGCTTCCTCCTCCGCCTGGGCACGCATCCCAGCGATTTCCGTATCAAGCTTGGAGAGCCGCGATTCAATCTCCGCGAGGCGTCGGTTGGCATCCTCACTCGCCTTGCGCGCTTCTTCCATGGCCTTTTGAATGGACGCCGTGCGATTGCGGAAGAGTCCCGGCAGATACTTTTTTGACATCCAAAAGATCGCAATCGCAATCACAACGAAATTCAAAATCACGCAAAGTATGTAGGCATGTTCCAGATCCAATCCGGTAACTTTCGCTACCCACACGACTGAAGAGGAATGCTTGAACTGTTCCGCCTGGTCTTCGCCGGCGGCCTCGCGTGTTTCTTTCACCAATTGCTGGCCTAGCGAATTCTGTCCGGAATGATGTTCTGGCGAAGGGCTCGACTGCTGAGCGGTCGAAAAGAATGTAACCGCGCTAGCCGGCCTTGCCGTGACCGCAAACCAAGTCAGTAGTGCGCACGTACAAAACAGCAGCAATTTGCGTTGACTACGAATGGCCCGAAAGCTTGTCCGACCGCGAGCTCGTGTCATTGCCCACCACGCGCTGGAACTGGCGACGTTCCTGGACGCAAAACAATTCTAATGATTTCGGCGGCGAGCTTCCCGCTTTCTGTCTGCAAAACAGCTTGCGCCGCGGCTTTATCTTTCTCAATACCGGCTTTCGCCTCTTCGACCTGGGCCTCCGCTTTGTGTCGCGCCTGAGTCAACGCATCGGCCCGGGCCTGCAACGCCTTCTGGCGAAGTGCTTCCCGATGTTTGAAGACTGCCACGCGAGCTTCGCGCAACCGTTGCTCATATTCCGCTGTGCGCGCTTCGGCTGCGGCGATATCAGCGCGAGCTTTCTCAATCGCCCCTTCAGTTTTGGCACGCCGCTCCGCCAATACCTTCACTAACGGCTTGTGAACCACCGCGATATAGATCGCATACAGAAGGACCATGAAGATAATAGTCGGTATGGATCCGAGCAGTAATTCCCCTACTTGTCTGAGTGTCTCGTCCATGTCTTGAGCTGATAAAAATCTGAGCTTGCAAAAAATAAAAAATCTAAAGAGGGCTGTAAGAAACCATCAAACCTAACATCCTCTAGGGGTTAGTGTCAACGCGGAGATTGGCTGCGAAGGTGCGGTAATTTCCCACAAAGCGTATTCCTGGAAAATTGTCAAGCATTTTTGTGGTGTTCGGGCAAAGAAACCTTGACTTCTGGGATATGGGGTCTAGCATAGAAGTATCACCTCCGATCCAATTCAGGATCGAGTGGGCCGATAGCCAAGGACTGTCACCGCTTCTTGGTTGCCGGCCCATTTAAATGTCGCCAATGGCTAAGAGGTTGTCTCTTCCACGACCCATGCTCGTACCCGTCGCACCACCGACTCCGGGGCTTCCACTTCCAACTCCACTAACCCGTCTTTATACTTACGGGAATAAATCCTGGCTCGAGCTTCAAGCAGCGCCAACATCCTTCCTTCTTTCTGGGGGACTCGCAAATGAATGCGGCTTAGCGCGTCCGCTTGCAGGAGTTGGTCAATCCGGTCTAGAAGGGTGGTGATCCCGATGCCCTTCGCGGCGGAAACGTGAACCGTGTTGGTGGCGTCGCGCAGGCTATCACGCTGGCGCGGAGGAAGCAGGTCAACCTTGTTCATCACCCGGAGGCGCGGTTTTCCATCCGCTTCCAACTCCTTCAGCACCTTTTCGACCTGCGCGTCTTGCTCAGCTGAGAGAGGGTTGCTGGCGTCGGAAACCTGCAAAATGATTTCGGCGCGCTGTACTTCTTCGAGCGTGGCTCGAAATGCGGACACCAGACTATGCGGCAAGTTGCGAATAAATCCTACAGTGTCAGACAGCAATACCTGGCGGCGCGAGGGTAACGTGATTCCTCGAATCGTAGGATCCAGCGTGGCGAACATCTTCGGCGATTCGAGCACGGCAGCCTGAGTCAGCGCGTTGAACAATGTAGATTTTCCGGCATTCGTATAGCCCACCAAAGCCATCAACGCTACGGGAACCGATTCGCGCCGCTGTCGCTGTTGGGTGCGAATGCGGCGAACGCTTTCAATCTGCTCTTTAACGTGCCGAATGCGGCGATAGATTTTTCGCCGGTCGGTTTCGAGTTGGGTTTCACCCGGGCCGCGTGTGCCGATACCGCCGCCGAGTTGCGACATTTCAATACCGCGTCCTCCCAGTCGGGGAAGCATGTACTCGAGCTGCGCCAACTCCACCTGCAACTGGCCTTCACGCGTGCGCGCGTGTTTGGCAAAAATGTCGAGGATGAGCTGAGTGCGGTCGATGACGCGCGTGTGCACTACCTTCTCGATGTTGCGCTGCTGCGATGCCGTGAGGTCGTGGTCGAACAAAAGAAGATCGGCAGAGACTGAAGCGGCCGCTGCCGCGATTTCTTCGAGCTTGCCCTTGCCAATCAGCGTGGCGGGATCGGGCTTGTCGCGATGCTGCAGGAATTCTCCGGCAATTTGTGCACCCGCACTGGTTGCCAGAGATCGCAGTTCATCCAGCGACTCTTCTGCGCTGAATTCGGGGATTGGAGGGGCTTTCGAAGCTCCAGGCACACTGCTGGCGCCGTCGCGCGCCGCCTGTGCGCCAGCGGTCAGCGAACCCTTCGCGGCGCTCGCAGTCTTCGGGGTGCGAGCGCGCGCGTGATAGTCGATTCCGACCAGGAAAGCCCGCTCCGTCGGACTGCGATCAGGAGCGGTCGAAATCGACGCACGTCCCCGGCGCCCTTTCGTGCCTGTGACTCTGAAGTCTGAACTACTCAAAGATGAACTGCCTTGTCTTTATCCGTCGGTGCCGGACGCGCTTGTCGGACCAGAGTCTGCAGCCGGTCCAGATGTCGGTACCACGGCTGGCTTGTCGCCATGGCCGTGAGCAATTCTGCCCATGGCCACCGTCGAAATAGCATGTTTGAAGATCAACTGTTCCTGGTGGTTGGTCTCGAGCACGACCGAATACTTGTCAAACGAACGGATGCGTCCCGTTAGCTTGACGCCGCTCAAGAGGTAAATGGTGATATTCAATCGTTCCTTGCGGGCGGTGTTGAGGAAGGTATCCTGAATGTTTTGCGCCGGCTTGTTTTCCATGCCGATCTCCTTAGCTTTCTCACAGTGCGAAAGCCTTCTGAACTGCATAGAGTCAGCCCCTCGGACTGCAATTGCGCAGCACCGCGGAGCAGGGGGGAAAGCCCGGAATGCGCAAGCGCCCATCCGCTCCGCAGGCGCACCCAAAGCGACTGTCCGTACAATACGGCCTTGCTCTTATCTTTTCAAGCAGGCGATTTGCAGTAACGTCGTAACGGTTACCCTGGTTGACATAGCAGCGGCAAAATGCAAACATTCCTCCGCCGCAAATCGCTGAAGCAGAATTCTGTTTGGTGTAGGCCCGTTACTGTTGGGCGAAACACACAAAGGAATATCGATGCAATGTCTGATTGCTGTTGCAGCTTTCTGGGTAATGCCGACTCATACTGGCACGGAAGCATTCGCGCTGATTTTGCGCTGGTTTCACATCGTTGCCGGAATCACATGGGTGGGACTGCTTTACTTTTTCAACCTGGTGAACGTTCCTTTCATGAAGCAGGTTGATGCTGCCATGAAGCCCAAAGTGTTTCAGTATTTGACGCTGCCTGCACTGAACTGGTTTCGCTGGAGCGCACTGCTCACCGTTTTTCTGGGTTTCTGGTACTGGGGGCAAATTTATGTCGGACCCGACGCGGCCCGCATGGGCGTCAGCGGGTTGAGCACCATTGGCTTGTTTTGGCTGGTTTGGATTGTGAGTTGGGGAATTCTGTTTGCCGTGATCAAGAACGCGCCCAGCGGATATGTTCTTGGCATAATTACCGCCGTGGTCGTGGTTGCCGCCGGTTGGCTATTTGTTAGCTACACGCCGGTGGGTCAGGACGACAATCACGTGCTTTCGATTGGTGTCGGCGGAGGATTGGGCATCATCATGTTGTTCAACGTGTGGGGAATTATCTGGCCGAATCAAAAGAAAATTATTCGTGGAACTTTGGCCGGAACTCCGCCCGCTAACGCAGCAGTTCTTGCCCGCCAGGCATTTCTGGCGTCGCGAACGAATTTCTTCCTATCGGTGCCGTTGCTGTTTTTCATGGCCACGAGTTACCACTACGTAATTCTTGGGCGTTAGACGGAGTCGCACAAACGAACTATAGAGACGTAGCTTGCTACGTCTCACACTGCGCGCCTGTGTCAAAATAAAGCGTGAATTTCGATCAGTATCATCACGGCATCAGCCTATTCAACAGTGCCCAATTCTTTGCAGCCCACGAGGAACTTGAGGATGTGTGGCGTGCCGCGCCGCCAGAAAACAAGAAGTTTCTGCAGGGAGTAGTGCAAATTGCGGTAGCTTTTCATCACTATTCGACGGGCAATCGCGTCGGCATGCGATCAGTGCTCGAGCGTGCCATAAAGAATCTGGCTCAACCCGCAGGAAGGTTTGGCCAGATTGACTTGCCGCTCTTGCTTGCATCGCTGGGCAAATGGCGCGAAGCCTTGGATCATGATTTGCCCATGCCAATTCTGCCTCGCATCGAACAAAGCATCTGATTCCGCGAATTGTAATTAAGCTCGTTTTGAGGAGATAGCGGGCCGTAGAGTGTTAAAATCGCTCTTTCGTGACCCAATCTTCCATTGCAAAACGGCGTACCTCTGTTGATCCCATTCCATTGCTAGATTTGCGCCGGCAGTACGAACAAATTCGTGAGGAAGTGTTGGCCGCCGTAGAGCGGGTCTGCGCGTCACAGCATTTCGTACTAGGCTCTGAGGTCGAGGCGCTGGAGCATGAAATTGCCGCGTTCACAGGTGCCAGCGCGGCGGTGGGTTGCGCCTCCGGCACCGATGCGCTCTGGTTGGCATTGCTGGCAGCCGAGGTTCAGCCGGGCGAAGCGGTCATCACTACTGCATTCAGTTTTTTTGCCTCCGCCAGCGCCATTGTGCGTGCCGGCGCACGACCCGTGCTGGTAGATGTCAATCCCGAAACCCTTAACTCGGATCCGGATTGCGCGAGGGCACGCTTGCGTGCGGGTGGGTCATATAAGATTCGAGCCTTGCTGCCGGTGCATCTGTATGGGCAATGCGCCGACATGGACGCATTACAGAGCGTCGCGGATGAATTCAAGCTATCGATCATCGAAGATGCCGCGCAGGCAATCGGCGCAAAATGGCGAGGCCGGAACGCCGGAGCAATGGGAGTGGCGGCCGCGTTCAGTTTTTATCCCACGAAGAATCTGAGCGCTTATGGCGATGCTGGATTAGTTACAACCTGCGATTCGAATCTGGCTGAGCATATGCGGCGCCTGCGCAATCACGGCAGCCCGCGGCGCTACCATCACGAAGAAGTGGGATGGAACTGCCGGATGGACGCGATCCAGGCTGCGATCTTACGGGTGAAATTGCCGCATCTCGAAACCTGGAACCAGCAGCGGCGGCAGCGTGCCGCAACGTACGATCGTCTGTTGGCCGATGCCGGGCTAATAGCCAAGAAAGCCAATTGTCCCGTGCGGCCACTACTGACTTCTCCAGATGCATTTCACGTCTTTCATCAATACGTGATCCGTGCTGCGCGCCGGGATGAACTACGCAAGTTTCTTGGCGACAGGAAAATCGGCACCGAAGTTTACTATCCCATTCCGCTGCATCTGCAACCTTGTTTCGCGTACCTTGGCTATGAGGTTGGAGATCTCCCGGAATCAGAACAGGCTGCCCGCGAAGTGCTCGCGCTCCCCATGTTTCCGGAACTGACGGAAGCCGAACAGAAATGTGTAGTTGACGCAATCGCCGAATTCTATTCGTAAACTCTAGTGGTGCCGCGGTTTTTTTCTTGACGCAGTGGTTTCTTTTTCCTCGCCAGGCGCCAGAACGCGACGCACAATCGGCGTGTTCATCTTGTACTTACGCTGGCTGAGAGTGCCGTTGTCGTCTTTCATCTGCAGCACGAATACTGGCAGTGTTCCCTCCTTTCCGAAATCTTCCTGCGAAACCGTTACCGGCAATACACCGCTCAGGTTGCGCTCACGGTAGGCGGTTTCGTAGCGATGGCGTTTCACATTCCAGATAAAGACACGAACCTGGTCATAGTCATAGGGCAGGCCATCCTTTGGCTCGGACATCAGCACCAAATACTGAGGAACTTTCTTGTCTCCGTCGCTGACCTGGTTCAAGACAAAAAAAGCGACGGTGCGCTGGCCTTCGGCGTACTGCGCAATTTCAAGCGGCACATCCAAATCCACCATTCGCGATAGCACCCAACCTACGTGCCCCTCGGGATCGCGAATGAGCCACCAGTCTTCCAGCAACGTCGCGGGCTTTGACGCTCCGTTCTTACGCGCGCTTGCGGGAATAGGCAACGCACCCGGGACAGTTTTCTCGGCGGTGGCTCGCTTCAGAATGGAAACTTTGGCTGCCTGATTCAACTGATAAAGATGTTCGGTTTCACGACCGGGATCAAGGTGAATGTTGGTGTCATTGCGAGTCGTGCCGGTGGCTTCGACGGGGGCGTTTTGCTCCTCTTTCGCAAGTTTTTGAAATCCGTCGAATACCGATTGCGGGACCAGAGCACGCTGCTCGATCCAGCCTTCAGCGCCGCTGGTAGTGCGCACTCGAGCAAAACGCCGTTCGCGCTCCAATATCTGAAGCCGATCCCCGTTTTTCACCAGCCCGGTTTTAGCAAATACCGCGGAAACGTGATCGCGAAGAATCGCCTGTGGTACCGAAACGTAAGCGATCTCCTGCACCTTGCCTCGGCCGCGCCCGCAGCCGGAGAGCGAAAGAACAAGAATTAGCGGAAGCAGCCACGGAAATCTCCGGCAAATTTTCACAGGGTCACAAACAATATAACGCAGGGAACGCTACAAATTCGCAAGACGTAAAAGAGGATAAACAGGTCCCTCTGAAGACAATGCATAGATCCTTCACTCTGCTCAGATGACATTGTGTGTCTTTAGTCGCCAAAGCAGATCCCGATCGCGCGAGCAGTGTTCACGATTTGTCCGTGAGGATCGACGGTTTTCAATTGTCCTATCGCCTCGGCGATACTGACCGCATCGATTTTGCCACTGTGCAGGCAAACCATTTTGCCGAATCCGCCAGCGGCGATCAGCTCAACTGCAGCAACGCCAAAACGAGTCCCAAGAATGCGATCGAATGGAGTCGGTGAGCCGCCACGCTGAATGTGGCCGAGCACGCTAACCCGCACATCTTTCTTGGTTCCCCTGGCCACGGAATCGCCGATTCGATTGCCTACAGAACCGGTTCGTCGATGTTCCTGCCATTCTGTGGGCAGCTTGATACCTTCCGCCACCACGATAATAGTAAAACGTTTGCCAAAGGATTCGCGCAAGGAGACGTGCTCGCAGATTTTCTGAACCGTGAATGGAATCTCAGGAATGAGTATGACGTGAGCCCCGCCGGCAATTCCTGCTTCGAGCGCGATCCAGCCCGCGTCCCGGCCCATCACCTCAACCACCATGATGCGATGATGCGATTCGGCTGTGGTGTGAATTTTATCCACCGCATCGGTCGCGGTAACCAGCGCCGTATCGAAGCCGAACGTGACTTCGGTGGCGGAAAGATCGTTGTCGATGGTTTTCGGCACGCCCACAATCTTCATGCCCTTTTTGAAAAGCTCCAGCGCGATCTTCTGCGAACCATCTCCGCCAATGCTGATGACGGCGTCGATTCCGAGCTGATGCGAGTTGGCGATCACTTCATCAGAAATGTCGCGCACCACTTCCACGCCATTTTCAATAGTGCAGTAGCGGAAGGGATTGCCGCGGTTGGTAGTGCCAAGGACAGTTCCGCCACGGGGCAAAATTCCGCTGACATCTTTGAGGGTGAGTGGCCGCGATTTTTCCGGCCAGATCAGACCGTCGAAGCCGTCGGGAATGCCAATAACCTGCCACTGGTACTTGAGGACGGCGGATTTAACGACCGCGCGGATAACCGCATTCAAACCGGGAGCGTCTCCGCCCCCGGTGCAAATGCCGATTCGGCGGATGTCAGACATTGTGGCGCGTTATTGGTTCACTGTCAGTTTTGCCGTCGCATTCAGGGTGGTGCTGCTGGTATAAGTTGCCGTGATCGTAACCACCTCACCCGGCGGCGTTGCCGACCCTGCCGTGAACGTCACCCCAACCCCGGTAGTTGTTGGGACTGTTATCGTGATATTCGTAGGGTCGCTTGTGGTCCAGACTGCGGTAGGGGAAACATCGACCGGGGTGCTATCGCCGGCAACGGTAGCGTTCGCAAAGAAGGGCAGCGACGTTCCATTGATAGAGACGGTGCCGCTCTGGGGAGTGATCGTGATGGCCGTCACGTTTCCGAGGTTAACGGTGATACTTGAAGTGCCACTCGTCGCCTGGAATGCAGCCGTGATTGTGGCTGTGCCCGGAGCCGCGCCGGTGACCAATCCGGAATTGCTCACACTAGCCGTTGTGTTAGCGCTGCTGCTCCATTGCACGCCCGAACCGAGGGTTTTTGTAGACCCGTCGTTGTACGTCCCGATAGCGCTCTCTTGCACGGTAGCGCCTTGGTTGATAGTCGCAGTCGGACCCACGGCTATGGAAGTCAGCACCGGGTCCACGAAAAACCCGTTGCATCCCAATCCCAAGGCGAACAGCAAAAGGCTCGCAAATGCAGACCCGATTTGAAGTTTTTTCTTACCACTCATCATGATGAAAAGCCCTTGGAGATCCTGCGTAATGGCGGCTATCCATACGCGGTGCAAATAAATTGTAGCAGAGAAGATTCCGAGCCAGTGCACACAGAGGCATCACTTTATGCACGCCGGTACCTGTCCTGTTACGTCACCAAAGTTAAGAACGCCGATACCCGGCAAGAGTTGCGCAGTAAATTTGCACCAATTGGGTGGGTGTCAGCGATCCGCGTAGTACCCCTCCCTGGTTTGCACAGTCAAGTCTTTCTGTTTCGCTACCAGGCTGATCTTGTGATACCCACTATCGGCGTTACCCTTGTCGGGGGTATAGCCGAGATTGTATTGAGTCCGCAGTTCCTCGGCGATGCTGTCATAAATTTGGTCGATCGCCTGTTTCTTGGAGACCTCGTACATCCGGCCACCGGTCTCTCTTGAAATCTGGTCCAGAATTTTCTTGCCGTCGACGCGGGGTTCCTGCGGACTGCGTCCGCCGCCGCGGCCTCCGCCTCCCCCGCTGCCCGGCCACCCTCCGCCAGGCCAACCTCCACTGTGGCGTCCCATTCCACTACCCGGACCGCCAAAACCGCTATTTCGATCTTTGTCGGCAAACAAAATGGAATAGACCACGGTCTCGGCGCGTTGGGCGGCCTCGATGGCGCCTTGCAAAGACTCCTTGCTGCCGCGATCATCTCCATCTGAAAGAATGATGAGCGCTTTTCGGCCTTGTTGCTTTTTCATGAGTTCATCGGAAGCCAGGTAGATCGCGTCGTAAAGCAAAGTACCGCCGCTTCGGTGCATGCGGTTGTTTCCGGGTGAACTCTGAGGATCGCCGGATCCCGAAGATCCGGGATCGCTGCTATTGTCGGACTGAGGTGTGCGCAGCAACTCAAGTCCCGCCTGCAGTTTCTCGCGAGCCGATGTGAGATCCTGAAGCAGCTCGACCTCGCGGTCAAAGTGAATCAGGAACGCCTTGTCCTTGGCGTCCGTGAGCATCTGGTCGAGGAAAACCTTGCTGGCATTTCGCTCCTGATCGAGAACGTTTCGCTGGCTCAGACTGGTGTCGACGAGCAGGCCGAGAGTCAATGGGAGGTTGGTGTCCTGGGCGAAATACTTGATCACTTGCGGGTGACCGTCTTCCTGCAGAACGAAATCATCCTTAGTCAGGTTACGAACGATTTGACCCTTCTTGTCTCGTACCGTGACTGGCAGAGTGACCACTTTAACGTCAACCGCGACAGTCGTCGCAGCCGGACTATTGGCGTCTTGACTGTGCAGCGGTGAATTGAGCAGGAACAAGCAGACTAGCGCCAGATCAAGGTAATGTCGCCGCCAAAGCCTTGTGCTCATTGAGATTGTCCGTTGAGCTGAATTCCCATTTGTTTTCCGATGTCAACCTGTCCACTCTGAAAGGCAGTCAGCGCCTTATCCAATTTCGCAACCATCGCGGAGACTTTTTTGCCATCAACCTCTGAACGCTCGAGCTTTTGACTGAGAACCTTACTGTCTTTCGAGATATCCACGTCCGCTTTACTCAGCTTCTTGATCAACGGCTTCAATCCTGACTGCTGCGACGCCGAGAGGGTGTTCACAAATTGCAGATTGGCGCTTCGTGCCTCATCGACTGCGTCACTTAATTGTGCGTATGCGGATGAACCAACCTTGTTTGAATTCTCCGCATGCTGGATAAGACTGTGCGCTTCTTTTCTGGCCGCGTCCGTGCTCTTTGTCAATTGCGGGAACCGGGCTACTTGATCTGGCGTGGCTTGCAGAGCCACGGCGCGGCTGAAATCATTGACCTCGCTGTTGCTGGGCGCGGGGCTGGATGTTGTGGTCGAAGGCCGCGTAGCACCGGCGCCGCGTCCAACACGCTGCGCCAACAGCGCGCCAGGACACGTGAGAAAGACAATCAGACAGATCAATGCCAGCCGATTCAAGGTTGTTTCAAGTTTACATAAATGGTAGCGAGCCGGTTGCTAACTAGAGGTAAAGAATCCGTCAAGGAAAGTAAAACCTTGTAAACGCGATTGGCTTATAGAGACTGGGCATCCGCCCGGTTGAATGGGCGATAACCGTCCTGCATTTAGTCGGCATTGCCATCGAAGCAGTTAAACTGAAAACACTGGCTCCTATGGCAAAGAAAATCGCACTCCTGTTGTTGTCGATGCTGTTATGTCTCTCGCTTACACCCAAGGTTTTCACTCAGGCTGGCGCACCTGTCTCGAGAAGTACAACAATTCCTGCCAACCCCACGGCCGCGGTTAAGGTTTGCGCACCGTGTATCCGCGGACACGAAGAATTTCTCGCCTCCGATGCCATGCAGGGGCGGGGAAGCGGCACGCATAACGAACTAGTGACCGCGACCTACATCGCGTCGCAACTGCGGCAGTACGGCATTGATCCGGCGGGCGATAATGGCGGATACATTCAGAGCGTCCCCACCATTCAGCGAAAAATAACTTCTGCGCCGCAACTGAAAATCCTGCCTGCGCGAGGTACGGGAGAACCAATCACGTGGAACTATGGTAAGGAATTCATCGTCTCGTTTCTGTCGCAAACGGAATTTTCCGGAGCACTGCGCAAGGTGGATACCGACAAGGTTAGCAACGTGGAGAATGCGAAAGTCGAGCCGGGAGCAGTCGTGTTGATCATTGGGTCGGATGAAAAGAAAGAAACGCAGGCAGCCTTCTCCGTGGCTTCTGAAGGCGCTGCGGCAGCGCTCATGCTTACGCGAGACAACGACCTCAAGCGCTTTGACAATGCCAGCGAAAATTTGCCCAGGCTCCCCGATCGTTTGAAGGAAGAACCCGCGCCGGAGATGAATGTCAATGTTCTCGAATTGAATAAAGAGTCCTTCCACGTGTTAATGCATATCCCGGAGGGTGCCATGCTGCACTTCGACGCTCCGTCGTCAGAGACAGGGGGTAGCACCTGGAACGCCGTGGGCATGTTGCGCGGGAGCGATCCATCCCTGCGGCGAGCGGCGGTTCTGTTTTCGGCTCACCTCGATCATCTCGGAATTGGAACACCAGTCAACGGCGACAACATTTACAACGGCGCCGACGATGATGCCTCGGGCACAACCGCAGTTCTGGAAATAGCGCGAGTACTGGGGCAGGGAGGTCGTCCTCGGCGGACAGTAATCTTTGCGCTGTTTGGCAGCGAAGAAATGGGTGGATTGGGGTCGACGTATTTTCGCCAGCATCCGCCGCTGCCGTTGATGCAGATAGCGGCCAATCTTGAATTTGAAATGATTGGCCGGCCCGATCCGGCAGTAAGAAGCGATACTCTCTGGCTGACCGGCTGGGAGCGTTCGAATCTCGGTCCGGCGCTGGCGGCGCACGGTGCCCGACTGGTGCGAGATCCACATCCGGCTGAAGGCTTTTTCGCGCGCTCGGATAACTATGTGCTCGCGAAAAAAGGTGTGGTCGCGCAGACCATATCAAGCTATGGGTTGCATAACGATTACCATCAACCCAGCGATGATTTGTCCCATTTAGATTTCAAGCACATGGATGCTGCAATTGAATCGCTGCTGGCGCCAGTAGAGTGGTTGGTGAATTCGAGCTTTAGACCAAAGTGGAATACTGGCGGACAGCCGTAGAACAATATGGAGACTGAGCGTTCCCGCCCGGCTAGACGGGCGAAGACGTCTGTCCTGCCTTTTGCTAGTTGGTCTTTTTCGCTCTGGTGATTTTTTCGTCGATGGGCTTGCGGCCGGCGAAGCCTTCAGTAGTATCGTGCCAGTGCGTAATCGACTGCTCGCCCAGTCTCCAGCAAAGCAGAACAACGTGGCCGTCAACTTTGCAGGGGAAGTCGAGCAATCCGATATCCAGATCCTTCACCTGAACGCCGGTGGCGTCAATCTCCGCCAGCGCGTCTTTCACGCGCGGGATCGCCTTTTCGCGTTCGGCCTTGCGCCGCGCCATGTGCACGACATTGACCAGCAAGCCGCCTTGCAGAAAAACGCGATGAGCCAGTTCCTGCAGTTCAGTGTCCACGGCCTCAATCAATTTCTTGCCGTCAATTGCGGTTCGTAGCAGCGACTCCAGTACTGGCAGGAGAGATTGGGCTTCTTCAAGGATAAACGTTCGATCGGCCATATCGGGTGTTGCTATTCTAATTCATTCGGGCTGGAGGTCGTTAGTTGTTGGTCTTTGGCCAATATCTCATGGCCTCCGACCCATCGACGGGTCAGCTGTGGCCGCGGTATTGACATCAATGTGTAAGTGCTTCATCACATCGACTCCTGGCGGATAGCAGTTTCCATCCGGATTGTAACCGGGACAACTAGCGGCAACAGCCGGTCGCTTCGGCGATTGCGCGAACTGCCACACACCGGCAAAGTCAATGCCACTTTCAGTGGGCGGTAGCGCTCGCTTGGGAAAAGTGCACCCCGGCGAAGGTGGACAGGCGTCATTAGTAACCCAGAACTCAATCTTTCTCGGGCCTGCGTTCTGACGGATGTCATTGGCCGTAACGATGTCCTCGCCACCTTCCTTGGCAGCGGAAATGCCGGAACAATAAATCCCAGCCCGGAATAGCCCTGCTGTCACTCCATCGACCCAACCGTAGATATAAGCTTTTTGCTCTGGCAGCATGCGGCCGCCTTGTTCCTGGTCAAGAAAAATGATGGTCTTCGCGGGAAAGCCCTCGCGCCGCGCGGCTGCCACAGCCTTCTGCGCATCAGACTTGCCCAGCTTGTTCGCGTATGAAACCGATTTAAGTTCATTGAAGAGGCGGCCGTTGAACAACACCAAAAATCCGAATCCCGCAGCCTGCAGTGTTAGCCGTTTCCCACTCCACGTATTGGTGGTCGCACTGGGCGGAAGATTCAACCAGTAACCGGTGTAGGAAAAAGTCTGGCGAAGGACTTTGAGGTTTTCATCTCCCGGATAATTATTGCGATCAAAACCTAGGTATGCCGACGCGTCAGAGACGGAATGGGACTGAGAAATAGCATAGGGAACCATTAAAGTTGCAATACCCTCGAAGATAAGCGCACACACTATCTTTCTTACAAGCATGTATCAGTTGTAGCTCAGGGAAGCTGTACTGTGAAAGAAGCAAATTCGCCCAGAGCTGATCGCTATCCCCCGATATGCACCATGGTCCTCGACGCCGGGACGAAATCGGGCTCGCCGATGTGGTGACGCTCCTCTTTTCTCAGCACTACGCCGCGAATAAACTGCTCCAGGTCTTCGTCCGAAGCGCCGCGACGCATTAGTTCGTGAAGGTCGTGATCCCAAACTGAAAAAAGGCAAGTGCGGATTTTGCCGTCGCAGGTGATGCGGATGCGGCTGCACTGGCCGCAGAAAGGATGCGAAACCGGAGCGATGATTCCAATTTCACCAATGCCGTCGTCAAAGCGATAGCGACGCGCAGTCTCGCTGCGCGCGTGCGGAATTTCGACCATCGGCCGGTACTCGGCCATGCGTTCCACAATTTCGTCGAGCGTAACCACGGTGGCTGGAGACCAGGTTCGATCCTCTTCCAGCGGCATAAATTCGATGAAGCGAACGATGACGCCCTCTTCGCGGGCAAACATTCCGAAGGGAATGATCTGGTCTTCGTTGAAGCCGCGCATCAGCACGCAATTGACCTTTACCGGCCACAATCCCGCCTGGCGCGAAGCGCGGATGCCCGCCAGTACGTGGTCGTATCCGTTCGGCACACGCGTGATCCGAGCGAAGCGATCAGGGTCGACCGCATCCATGCTGACGGTGATGCGATTGAGGCCAGCAGTTTTCAGCGGCTTTGCCATATCAGAGAGCAGATGGCCATTGGTGGTTATCGCAAGATCAAGCTTGTCGCCGTCAGCGGTGTGCAACTTGGACAGTTCGTGAACAAAGTCGACCACACCGTTCCGCAGCAGCGGCTCGCCACCGGTCAGCCGGATTTTGTTGATACCCAGTCCTACGAATATGCGCGCCATTCTCAGGTAGTCAGCAAACGGTAAATCACCATACAGCGCGCCTTCGTTGCCTGTGCGGCAGTAGACACACTTGTAATTGCAGCGGTCGGTAATCGAGATCCGCAGGTCGGTGATGGGACGCCCGAACTTGTCAGAAAGAATCACAATTGTTGGTCGACAGTCTTTGGTCGTTGGCCAGCCTGTCGGCGGAGGTTCTTACAAACGACCAACGACTATCGACCAAGGACTATTTCTGGAAAGACAACGCAGGCGGGAATGTTCCAGCGGGCGCTTCCTTTCCATGTGCTCCTCACGAAGCACGGGAGGCGCGAGCGTTTCCATCCGCACCCTCGAGAAACGTGTGGCGCGGGCCCCCTCGGCCGCGTGACGTCTCCCTCGCCGCCGCAGCCAGGGTATTCCCGAAGGCCACGGCGGTCGGAAACTGGTCTTTAATTATAGATGCAGAGAGGCAATCGGAGGCACACTAAAACTTCGCGGGCTGTGCCAGCGCTTTTTCGATTGCGCCTTCGGCCAGCGGCGCCATCACCTTGTAACCGGTAACGTTGGGGTGCAGGCCGTCGTCTGCAAGGTCACGCTTCAATAAGCCCTGCTCGTTCACCATGGCGCTGAAATAATCAAGATATACGTAATGGTTCGTTGCGCAGTAGGCCTTCAACCAGCGATTCAACTCCAGAATTTTCTCCAGCGGACGCTGAGCAAACAAATCCTGCGATCGAGGTGTGTAGTTGTGCACCGGCAGAACGGATGAAAACACGACGTGGATGTCATGAGCCCGCGCCAACTCCGCCATGGAAGCGTAGTTAACCTCGATGTCTTCCGGTCGCGTGGGCCCAGTATTGCCGGCAATATCGTTGGTGCCAGCTAGAATGACAATCACTTTCGGTTGTAGATCGATCGCGTCCTGGCGGAACCGCACCAGCATCTGCGGCGTAGTTTGTCCACTGATGCCCCGGTTGATGTACGGTTTGCCAGGGAAATATTCATCCAGCTTCCACATGTCGGTGATGGAATCGCCAAAGAATATCACGCGATTTTCACCAGCAGCCGGCGGCTTCAAAGTCGCATTGGCTTCGCGATAGCGGGCCAGTTCGCCGAAGTCATCTTTCAGCGTCGCAAATTTCGACTCACGCCATCGTTGCAGGGATTGTTGCGCGGAGGAAGCTTGATCTGTTTGTTGGGCGAAGGCGCAGCCGGAGGAGAGCACAAGCAAGACAATTCCCGGAATTCTTACTGAACCAATTTTCACGCAGCTTCCTTATGCAGACGTTTGCCACTCCAGTGCTACATCCCGTCATAATTAGGCCCGCCACCGCCTTCAGGTGGAACCCACGTAATAATCTGGTAAGGGTCAGCGATATCGCATGTCTTGCAGTGCACGCAGTTCGAAGGGTTGAGGCTGATGGCCTTGCCGTTCGGCTGTTCGGCGTCGTCCACCATTTCGTAAACGTTGGCGGGACAAAAATTCTGGCACGGGTTGCCGTATTCCTCTAAGCAGCGAGCGTTGCAGATGTTCGTGTCGTGAATGATCAGATGCGACGGCTGATCTTCTTCGTGCTTGGTTCCCGAGTGGTAAAGGTCGGTGAGCTTATCGAAAGTAAGCTTGCCGTCGCCTTTTGCAGGACCGAGCAAATGCGCTTCGTCGCCACCATCAAGAGGCAACTCGGGCAGCTTCTTCATGTGCTGGTGGCCAGGGGTACCCGCGTACCGGTTACGCAGCCCGCGGCCTCCGGTGAATTGCTGAATTCCGGCGTGGAACAGGCCTGCAAAGAATCCGTGCTCAAATCCCTGATGAAAGTTGCGAACCTTCCAAAGCTCGTCCTTAATCCAGCTTGATTCAACTTTCTTCTGAAACCCGGTAAGCGACGCTGCGGAAAAATCATTTTTCTTCAATGCCTCGAACGCCGTTTCTGCGGCCAGCATACCGCTCTTGATCGCCAGATGAATTCCCTTGAGGCGTTGCGAGTTGAGGAAGCCGGCGGAGTCGCCGAGGATCATCCATCCATCGCCCGCGACCGGTGGAATCGCCCACCAACCGCCGTAAGGCAGCGACTTCGCGCCATAGCGGGTCATCTTACCGCCTTCGAGCAACTTCGCGACGAATGGGTGCTGCTTGAAATCCTGCAAGACGTGCTGCGGATCAAGCCGCGGGTCGGGATAATCGAGGCCAACCACGAAGCCGAGCGAAACGATGTTGTCCCTTCCTCCGTAAATCCACGCGCCGCCGTATTCTTTCGTGGTGAGCGGCCAACCCATGGTGTAGATGACTTCGCCAGGAGCGATGCGGCCTGAAGGCACCTCCCACAATTCTTTTATGCCTTGGCCGTAGGTCTGCGGGTTACAGTTCTTGGCAAGATCGAATTTTGTAATGAGCTGTTTGGTTAACGATCCGCGCGTGCCTTCCGCCAGAATAACCACTTTTGCCTGCAGATCGTAGCCTGGCTCGAAATTCGATTTTGGCTGATTCATTTTGTCCACACCTTTATCGTCGGTGCGGACTCCAGTAACGCGTGAGCCGTCAAACAACAACTCTGATCCGGCGAAGCCAGTGAAAATCGTAACACCCGTGTCCTCTACCTTGCCCCCCAGCCACTTCACAAATCGATTGAGCGAGATGACATAGTTGCCGTGATCGCGTAACGGCGGAGGCGTGATGGGAAACTTGAATTTGCTTTTCTCGGTGAGAAAGTAAACTGCCTCTTTGCTGACTTCAGCGTCGAGCGGAGCTTCTTTCTCAAAACCCGGAAGCAACTCGCGCATGGATCGCGGATCAAGCAGGGCGCCCGAAAGACAGTGTTGGCCGACCTCGCGAGCTTTTTCCAGCACGTAAATATTTTCTTTGCTCAACTGCGAATCAGGATTTTTCGAGTTGTGCTCGTCGATGAGCTGGGAAAGACGCAAAGCACACGCCATACCAGCCGGGCCGCCGCCGACGATGACCACGTCTGCGGGCATCTGGGGACGTTCTATGCCCTCGATTGGTTTGCGGAAAATGAGCATAAGATGCTTAGCGGTTCGCCAGACTCGCTATCTCTCCCAACCCGAGCAACCTTTGGTCCGCCGTCACCAGGGTTAGCTTGAGAACCTTGGCGGTAGCCGCTAGGATTCGATCTGCCGGATCAGCATGAGGCAAGGACAGCGCGAAACCAGTGCGAACACTTTCCTGAGTTAGCGGCGCTTCTCGTAGTTGATCAGCAGCGCGCTCGACCCATGCCAGCGGATCTCCTACTCGAATGCGGCCCTTTTGCATAAGCGCGAGAGCCTCCCAAACACTGATGGGAGACAGCCAGAGATCGTTGTCATTGTTCGACAACTCTCGCGCTGCGCCCTTTCCTATCCGCTTCGGATGCAATTTGCTCCAAACCCAGATATGGGTGTCGAGAAGGAGGTTCAATCGCGGTAGGCCTCGATGTCTTCCAGATCAATAACGGGAGAAACAATATCACCTATGATTTCGCCGGTCCCGACCATGTCTCCCAAAAAGTTTCGCTGGCGGTCGGGGCCCGCTGGAATGACCTCGGCAACTGGCCGGCCATGACGCGTAATCCGCAAAGGCTGACGCGTTTTGTGCACTCGTTCAATCAGGCCAAGACACTTGGCTTTAAACTCGGAGATGGAAACGTCACTCATGACCATTATTCTCTCTATGGTCAATAAACTAGTCAATTCGTGCTTGCTCTGTGAAGCCGGGAACTAAGCGTGATGAAACCGACTTATCCTCCTGCCTTCGCCTTCTTCACTTCTTCAATCAGCGGCGGCACGATGTCGAACAGATTTCCCACCACCGCGTAATCGGCAATCTCGAAGATTGGGGCCTCGGAATCTTTGTTAATCGCAATGATGGTGCGTGCACCTTTCATGCCGACGATATGTTGGATCGCCCCACTGATCCCGAGTGCCAGATACAGCTTGGGTGCGACTGTCTGGCCGGATGAACCTATCTGCCGATCCATGGGCAACCAGCCGGAATCGCAAATGGGACGCGAAGCCGCCAGCTCTCCCCCTAAAGCCTCGGCAAGCTGCTTGGCCAGTTCGATATTTTTCTGTTCTTTAATTCCGCGCCCAACAGAGACAATAATTTCGGCCTGAGTAAGGTCGACCGCCTGTTTAGCCTCCTTGAAAACCTCCTGCGGCTTGTTGCGGATAACCCCGTCCGCAATCTGCACATTCACGTTCTCAACCGGGGCCGCGCTTGCTCCAGCTTCCACCTTATCGCCGCGAAAGGCCCCGTTCTGAAAAGTCACAAACCAGGGTGCATCGCCGGCGAAACTGACATCGGCCACGAACTTACCCTGGAACATCTGACGCGTGAAAAGCAACTTGCTGCCTTCGTGCTTATAACCGATGCAATCGCTGATGGCGCTGCGTCCCATCGCCGTAGCCAACTTGGGAACGAAGTCTCGCACCTGATACGTATGCGGCATCAATACTAGCTTGGGCTGCTTCGATTCGATGAATTGCTTAAGCGCTGCAGAGAAAGCATCCGGAGTATATGGCTCAAGCTTCGGCGACTGAATGGCGTAGACCTTCGCCACTTTCTTGGCAGCAACTTCATTGGCGAGATTCGCCACGTCAGCGCCGAGGACTGCGGCCTCGAGCACCCAACCGGTTTGAGCAGCGAGCGCCTGCCCGGCTGTGAGGGTCTCCCAGGAGACGCGGTTCAGTTTGCATTCACGTTGTTCGACGACAACTAAAATTGTGTCAGGCATAAATGCCGCTTCTAGCTCCTAGCTTCTGGCTTTTAGCTGCCCAGTTCGGTCCGGCCCACAACCCACACATCATTTACAACACCCGTACTTCATTGCGCAGTTTATCCACTAACTTCTTGGCGACTTCGGCTGATGAGCCTTCGAGAAATTCCGTATTTTTTGTTTTCTCGGGCACGTAGAGCCGCTCGATTTCTTGCAAGTTGCCGGTTATCGCCGACTGAACCTCGGACATTGCCACCTTGCGCAGAGGCTTGTTTTTAGCCTGCTTGATGCCAATCAGCGTGGCATAACGCAATTTGTTGATGCCCGACTGGATGGTCAGCACGGCAGGCAGCGGCATATCTACGAATTGAAAATGTCCGGCCTCGAGCTCGCGCTTTACGCGTATTCCGGAATCTTTTTTCTCAATCTGCATGATGATGGTCGCGTGAGGCCAGCCGAGTAACTCCGCTAACACGACTCCGGTTTGCGCATATCCGTAATCGTCGGATTGCAAGCCGGTGAAAATCAGGTCGAACTTTTCGTCTTTAATTGCGGATGCAAAGGCGCGGGCGGTATTCAGTGCGTCCAGTCCAACGAAGGCGTTGTCTTCAAGATGAATGGCGCGATCCGCGCCTTTGGCCAGAGCTTCCCTTAAAACTTGCTGGGCCCGCGCTGGCCCCGAAGTTATAACTACAACTTCTCCACTGTGCTTTTCTTTCTGCCTCAATGCCTCCTCTAGTGCATAAGCATCGGGTTCGTTGACTTCATAGGAAACATCCTCGCGGATCCACGCACCCGACTCGTTGAGCTTCAGGGGCGCATCTTTCTGCGGCACTTGCTTCATGCAAACCAGAATTTTCAAACCAAAGCTCCTCGTATATCACTTACACCGAAATATGGGCCCAGGCGTTGCGAGCGACGTCTCTAGAGAAACAGTCAGCTCGTGACAAGAAACTCATTAGTATAAATGAGCACTATGGTGAGGGGAAATGCCAGCCGAGATCAATCCATGAATACTACCGACTGCACTCCGGAAATCTCGAAGCGCTTACGGCAGCGCATATTCTTGCAGGCCATCATGTCGTCTCGGCGCAGCATATAGGATTTTGCTTTGGCGAAGCGGGCGCGATCGCGTTCGTCGGCGCGGCCGGGAAGCTGTTTTTTCTTGCTGCGCACCAGCCAACTGATCTCGTACTCCGCGGTCTGCTGGCAATGAGGGCAGTTTAGTGAAGCCACTTTCTTTTCCGGACGTTCGTCGAAAAAATCTCGCTCTTCCATAGATCGTTGGCTCCGGCGACGCTAACCCGCGCCGGGTTGATTCTTTTCAGGTTTTTATTATTGCACGTCATTGCGGGATGAGCTATGGCAAGATGAGAGCCATGACGAAGAAAAAGCCGAAGCGATTCACTGCAGTCGAAGCCGTGAAGACGATGGCACGGGAACAAATCGGAGCGCCACCTGCGTCAAAGGTGGTTCCCAACCGCAAGAAGAAATCAGAAAAGCACAAACCTACGCTGGAAAAACTACTGGAAGAAAATTAGCCGCCGGTTCCAGTGAAACAAGTGACGTTTGCGGTCATGTTCCCAGTGACCACCGCGCCCGGTGAGGATAATCCTCCATCCGTACTATTCTTGTTTACAGTCGCTGAAATAAGAGTATTCCCGCAGGCCCGCCCGGTAGCAGTTATAAGACCTGTAGACGTGACCGTCACCATCTGCGGTGTATTCGAGACCCATGTAACCTGGTTGGTTATATCCTTGGTCGCTGGCGGATGAATGTACGTGCCCAACGCTCTGAGCTGAACGTTCAAGCCTGCATCGTCTTGGACCGGAGTGGTGGCAGAGCCAAACGTCTCCGTCGTCGGTTCGATATTGATGCCCACCAACTGCTGACTCGTCCCGCAACCAGCTCCGACCAGAGTCACGGCAAGGATCAGAGCCAAGCCCAAGCGCCGGCGAATTCTGGATTCCATCAAGTCAAACATTTTATCTTCCAAAGCAAGGAAGGCGTCAATTTATTAGAAGAACGAGCAAAAATCAATAGCTACTTGGGCGCCGTTCCTATCGTTTCCCGCTTAGGTTTCTGACCGTTGCTGCCGCGAACTTCGCAAACTGCTTCACATCCTGTTCGGTCGTGTCGAAGGAGCACATCCAACGCACCAAAGAACGGTCTTCATCCCACACATAAAAGAAGTAGCGCTTTTGTAGTTCAGCAATTGCAGCTAGCGGAATCTCCGCGAAGACTCCATTGGCTTCGACCTTGTAGACAATCTTCATGTTCGGGATTTTGCTGACTTCTTTCCGCAGTAGGTCGGCCATTCGGTTGGCATGCTGGGCATTTTCTCTCCATAGATTATTCGAGAGCAATGCCTCGAATTGAGCTGAAATAAAGCGCATTTTCGAGGCCAACTGCATACCCTGCTTTCGCAGATAAAGAAAGTTGCGGCTAAGCTTCTTGTTGAAGAAGACAACAGCCTCCGCGCCCATCGCTCCATTCTTGGTGCCACCAAATGAGAGGATGTCGACGCCCAAATCGCGCGTAGCTTCTCGCAGGGTGAGGCCGAGGCTGACAGCTGCATTCGCAATCCGGGCGCCGTCCATGTGCAAAAACATACCGCGACCGTGACCGAAGCGGGCCAGATCGCGGATCTCACGCGGCGTATAAACCGTTCCCATCTCGGTGGCTTGGGTAATCGAGATAACACGCGGCTGCACGTGATGCTGATCACCAATGCCGTGGTACGCATGTCGGACCGACTCAACTGTAAGCTTGCCGTCAGAGGTGGGAATAGGAATCAGCTTGCAGCCGGTGAATTTCTCTGGCGCCCCGCATTCATCGGTGTAGATATGCGCAGCCTCGGCGCAAATCACCGCCTGGTATGACTCCGTTAGAGATTTCAAGCTAAGGCAGTTCGCGGCGGTTCCATTGAACACGATGAAAACTTCGATATCAGCGCCGAAGTGCTGCTTGAATTTCCGCACTGCCGCCTCTGTGTAACCATCGTCCCCATATCCGACGACATGCCCGCGGTTGGCTGCGGCGATAGCTTGCAATATTGTGGGATGGATGCCCGCATTGTTGTCGCTGGCAAAGCTGCGAACAGGTTTCATGACTTCAACAATGTAGCAGAGGCGAAGTGCGATCTCACGTCAGGAACATATCTGCCGCTCGCTCGAATATTCATCTCGGTGATTTTCGTAGAGGACGGCCTCTGGCCTCGTTTTGTTGGGCGGGACGCGCCGCCTCCAGAGGCTTATAATCTTCCCACGTTCCCGATCATGCGTACTCTCTTCTTACCTGCATTCCTTTTCCTGTTTGCATCCGCACAAAGCACTCCCGCGAAACTGCCGCTGCCTAAATTCGCAGACGTTGCCAAACAAGCTGGCCTTACGGTCGCTCACATTTCCTCGCCAGACAAACGCTACATCGTGGAATCGATGAGTGGAGGCGTCGGCCTGATCGATTGCGACAATGACGGCAAACTCGACATCATCACGGTGAACGGGTCCACGGTCGATCGCTACAGGCAGGGCGGCGACCCCATGATCACGCTCTATCATCAAGATGATGGTTTTAAGTTTACCGATATCACCAGGTCTGCCGGACTCACGCGCAAAGGATGGGGCATGGGCTTGGCTGTCGCCGATTACGACAACGACGGTCTTCCGGACATTTATGTAACGGGGTATGGCGGCAATGCGCTCTATCACAATCTGGGAAATTGCAAGTTCGAAGATGTGACCGACAAAGCGGGCGTGGCCGCAGCGGGGTTCAGCACCGGCGCAGCCTGGGCGGATTACGATCGTGATGGATACGTCGATTTGTTCGTCTCCCGCTACGTCCACTTTGACGTGAACAAACTGCCCGATTTTGGCAAGAACGAGAAAAACTGTAGCTTCAAAGGCATCCCGGTGCAGTGTGGACCGTGGGGGATGCTCGGTGAGACTGACTTACTGTTTCACAATCGCGGCGACGGCACCTTCGAAGAAGTTTCCAAAAAGGCAGGCGTCGACGACCCCAACAAATACTACGGCCTCGGCGTGATCTGGGGAGACTATGACAACGACGGCTGGCCCGATTTGTACGTCGCCAATGATTCGGGCCCGAATTATCTCTACCACAACAAACATGACGGCACCTTTGAAGAAGTTGGAATGCTTGCGGGTGCAGCCGTTAGTGGTGACGGCTCGGAACGCGGCAATATGGGGGTGGATTGGAGCGACTATTTGCACGAGAGCCGGCTCTCGATGTTCGTCACTACTTTTACCGAGCAGCCTGACAGCCTCTATCACAATCTGGGGGCGCAGGGATTCTCCGAAATAAGCTACGCAGCCAAACTGGCGAAGGCTACTTACAACTCGGTCGGATGGGGCACTGGATTTTTTGACATGGACAATGATGGCTGGCCGGACCTGTTCATTGCTAATGGCCACGTTTATCCGCAAATGGACCAAGTCCCAGGGGCCCCTCGATATCGCGAGCCCATGCTGCTTTTCCGCAACAACTGTGATGGAACGTTCGAAGATATTTCCAGCGTGCTTGCCGAAATTCCTGACGCGTCCCGACGAGGCGCGGCATTCGGCGATCTTAATAACGACGGGAACGTCGACATCGTTGTAATGAACACTGGAGAGCCTCCGACGCTACTGCTGAATCAGGGAGGAAATACAAACCATCGCGTGCTGTTCAAGTTGGTTGGCACAAAGAGCAACAAGATGGCAATTGGGGCGAGGGTAACGGTGAGAGCAGGGAAGTTGGTGCAATTGAATGAAGTTCGTGCTGGTGGCAGTTACCTTTCACAGAATGATCCACGATTACACTTCGGCCTCGGCCCTAACGCCAAAATGAACGAAGTTGAAATCAAATGGCCAAGCGGCAAAGTTGAAGCCGTGCGCAACATTCCAGCAGATTTTATCTATACGATCGTCGAAGGCGAAGGCATCAAGCAGAAAATCGAACTACCAGCTCCGTCCAGTGTAGGCGCAGGCGTCCACGCCGATACGCTCCGCTGACGCAAGCACGGGCGTGGACGGCCGTGCATACCTGATGCGAGTATCATGTAAGTCGCCGCGAGCCCTCATGCTGCCCTTCAAGCTGGTTTATAGCGACGATTACTATCTCCCCATCGGCGCGCATGTTTTTCCTGCCGAAAAATATCGACGGATCCATGACCGGCTGCTGGAGGGGGGCGTGGCGGAAGCCTCTGATTTCGTCACGCCGAAACCTGCATCCGATGCCGATATTCTGCTCGTGCATACCCCGCAATATGTGCACAAGCTGAAGACTGGAACATTATCTGCGCGCGAAGAGCTCGAGCTGGAGATTCCGTACTCGCCCGAACTGGTGCGGGCCTTTTGGATGGCAGCGGGTGGTTCAATTCTGGCGGCAGATTATGCTTTGCAGAATCGCGTGGCATTCAACATCGGCGGCGGATTTCATCACGCCTTCCCCGACCATGGCGAAGGCTTCTGCATGATTCACGACGTCGCCGTGGCCATCCGCCGTATGCAGCGCGATGAAAAGATCACTCGCGCCATGACCGTGGATTGCGACGTCCATCAGGGCAACGGTACCGCCGTGATCTTCGCTGGTATGCGCAGCTCTTCGGAACCCCTGCCGTCGACTTCTGCTTCTATCCTGGGTTCTGGTCCGACGAGGCAGCGCAGCGCCTTTGCCGGGGACGTCTTTACCATCTCTTTGCACCAGGAAAATAATTATCCGATGTGGAAGCCGCCGTCCTCGATTGATGTGGATTTGCCCGACGGGCTTGGCGACGACGACTATCTCGGCTGGCTCGATAATGCGCTCAGCTCCGGGTTGCGCCAGTTTGAGCCTGAGTTGATCTGTTACGTAGCAGGCGCGGATCCTTATCGCGAGGACCAATTGGGAGGCTTGTCGTTAAGTATTGAAGGATTGAAACGCCGCGATCAACTTGTCTTTAGTGTGGCGCGTGCTCGACAAATTCCCGTAATGGTCACTTTTGCCGGCGGTTACGCGCAAAAGGTAGAGGACACGGTGAGTATCCATTGCAACACGGTGATTGCAGCGAGCGAGACTTTCGCGGCGCGGTGAAGGCTACTCTCAGTGCTTGGTGACTGTAGCTTCTGGGTCAGCCTCTACCGTGACATCGACCTTCGCGCCTTGCTTCAGGCGTACTTCATTTCCGTTCTCATCGGTCAGATTATTTTCGATCCGAAGTTCTTTATACAAATGATCGGCGCCCTCGACAGCAATCTGCGCCTTCTCTGGCGCATTCGGATGCGGAGGCTTGATAATCTTCTCAACGGTTCCGGGCAGAGTAGCACTCGGCTTTGGGGTCATACGGAGTCCTTTTAGGAAACGTAGTAAAAACAGTGTAGCATGCACAGCCAGGTTCGTGGCACAGTTCGTGTCAATCGCAGCCTTTCACGCCGAGACTGTTAAAATAAAACCTTGCGCCGCCCAAATTCCTATGTTTGAGAATCTTTCAGAAAAACTTCAACGTGCGTTTAAGACCCTGCGGGGTCAGGCCGTCCTTAATGAAGAAAACATTCAGGAGGCGCTGCGGGAAATCCGGCTCGCCTTGCTGGAAGCTGACGTTAACTTCAAAGTCGTAAAACAGCTCATCGACCACATCCAGGAAAAAGCGGTTGGACAGCAGGTAGCGACAGCTCTATCACCGGGCGAGCAGGTTATCAAAATACTTCGCGACGAGCTGATCGAAACTCTTGGCAGCGATACCGCTCGCGTGAAATTTGCCTCCCAGCCGCCGACCGTCATCCTGATGGCCGGTTTGCAAGGTTCCGGCAAAACCACGACATCTGGCAAACTAGCGAACTGGCTTAAAGTTGGCGGGCATCGGCCGTTGCTGGTCTCTGTGGACGTGTACCGTCCTGCCGCGCGTGAACAGCTCAAGATAGTAGCGCAGGCGATCAAGGCCAATATTTACGATGGCGCGAACGTCGAAGCCAACACTGCAACAGTCGAGCGCCTGGCCAAAGAAGCCCGCCGTGAGGCCATCAACACGGGCTCCGATGTGCTGATCGTCGATACTGCGGGACGACTTCACATCGATGACCAACTGATGGACGAGATGCAATCGCTTAAGCGATTGCTCAATCCGCAGGAAATTTTATTTGTGGCGGACGCGATGACCGGGCAAGATGCGGTCAATTCCGCCGACGAGTTCCATAAGAAACTTTCCCTCACCGGTGTGGTTCTGACCAAAATGGATGGCGATGCCCGCGGTGGCGCGGCGCTCTCCATTCGGCAAGTTACGGGCCAGCCGATCAAATTCATTGGTGTGGGCGAAAAGTATGATGCGCTCGAACCTTTCCACCCCGATCGCATTGTGTCGCGCATCCTGGGCATGGGCGATATTCTTTCGCTGATTGAAAAAGCCGAACAGAATGTCGATAAGAAAAAAGCGCAGGAAATGGCGAGCAGAGCCCTCTCCGGCGACGGTTTCTCGCTGGAGGATTTTCGCGATCAACTACGCCAGGTGAAAAAAATGGGGTCGCTGCAAAGCCTCATGGGAATGTTGCCAAGCATCGGTCCCTTCGCCGGATTGCAGAAGCATGCGGATAAGATCGATGAAAAACAAATCAACCGCGTCGAGGCCATTATCAATTCGATGACGGTTCACGAACGCATGCACCACGAAGTAATTAATGGAAGCCGCCGCAAGCGCATCTCTCGGGGGTCCGGCACCAGCGTACAAGAGGTCAACAATTTGCTGCGGCAATATGCCCAGATGCGCAAAATGTTTAAGCAGATGGGGAAGCCGAGCTTCGCGCGCAAGCTAGCAGGAATGAAGATGCCGGGAATGTAGAGCTATCTTTGGCCGATACTCAGGTCCGCTAACCGGCGATCAAAATAACCCGCAGCATTCCCGCGCGTGCGAGAATGCTGCGGAGAAAATCGCTGCTCGCGATTAGTGCTTGTCGTACTGCAAACAAATTTGCAGTTGGTGTATGGCTTCGTCTGTGGCCCTGAGCGCATCCGCGCGATGCCCGCCAAAGTCATGCTGGGCATCCTGCAGGTGGTGTTTGGCGTTCTCCAGCGCCTGAATCGCCGCCTGGATCTGAGGATGGCGCTCACCTTGCGCGGGCGAGGCGGGAGACAACGCGAACAGCAGGGTGAACATTGCTGCCAAACTCATAATTCTTGTCTTCATAGGTTTCTCCTTGAATGCTGCGTCCGTTTAAGGGCGTCTAACAAGTTTATTTTGTTATCGCGCCCGGCTGAGCAGACACGTTACCGTGTCCTATTAATGATGTAAATAGCTTCGGAGTTACATCAGGGGACGAGTGCCTAATTCATTAAGGCGAGCATTCTGCGGATAGAAAGCGCGGTCTGGCGAATTTCGTCAGCGTCAGAGGCGTCGGGCGACATTTTCAGATATTGTTCCAGATCTTCGGCTGCGCTTGAGGTCTGGCCGAGACCGTAGCGCAGTTGAGCCCGTTGCTTCACATCGTCAGGGGATCGAGGATAAATCACCAGTACCAGATCAACCAGTGGCAGCGCCTTGCGGAAATTCCGCGCTGACATGTGAACCGTCTTGAGGTTGTTTAATATGCGGGTCAGGATCTGGCGTCGGCTGACAGCAAATAAGAATTCTGGACGCAGCGTCATCTGGCCTGAGTAAATCTCGTCAAGACGGCGCTGGCAATCCTGTGGGCTCAGAATATCTCCCCCGTTAAAGCAGTCGACGAGCGTTTCGCGTCCATCTATGTCGTAATGCTTGAGCAGAAAATGTCCGGGCATCCCTACGCCGAATAAGGGGAAGCCAAGACGCCGACCCACCTCCATGTAAATCAGCGCCAGAGTGATCGGAATGCCGAGCCCGCGATCCAACACATCATTGAGAAAGGAATTGCGAGGATCGTAATAATCGTCACGGTTGCCGCGAAGTCCGGCCTCCTCAAAAAGTGTGTGGTTGAGGGCGGCGATGGTCTCGGTGGCATCGCCGACATCCGAAATTCGGGCCGCCGTCTTGCGTGCCAGTTCGTCGATTCGAACGACGTAGGATTCAACGTCCAGTTCTGGGTATTCGGTGCGCGCGATAGTCAGCGCAGCCCTGACAAGGTCGATATCCTCGTCACCGACTTGAGCACCCACTAGCCCGGCGAAGGCCTCTGGGATTGCGGTCTGACCTTGGTTACGCACGCATTTATGCTAGCAGAAGCGAACAGGAATATCCGCCTCAGCTTAGTTGCAGGTCACCGATTCAGTGACAGCGAGTGGTGATCGGAATCACAGGACAACCGACTAAAAGGGTTATTATCACCGGAACAAGTTCTTGACGATGAAGAGCACATTCGCCGGGCGCTCTGCCAGACGCCGCATGAAATAGGGGTACCACTCCGTCCCGAACGGGATGTAGACTCTCATCCGCCATCCGTCGCGTACCAGGTTCTGCTGCAGGTCGCGGCGGATGCCGTGCAGCATCTGAAATTCGAATGCATCCCGCGAAATTCTCTCGCTGGTGGCGAATGCCTTGGCCTGATTGATAATCTTTTCATCGTGCGTCGCGAGGCCATGATAAATCTTGCTCTTCATCAAAATCTTCATCAGCTTGACGTAGTTCGCATCGACTTCCGACTTCGCTTGAAAGGCAATTTCTGGAGGCTCCTTGTACGCACCTTTGCACAAACGAATGCGGATTCCCTCTGCCAGAAGCGTTTCAACATCACTTTCTGAGCGCCGCATATAGCTCTGGATCACGGTGCCCACGCTTCCTTGATTTTCGGATATGCGATGTAACTCGCGGACAAAATCCAGCGTCCTCTGAGTATAAGGCGAGCCCTCCATGTCGACGCGCACGAAGTTTCGCGGAGTCATGGCAGCGGCTTTGGCCACCAGCGTCGCAACAAGATCGCGGGCGAGTTTTTCGTCCACATCGAGCCCCATGTGGGTGAGTTTCAGGCTGATGTTGGCATTCAGTTTTTGCGAGGCGATGTCATCCAACAATTGGTGATAGAGCTGAGCGCTGGCTCGGGCCTCGTCTGCGTTGGTTACGTTTTCTCCCAGATTGTCGATGGACACGCTGCAGCCCGACTGGTTGACAGTTCGCGTCGCTCGCAACGCATCGTCGACTTGGGTACCGGCAACAAACCGGCTGGAGAATTTCTGTCCGATGGAGGAGCGCTCAGCGACGGCACGCAATCTGGCGCTCTCCGATAAAGAAATGAAAAGTGCCCTTAGCACCGAACGCCTGCGCAGGTAGAGAGAATGAAATTATGACTACCGTGCACTTGCATGAGGATCACAGAAATTTGTATCACAAGTGCGTGACCCATGGTGTGAGTGCGGTCACAGGGATGCGCGAGACGGCTAGAGTTCAATCAGGTCTATTGTTCTTTGCAAGGCGTCAGGCTGCGACCACTCGTCCGTTTGATTCAACGCTACGCTGCTGCGGCTGCTCTTGCCATTCTGACTACGGGGCCAGCTTCCACACAGTTCCGTAGTTGTTGCCGCCGTTCTGGGTCGTGCCGTAAAGATTGCCTGGTGCGTCGCGGATCAATCCTCCGTAGGGGTTTGCCCCGTCCGAAGATCCACCCACGAAGTTGTGAAGGATGGTTATGGCGCCGTCCGGACTAAGCTCATACACCGTCCCGTAGTCGATGCCACCGACCTGTGTGTCACCATAGAGGTTGCCCTTGGCGTCCATGATCACACCGGCGTAGGGGAATGCTCCGTCGTTGTTGTCGGAATCGTCAAAGTTGTGCAGCACAGTTTCGCTTCCGTTCTTGCTCAGCTTCCACACAGTTCCTTCGCTCGAGGAACCGCAGGCCTCGGTAGTACCGTAGAGATTGCCCGCTTTGTCCATCGCCGGAGTACCCATGGCTTCGCAGCCGTCCCCGGTTCCTCCGGCGAAACTGTGCAGCAGGGTAAACTTGCCGCTCTTACTAACCCTGTACACGACACCGAAGTTGGACGCACCGCCCTGCTGGGTGACTCCGTACAGGTTGCCCTTGGCGTCCATGATTAAACTTGTGAGGTAGGGATTTGCCCCGTCCGGGCCCGAGAAGCTGTGAAGCACGGCCAGTTTCCCGGTCTTGCTCAGCTTGAACACCACTCCGAGTCCGGTGGAGTTGCCGCCGGACTGGGTGTCGCCGTAGAGATTGCCTGCTTCGTCCTGGATCAGGCCTCCGTAGGGGGCACCCCCATCAGAGCCTCCAGTGAAGCTGTGCAGCAGGGTGAATTTGCGAGTCTTGCTCAACTTGAACACGGTTCCGGCGCCGTAGGCACCGCCTCCCGAGGTGGTGCCGTACAGATTACCCGCCTTGTCACGGATCAAACCTGCGTGGGGGCCTCCGCCGTCCGAAGGCGCCGCAGTGAAGGTGTGGAGCACGCTCGCGTGGCCGCTCGCGTCCACCTTGAAAACAACTCCCTGGTCGACGGAGCCACCGACAGTTGTAGTACCGTAGAGATTGCCCTTCGAGTCGCGGATCAGGCCGGATTGGGAAAATCCCCCGTCGGACCCGATGAAATTGTGAAGATCGGTGAAGGTTTGCGCTTGCGCCGATGGGGTCGTGACCGGAACTAGCCCCAGCAAGATCGCAAACGCCAGCAGGGCATTTTTCGCTCTCAGCTTCTTTGAGATGTTTTGATCAAGCCCGTCAATCATCGCTGTTTCCCCCATTTTCCGGCAACTATCGTACCCCTCCGGCCCAAGATGTCAACAGAGACTTTTGGCCTATCGGAGGCTACTGGGAAGACCATGAGCGCGGATAGAGCAATATGTGAGGAACCGCACACTCAGGACTGGCAAGCAAGGTCCGTGGCCGGGTTGGCTGCGAAACGGGTTCCCGCCAAGAACCCTTAAGTCACAAACATTTCATCCACATAACACCATCGCCAGTTCTCGCCCGGCTGAAAAGATTGCATGATAGGATGCTTGGTCTGATGAAAGTGTTTGGTCGCGTGTTTGTTCTTGGATGAATCGCAGCAGCCGACGTGACCGCAGACGAGGCACTCTCGCAGGTGCACCCAACTATCGCCCGTCTCCAGACATTCCTTGCAGCCCCTGCCGCTTGGCCTCACCTCGCGAACTTCCTTTACGTGGGGACAGTCCGCTCGTTCGCTTGACATGGGTCACTCCTAAGTAATCTAAGCCTGCACGGGTGTGGACGCCCGCGCCCCGCTATTCTTCCAGAAATTTTTCCACTTCCAGAGCGGCCATGCAGCCGCTGCCCGCAGCGGTGATCGCCTGGCGATAGCGGCGGTCTTGCACATCGCCGCATGCAAAGACTCCAGGAACTCGGGTGAAGACGTTGTTCGTCGTCTTCAGATATCCATCCTGATCCATATCGAGTTGGCCGTCGAACACCTTAGTATTCGGGATGTGTCCAATGCCTAGAAACAGCGCGCTGGTGGGGAAGTCCCAGACTTTGCCGGTCTTAAGATTTCGCAGACTCAGGCTGGTGACTTCCTTTTTGTTGCTGTCGTGCACGTCTTCAACGACTGTGTCCAGCAGGAATGAAATCTTCTCATTGTGCTGGGCGCGTTCCAGCATGATCTTGGAGGCGCGAAAATGCTCGCGGCGATGAATGACCGTAACCTTGGTGGCGAAGCGCGTCAGGAAAATCGCTTCTTCCATGGCAGAATCGCCGCCGCCGACCACGACGATTTCCTTGCCCGAAAAAAAGAAACCGTCGCAGGTAGCGCAAGAAGAAACACCGTGTCCAATGAGTTGCTGTTCGTGAGGCAATCCTAACCAGCGCGCCGAGGCGCCACTGGCAACGATCAGCGTGCGGGTGTGAACCAGTTCATGGCCGACATGCAGCTTGAACGGCTGCTGGCTAAGATCGACGCTGGTGACGTGACCGTGCTTATATTCAGCGCCAAAACGTGACGCCTGTTTGCGCATGTTTTCGATCAACTCTGGTCCTTGAATACCTTCAGGAAATCCAGGGAAATTCTCCACCAGCGTCGTGAGGGAGAGTTGGCCTCCGGGTTCGTGACCTTCCAACACCAGCGGTTTCAGGTTGGCGCGCGCAGTGTACAGCGCCGCCGTGTGCCCGGCGCAGCCCGAGCCCATAATTACTACGTTGCGGATGTTGTCCATAGGTTAGATCTTTAGATTGCGAATTTCGGTTTTCGGTTCAGCACAGCGTTTCAGGACCTTCCCAGTGAATAAGGTACGGATTACCGCGCGAGAATTCGATTACTTATCTTCCGGCGTAGACTTTGCCGGCTCAGACTTCTTTGCAGCACTCTTGGTCGGTGGCTTTGATTTAGTGCCTGCGACCGAGTTGACCCGCGCCAGTTCCGCCGGAACTGAAGCCCGCGCCGCCAGAAGATTACGGTAGTTGGTCACAATAGTGGTCGCGGTTTTGAACAGTGGCTCGTATGCGCTTTGGTCGGGTGCAGGATTTCCCTCGGTTCCAGCACAGCGAGCCAGCACCACTGACGACTTTCCAAAACGTTCCAACTTGATCCGGCCAGCCGGCGTATTCGTCCCCAACATGGCGGTTGGCGTAGTTACAGAGGATGCGTTGTCTTCGATGGCAACCTGCATGAGGTCTTTAGGATCGCGTACATGGAAGATCAAAGTCTCCACCATGTTTTTCGGATCCTGGCTGAACGAATACTGCACAGTCGAAAACGCGGCCTGCGCGGGGAACTCGCGACGAATCCTGACCCAGTCGGCAGTTCCGGAATCGGATGCGAGCTGAGCGTTGCCGCCGGATTTAAGAAAATCAGGTTGTTCGTCAAGGGTTGAGCGACCGCGATCCACCTCGAAGTCCGGGCTGAACGACGGTTGTTTTGGAATGCGGGCCAACGCGGAGGCGATCTCCTGCTGCTCCTCCGCCGAAGGCGAGCAAACGTTCAACATGTTCACTTTCACCTGCGGCTGTGAAGATTGCTGGGCACCAGCAGAAGAAAGAAAGCCGATACTAAGAACGATTATCAAGAAGTTTCGCAGCACGAAGGCATTTTAAATGAAGATCACGGAAAGAAGTTGATGGGGAACATGCTGAGCAACGATCCGGTTCTGCTCTGCAATTCTAAGCAGTAGAATTAAAACATGGCAAATTTGACGCTGGTGTACGGATTGCGGATGCTGCCTTCTGAGGAAGTTGCCGAAGTGGGCGATGCGACCCTCAAGTTGAAGAACGGCCGCGAGGCGCACGTCACTATGCACGTGCTCGAAGGCAGCAAGGATGAGATCGAAAAACAATTAAAGACCAGCCTTGACGCCTTTTTCGATTTCTATCCGGAGATTTGAAAGAACAGGCTTAGGGCGCAGGCTTCAGGCCTAGGCACTGGGGCTCATGGAATGAGTAGGATTGGAATCGGCCTGATCAAAGCTAAAATTCCACGCCGGAAGCCTGCAGCCTGACGCTGCCGTATCAGTCTCCATCTATAATTCGGTCTTACGCTGATGACCCAGCTCTACCATCAACTCCGTTTGCGGCTTAGCCAAGCGGGCCTCTGGCCCTCAAGCAAATTGGCGATGATCGCCTGCTACCTGATGGGGTTGGATTTGCTGCTCTTCGGGCTGGAGAAGCTTTTCGGATTATTAAAGCTTTCCTACGGAGACAGCCTCACCGGCTGGGTTGGTTTCCTTGACTTTGTCGTCAGTGTTCTTTGCGTGATCCTGGCGTTCCGCTGGCTGAAGGCCAGAATGCTCTGGCGGCTGCGCAACCGCCTGATCGTCACTTATGTTTTTATCGGCTTCATCCCACTGATTTTGCTGGTTTCGCTGGCGCTCGGATCGTTCTATTTGTTCGCCGGACAGTTTGCGACCTTCATCGTAACCACTGGACTGAATTCCGAAATAAGCTCTCTATCTGCCGCGAATTCTGCAATCGCCCACCGGCTTGCTGCCGAGAGTCAGGGCCGTCCGGCGGGATGGGAAGTTTCGCTCAGTACCCTACGGCAGGCCGACAAGCTGTGGGCTGATCGGCAAATTTGCGTGTGGTTGAACGGAAAACTGGTTCTCAACAGCTCACCCGTTGAGATCGCGGCGACGGCGCCCGACCTTCCACCTTATGTGAAGAGCCCATTCCGAGGCGTGGTGCGCGATCATGCCAAACTTTTCTTGCGTGTCCTCGATGCGGTGCCGCTTAAAGAAGGAAATCTAACCGTATTGTCGAGTGAACCGTTTCCCCAGTTGCTGCAGAATCTTGCTGCCTCGCTAGGGGAAATCACGCTGTATGAGGGTCTAAGTCTTAACAAGGTGGATCGTACCGACCCTGGCCCTGTCCGGGGCACGCAGGTCCTCGCCGGAGACAACAAGAAGGTTGTGCTCGACACCAGCAAAGCCAAGCTGATGTCTACCTGGGGCGCCATTCCCTCGCCGACTGCTGCCCTCGACCGCAGCGTGGTCTTTCCCACATCCATCCCCGTGACGGATTGGGGCAAAGGTGAGAACACGAATCCCGTCGCCATCACGGTGCAGACTCGTATTTCCAAACTATACGAGCGGTTGTTTGCAGCTCAGGGAGCTTTCGCTCCGACGGTTGAAGTTTTCCTGCTGTTTGCGGTTATCGTCTTCGCAGTTATCGAACTGATTGCGATCTGGATCGGCACCGAACTGACGCGCACCGTTACCGGCGCAGTAGCCCAACTCTACGATGGCACCATGCACATCAATCAGGGAGATTTCAGCCATCGCATCGCGGTTAAGTCCAGAGATCAAGTTGCAACTTTGGCGACTTCGTTCAACTCGATGACGGCTTCGATCCAGAGGCTGATCGAGGAACAAAAGCAAAAGCAGCGGCTGGAGAATGAACTGACTATTGCCAAGGAAGTCCAGGAGCAATTATTTCCTCAGGGAAATGTTCAGCTCGCCTCGCTTGAAGTGCATGGATTTTTCCGGCCGGCGCGAACCGTGAGCGGCGACTACTACGATTTTCTAACCTTGGATTCTGATCGCCTGGTTCTTGCCGTCGGCGATATCAGCGGCAAAGGCATCTCAGCTGCGCTGCTGATGGCGACCATTCACTCGGCGGTGCGAGCTTACAGCTTGCAGGACATTCCGATGTTGCGTGAACCGGTGTTACGTGAACCGGCAATCGTGGGCGCTGCGGTTGGGTCTGACATTGTGCTGGCTTCCGCAACCCGCGCCCTCGACGTTTCTCCCGGCGCTCTGCTGCAATTGCTGAATCATCAGCTCTACGAAAGCACCCCGCCGGAGAAGTATGCGACGTTGTTTCTTGGAATTTACAACGGCGCGGAACGCAAGTTTACCTACAGTAACGGAGGACACTTGCCGCCGATCATCATGAGCCAGGACGGTTCTATCCGTCGCTTGGAGTGCGGGGGAACCGTAGTCGGCTTGTTTGATCAGGCAAGCTACGAAGAGGAGTCGGTCGCATTACGATCTGGCGAGATACTTCTCGCGTACACGGACGGTGTAACCGAACCGGAAAATGAATTTGGCGAATTCGGCGAGCAACGGTTGATCGACCTGGTGCGGGAGAATCGTGACTTGCCGCTGCCGCGCATCACCGAGATTGTGACAGCCGCTGTCGACGACTGGATTGGCGCCGACGAACAGCCCGACGATGTGACTCTGGTCCTCGCCCGCGCCAGATGAATCGATGACCATGTAGGGTGGACACTCCTGTTCGCCGCATTTGATTCTTGTCTTTTAGCAAAAAGGCGGACAACAATGTCCGCCCCACACACTAACGGTGGGCGAAGCTGTAAGCCACGCCGTACACGGAATCGCCACTCGCATAAACGGGAAACGCGCGTTCCAGTTTGTGATGGCCGGTTCTGTGCAAGAAATAGCTGACCGCGATCACGCCCGCTATTCTTCCTCCGAAAAAGACTAGCTGGCCAGGAGTTCCGCTTTCACAAAGCGCCTTCGCAGCAGGATCCAGTTCTCTGCCTCCTTCGCTTAGGTTGTGGTGAGTGATGCCAAAGTCGAGCGCCTCCAGTGCGGCATGGCTGGCAAACAGAGCTTTGTTGGCTCTGTCCCAGAATTCGGCCTTCGTCGGGAGCTTATGCAAATCCTGTGCGCGGCTTCCACCGCAGATCGAGATCACGATCAAAAGTAGAAGAATCATTCCACGTCTTCCCATGGCCTCAATCTAAGTGCGCGGGTAGACGGCACATAGATCACGTAGGTATGGGGGAGCAGTTTTGGGCGTCGAAATTGGGAACCAGAACACAACGGTCCATTTAGGAACGACAGTGCATACCTTCAGGAATTGAGTTGACGTTGTTCATAACTCTCGCGATAATCTCCTCCATCCGCTTAATCCTTCCCTGATAGACGCGACATCCCTGTGTAACTGAATTGAACGTTGGAGAGGATGGTACTTACAAATGCCGAATCCAAGCGCTGCCCCCGGTCGCACTGCTCTTCTGCTTAACGCGATGTGCTCGCTTTTCCTCGTTGTCTGTGTCACCACGCTTGGGTATGCGGAGAGCGCCGATCTCGCGCGCACGCCTGTCGACTCCGCGAATCGTGTCTATTTGAGAGGCCATCACCCGGCATGGGCAAATGCGGGGAACGACGCCGGGACAGTTTCCGCCGACCTCGCGATCAACGGCCTCACTCTCGTTCTCGCCCGCTCTCCGCAGATGGAACAGGCGTACACACAGTTCTTGCAGGACCAGCAGAACCCGTCGTCCCCCAACTACCACCATTGGCTCACACCGGTGGAGGTAGGCAAGCGCTTCGGAGTCACCTCGCACGACATCGACGCGGTTACCGCTTGGCTTCAATCACGAGGGATATACGTCGACTCGATCTCGAACAGTCGAGAGAGAATTCGTTTCAGTGGCCCGGCTTCGGCATTAAACCACGCCTTTGCGGCGGAGTTGCACTACTTCATGGTCAATGGGGAAAAGCGTATCTCGGTTTCTGCAGACCCACAGATTCCCGCCGCTCTCGCTAAAGTTGTTAAGTCCATCAGCGGCCTGTATACAGTCAAACTCTATCCGCAGCACCGATCGCGGACTGTGCTTGCGCCGCCGCTCAATATGGCGTCGGATCCGGTCGTTTCCGAGGCTACAATCTCCACCGGGGATTACGTTATATTTCCGGCTGACTTCGCGGTTATCTATGATCTTAATTCGATTCCTGGCGGAATTAACGGAGCGGGCCAAACGATCGCCGTGGTCGGCCGGTCGCGCGTCTGCGCTCAGGACATCACAAATTTTGACAACCTCGCAGGCGTAACCGTCAACTTGGTTCCACCGAACGGCATCGTCCCGACAGGTGGTATTGATCCGGGTGCTGCAGTATGTACCCCTGTTACGAACCCCAATCCCGATCAGGGAGAAGCGACCCTCGATGTCACTCGCTCGGGAAGCATTGCACAGGGCGCAAATATTGCTCTAGTCGTCAGCGCGGATACCGCGACTCAAGACGGTATCCAAATCGGCACCGAGTATGTTGTGGATACAAATCCCGTGCCCGCCCAGGTTATGAATATTAGCTTTGGGGGGTGCGAGAGTCAGGCTGGCTCGTCCGGGGTCCAATTCTGGGATAGCCTCTTCAAGCAGGCCGCGGCTGAAGGTATATCCGTTTTCGTGTCATCCGGCGATTCCGCTGCGGCAGGCTGTGATACCGCTTTCACAACCCCTCCGGCTAATCAGATTCTCAGCCCGAATTCTGTCTGCTCATCGAGTTACGCGACGTGTGTCGGCGGCACCGAGTTCGCGGATACTGCAAACCCAACCAACTATTGGAGCGGACAGAATGGCGCCAACTATGAGTCAGCTCTCAGCTATATCCCCGAAGGCGCATGGAACGAGCCCCTGAATGACTCAAAAAAACCGCAGGTGGCAGGCACGGGTGGTGGTGTCAGCGCCTTCATTGCGACGCCGGCCTGGCAGGTTGGGACTGGTGTTCCCAGCGCGCGGTCCGGTCGCTACACGCCGGACGTTGCTTTCAGCGCCTCGGCCCACGATGGTTATTTCGGCTGTGAGGCTGCCGAATCCGGAAGCTGCGTCGTGAATAAAGAAATGTTTAACTTTGTAGAATTTTCCGGAACGTCGGCAGCCGCGCCAGATATGGCCGGGATTGCGGCTCTCTTGAATCAGAAGGAAGGAACTGCCCAAGGAACGCTGAATCCCAATCTCTACAATCTGGCCGCAACGCCCACGAATGATGTGTTTAACGATGTAACCGTAGCCACAAGCGCCGTTACCACTTGCGTCGTCACGACGCCAAGTATGTGCAACAACAGCACCGCGGGCCCTACCGGCCTCACCGGCGGCCTTGCGGGCTATCTGGTCACTGCCGGCTTCGATGAGGCAACCGGCCTCGGCTCCATCAACATCGCAAACCTGCTCACGAACTGGACCTCCACCACGATCGCAACCACTACTCAATTAGTAAGTCTTGCGCCAATATCGGTGAAAGCGGGCTCAAGTGGTCCGGTGGTCATCACGGCCACGGTAACGTCAAGCGGCGGCACACCGACTGGGAACGTAAACTTTTTCAACGGGAGCAAACTGATAGGAACCGGGCCGCTCAGCAATGGCACAGCAACTTTCAACTACAATCCCAGCGCTCTGGCAGCAGGCACGTACTCGATCACGGCAAGCTACCCTTGGAACAGTAACTTCGGCAACTCGACCTCCACTTCACAGACCTTAAACGTGCAGGGATTCAAGGTCTCCGCCAATCCCGCGACGGTCAGTGTGTCCGCGCCCGGACAAAGTGGAAGCACGACGCTAACGGTTACACCGCTTGGGGGCTTCAATCAACCAGTCAGCTATAGCTGCACCGGATTGCCTGCAGGAGCGACCTGCACCTTCGCCGCTGCTTCAGCAACCAGCGAGATGCTTACCATTGCGACGAGCGGACCTTCGGCGAGCTTGAACGAAATGCGTTTGGGACGCAGCCGCGGCCCCTTTTACGCGTTGATGCTTCCCGGACTTCTGGGACTGGCGCTATCGGTGGGAAATCGAAAATCTCGCCGCGTCATGAGGATCCTAAGCTTCGTCGCTCTCTTGTCGCTCGCGACTTTGTGGATGCCGGCTTGCGGCGGAGGAGGCAGTACTGCACAGAGCAATCCGGGAACGCCAGTCGGGAGCAGTAGCGTAACCATAACAGCGACTGCGGGCTCTCTGACGGCTCCGCCGACGCTAATTACCTTATCCGTGCAATGAAGAAAGTAAACGTAAATCCATGCGCTTCGGGAGTACGAGCTACGTTTTCGCATAAGCATCACGCGTTAATGTCGCTCTCGCATTGGTAGCAGGGCTTTCGCCCTTCGGAGTATTCTGTCACTTGCTGCGCGGCCTTCTGGCCCATCATTTGGAAGCGCTGCCAATCTACATGCCGACTCAACTCGTCACTCTGCAACATTTCCGTGATGTCCCCGAGGCGCTTCTGGCCAAAGGCAAACTGGAATCTGCTGGAATCGCGTGTGCATTAGCCGATGGCAACCTGGTCCGCATGGACTGGTTGCTGTCGAATGCGATCGGCGGCATTCGCTTGCAGGTGCATCAGCAGGACGTCGAATCTGCGCGAGCGATTCTGGATGAACCAATTCCCTTGGAGTTCAGCGAAGAAGAAGTTGGTGAGTCGTTTTCGCAGCCCCGCTGTCCTCGGTGTTACTCCCTGGATATCGGATTCGAAAAGATCAATCGATTTTGGACCTACGGCCTATGGTTGCTCTTATCGTTCCCCATTCGGGTGCGTAAGGACAATTGGAAATGCTACACCTGCGGCGTCGAGTGGATTGAAGAAGAGACGCCTGAAAACTACTTCAAGTAATTTAGATAATAATCGTCGCAACATTTTGATTAGTTGTGAGTTAGTCTGCGATTATTTGTTCCATCTGTCATTTGTAATCTTTCGAGTGCGGCTGCCGATAGATAAATTGTGACTGCCTCATCCTCTGCCCCTTGCCCCGGTGAAGCTAAACCAGCGCCCAAACCTGGAACCCAGTTTGTCGCCCGCCAGCCGATTCTGGGTACCGACGAAAAGGTTTTTGGTTATGAACTCTTATTTCGCAACGGTGTCGAAGACTTTTTCAGTTGCGCAGATGCAGACGAGGCTTCGCGCAGTACTTTAAACACCTCAATGCTTCTTGGCCTGGATGTTTTATGCGATGGGCGGCGGGCCTTCATCAACTGCACCCGCGAGATCCTGCTAAAAAAGGACTACATTACCTTGCTGCCTTCCGGCCAGACGGTGGTTGAAATCTTGGAAACAGTGCCGGCTGACGACCTGGTCGTGGCCGCTTGCCGCAGGTTGAAGGAATCGGCATACATGATTGCGTTGGATGATTTTGCGGTAAATGATCCACGCGAAACTCTGACCGACCTTGCCGACATCATTAAAGTCGATTTAAGAGCCACCTCGCCAGCCGATGCCGCTGCTATGGTTAAACGCTATGGACCTTGGCGTTGCCGGATGCTGGCTGAAAAAGTAGAAACGCGCGAAGAATTCCTGGAAGCCAAGAAAGCTGGGTTCATTTATTTTCAGGGATACTTCTTCCGCCGCCCGGAGATTCTGACCGCGCATGAA
>DASYOD010000061.1:0-35876 GCA_036008085.1 Terriglobales bacterium
AAGGCTTACAACCAGGCAGCGCAGTTGGACCCTGCCGGGGCTGGCATGTACTACTTCAACCTGGGCGCGATCTTGACCAACGCCAACGTCAAGAACGATTCCGAGATGCGAAAAGCCGCCGTGCAAGCCTTTGAGAAGGCAATCACTGCCGATCCCACGAAGGCGGACGCCTATTACTGGAAGGGCACGAATCTCATCGGGGCCGCCACTCTGCAAGGAGACAAAATGGTTGCTCCGGACGGCACAGCCGAAGCATTCCAGAAATATCTTGAGTTGCAGCCTACAGGTCCGCACGCGGAAGAGGCCAAGGCCATGCTGCAGGGACTCGGAGCTCCGGTCGAAACCAGTTACGGTACCCAAAAGAAGAAGCCAGCCACTAAGAAGCCGTAGCGATTATTGGTTCTTGGGCGGCGGGCATCGGGTAGTGCGGGACTCGGTTGTCCGCCCCCGTCGATTTTGCTTTCCGCCTAATCCGTTGAGATCTGGGGTCAAGAAGCGAAGAGTCTGTCCGCCCTAGACAAAGCTACGCATGCATTCCTGGCAACCCGTCCTGTTCGTTACCAAAGGTGCCTACCATCGCCATTCTTCCTAGAACCCCGCCAACCATTTCGCTAGAGTAAAGTTCAGGCACGATTCATCTGGGATCAAAGGTCCCGCTCGCGCCGTTTCTCCTCCAGAAGAGAAGTTATGGCGGCACCGGGTACTGCTCCCATCTCCGTTGTCCTCGAACCGTCGGCCAGCTCCGGCGCAATGGTTACGGACGCGCTGTTGGCATCCATCCTGCGCGCGAACAATCAAGTAAGCGATCTCATTTTTTCGCCCGGACGACTGCCTCAGGTGGAAGTCAATGGCCAACTCATCGGCGTGCAAGGCGTGGGACTTCGCCCTTTCACCGCCGATGACACCCGCCGTATCGCCTCCGATCTGATCGGCGAGAACAAGCAGGCGATCGCCATCTTGCGCGAACAGGGCTTTTGCGACATCTCCTACGGACTTCCGGGAGTGGCCCGTTTCCGCGTGAATGTGTTCATCCAGCGCGGCAGTTGCGCCGTGGTGATGAGGGTCATCGCCACCGCAATTCCCGCCCTGGCTACTCTTGGCCTTCCATCGCAACTCGTAGCAGTCGCCAGCCTCCGCGATGGCATTGTGCTGGTTACCGGCCAGCGCGGCTCCGGAAAGTCGTCGACCCTGGCTGCACTTCTCGACAGCATCAACCAGCAACAGGTCTGCCATATCCTCACCATCGAAGATCCCATTGAGTTTCTGCACAATCACAAGCGGGCTACCGTTCATCAACGCGAATTACACAGTGACACACCCAGCGTCGCTTTAGCTCTGCGAGCAGCTTTGCGGCAGGCTCCGAATGTGATTCTCGTGGGCGAAACCCGCGACCGCGAAACCATCGAAATGGTATTGGAGGCAGCTGAAAGCGGACACGTGGTTCTTACCAGTATGAACACCATTAGCGTCGCCAAAACCGTCGAGCGCATCGTCGGTGCATTTCCTCAGTCAGAACAAGGTTCAATTCGCAGCCGCCTGGCCCGAACCTTCCGTCACATCGTTTCCCAACGCCTGATTCCCCGCAAGGACAGCCCGGGACGGGTCGCTATCGTAGAAATTCTGAATGCTCATCCGCGCACCCAGGCATGCATAGAAGTAGATGATTTTTCCGCTGACAACCTGCTTCAGGCCATGCGAGACGGCGTCGCCGACGGCATGCAGTGTTTCGACGGCGAGCTGGAAAAACTGGTGCGCGCGCAAGTCGTGGATTTAGACACAGCGATCACCTACGCAACCGATCCCCATGGACTCCGCCGCAATCTAGTGTAGGCTCGTGTGTCCGCGCTCGTGCGACCTCATAAGTACAGATTGAAGCCGCGCACGCCTGATCCGTACATTCCCAGCACGGGTGATGACGCCCCGGGCTGCACCTACCTATCGTATGATTTCTGCATGTCCCCAATTCTTAGCTTCGAAGACGCGCGACACTTGGTTGAGCAGCACGCCGCGACCGTCCGTCCCCGCGGCAAAGAACTAATCGCACTGCTCGACAGCCAGGAATTAATTCTCGCCGAGCCCGTGCTCGCGGACCGCAATTTCCCTCCGTTCCCTCGAGCCACGCGCGACGGATATGCAGTTCAAGCCGCAGACTTGGGAATTCTCCCAGCGACGCTTCAGGTAACCGGTGAAATTCGCGCCGGAGCCGCCGCCACCTTCGAAATCCAGCCCGGCCAGGCGGCAGCTATCATGACCGGTGCCCCCGCGCCCGTCGGTTCCGATGCAGTTGTCATGGTCGAGTACACATCGCGAGAAGGCCATCAGGTAACGATCACAAAGACAGTTGCAGCGGGGGAGAATATTGTTCCTATTGCGGCGGAGGCCAAGCGCAGCGACCGCTTGCTGTCTCCGGGAGTACGACTGGATCACGCCGCAATTGCGCTGGCAGCGTCGGTAGGAAGGTCGCGGCTGCTAGTGTATTCGAAGCCCCGCGTCGCCGTGCTTGCTACTGGCGACGAACTGGTCGACATCGACGTACCTCCCGAGTCCACCCAAATTCGCAATTCCAATACCTACTCAATAGCGGCTCAGATCCATGCCGCCGGTGGTGAGCCAGTGCTGTTACCCATTGCCCCCGATGAGCCCCAACGCCTGCGTGAGTTAATCGCCGAGGGCCTCGGAGCCGACCTGCTCCTGCTCAGCGGCGGGGTCTCCATGGGCAAATACGATTTAGTGGAACAAGTGTTGGCAGAGTTCCACGCAGAATTTTTCTTCACCGGAGTCCAGATTCAACCAGGCCGCCCAGCCGTCTTCGGAAGAATCCCAAATGGTGCGGGCGCCCTCGCCCGCAAAAGCCAAGATGCCGCAGAGCACAACAATAGTCGGATTGACCAGGACGACTTGAAGGGGCGCGGCTTCAGCCGCGCCGACAAACCTCAAAAAGATTCAACGGCTTTAGCCTCAGAGGAACACAAATACTTCTTCGGCCTGCCCGGAAATCCCGTCTCGACTATGGTGACCTTCGAACTGTTTGCCCGGCCGATGATCGAAGCCTTAACCGGAATGACGCCCAAGAAGCTAATTTTCATGCACGCCAAATTGAAATCCGAGATCAAGACCAAGCCTGGCCTGAAACGATTCCTGCCCGCAATTCTCTCCGGTGAATTCGAACAGACGGAGGTGGAGTTAGTGCGCTGGCAAGGATCGGGAGACATCGCCGCAACAGGAACGGCGAACTGCTATATCGTGATCCCGCCCGACCGCGACCGCATCCCCGCCGGCGAGTGGGTACCAATCTTAATGAAATAAAAAATGGAGGGACGGGCGTCCCCGCCCGTCCCTCCAGGCGCTGACTACACTACTGCCCAGTACCGGTTTTATCCGTCGGCTTCTTCGGAGCCGCCGCTGGCGCAGCTTTCGGCTTCCAGAACTCCGGATCGGCTTTTACCCAATCATCCGAAACATAACTCATCTTCGGATTAAACATAAACAGGTTCGACTCGCTCGATTCGATCGCCACCGCCGCGAGCTCATCCAGTTTCTTCATTCCCTCCTCGCCCATGGCAGAAGCGAAATCTTTCTCTTGCATCATGTTTTTATCAATCTCGTCGGCAGACTTCCGTGGAGTGATGAAAACGTAAGTTCCTTCGGGCACGCCATAGACAGCTTCGTAGCAGGCCCAATGGTTATCCGGCATTTTCTGCTCGGCCGCCAGCACCATCTTGAGCGCATCATCCCAATCCTTGTGATGCCCTGGCTTGACACGGTAAAGCGAAATTTCGAAGTAGCGCATGTGCGCAATGTCCGAATGCGGCCGCAGGCTGTATTCTTCGCGATACGCCCAAGCTCCCATATCTACCGAATCCAGCAGGTCGCCGTCCACAACGCCGGCGTGATCCAGCGCGCCCGAAAGCGCCGCATTCTTATTAACCGTGTTCGCGTCTTTTTCCCATGCTGCGAACGAATCGTAACCAGTAAAGAACAGCACCCGCGGCTTGCCAGAAAGCGAATTCATAGCCAGATAGTGTGTCGGGTACTTAATCCGCGCAAACGCCTGCACGAACGCACTCTCAGCTTTGTCGTGCATCGCTCCGCCTTTGCCCGGCTTCACAAACTCCCGTGTGACGGTCAATACTTTCGGCGGCCCCATTGATTGCTCCTGCGCCGTCGCCATACCCAAGCCCGCGAACACAAGACAGCCCAAACACAATACGTCGCTGATTTTTCTCATGAACAGCCTCCTAAGTCGCAAAATGGAATGTCTAGATTCAAGGAAAACTCAGGAACTGTAGAAGTCCGTTCTCCCGAGTCAGCCGGAGACTAGTCCCAATCGCGTACCGAAGTCAAGAGGAGGAAGTTGCGGCTGGAAAACGAAATGTCGTTCGAGTCTTCCGATCCTGGGCCGCGTTTCGCGCGATTGTAATCAATGTGAAAATCGCAAATCCAGAGCCGTCGCGTCCATGGAATTTCGCGGAACTCTTAGACTGCGAGCCGTGACAGCTTGCGGTGAAGGCATGATCGGAGGCTCAGCCGATTCCGCTTGCGCGGTGGGGGCGACTCCGGAATGCCCATCTGCGAGGATGGCTCTTAAATTGCGCTCGCCTTCAGGCGAACCATTCTCCGCCGCCAGGCGATACCATTTTTCGGCTTGCGAGTCATCTTGTCGAACTCCTTGTCCATGGGAGTATGCAAAGCCGAGTTGATTCTGCGCCGACGCCAGACCCTGTTCCGCTGCTTTGCGAAACCATTTGATCGCCTCAGGAAAATTCTTCGGCACGCCGCTTCCATGGAAATACATCTGACCAATCTCGAATTCCGCTGGAGCAAAACCACCTTTCAACGCCTTCTTGTACCAAACCATCGCTTCTTTGGCATCAAAGGGAACGCCTCGTCCCTTGGAATACATGAATCCCAAATTTGTTTCTCCTCCTGCGTATCCTTTGGCAGCCGCCTTGCGATACCAAAACACCGCGGTCGGATCACTCTGCGCCACGCCGCGGCCGTTAGCATACATGGAACCTAAATTATTCTCTCCCGTTGCATGTCCCTCTGCAGCGGCACGCATGTACCAGCGAACTGCTTCGGTGTCGCTCTGCGGTACGCCTAAGCCTCGCGAATACAAACCGCCAAGGTTGTTTTGCGCTCCAGAATGGCCGCGGTCCGCAGCCTTCTTGTACCAGATCGCAGCCTGGGCATAATCGCGTGCGATTCCCGAACCAGATTCATACGCCAATCCAAGACGAAACTGCGCCTCGGCATTACCGCCTTCCGCTTTCTGCAGCAGTCGTGACAGATTGTCGAGAGCCTTCGCATGACCTTTGAGCTGTTCTTGCGAGTTGCAGTTTTCAGACGTAACACAAGCAATCGCAATCAACAAAACCAGCGTTCGCGTGAATGTCTGTGATCTCATTCCGCTCCCCGAGCCTGCTCAAATGCAGTTGAAGCAATGGACGCGGGCTGCGGAAATATGTCACGTGACCATCAACGAAGTCACAAAAATTTTACATTTTGCCTCAGTAGCGACGGTCAACAATGAACAGACGCAATTGAAATAAGATGTGAGGTCACGTGTGTCTAGTTTGTCTGTGCGGATTTGTTTGAACCTTAGCGGGTGTGCTGGCATACTTTCCGGCGTGGCGAGCGACTCGCTCAGAATCGAATCGTTTATGAAATACGAAAAAGAACGCAGCGCGTGGTTCCGCGCTGCGCTCCACAGTAAGAACTGCTTATTGGGCGAGGTAACGCGCTACCTCCCAACTGCTTTGGGCGGAATTCCCCACAACCACGATCTTCCCATCAGCTTGGATCGCCATCGCACTGATAGCTGCAACCACGCCACTGCCGAAGCTGGTCGTGACCCTGCCTCCGTTGCCAAACGTAGTGTCGAGTTGTCCGCTGCTCAGGTAGCGGGCCAAAGCAAAAGACTGTGTCGGTTGATTGCCAGCGGTTCCAGCCTCTCCTGCCGCAACGATGTCACCGTTAGATTGAATGGCAACAGCAGCGGCTCCGGTTTGCGGCGCATTGGGGAAGTTTGTGAATGCGATTCCGCGGGTTCCGAAGCTGGCGTCAGTGCTCCCGTCTGAGTTAAAGCGCTCCAGACCGAAAGCTGAGACGCCTCCCGCCAAAGACAGCTTGTCGATGAAACTGCCTGCTGTAACGATTTGTCCATTGGCTTGCAACGCGATTGCGCCTCCCGCCAAAGTAGCGGCTTGACCGTGAACCCCAAAGCTGTTGTCGAGACTGCCATTGCTGTTGTACCGGTCCAGACCCGCAATCAGAAACTTTCCGTCGGGTTGTAACACGATTGCGCCGGGGTTCAGTAATGGTGCCGTTCCGCCGCTGCCAAACATCGTGTCTAACTGGCCGTTGCTGTTGTAGCGCTGCATCGCGAAGACCGTCGGGTTGAAACTTAAAGCAGTGTTACCCACCAGAACAATCTTCCCGTCGGGCTGCAATACCAGTTGGCCGGGATTCATGGGGAAGACGAATACGCTGCCATCGGTGCCGAAAGAAGTATCGAGACTGCCGTCAGAGTTCAAGCGATCCAGCGCGCCGCCTCCAGGTATCCCCGTGCCCGCAACCACGATCTTTCCGTCGGATTGAACTGCCAATCCCGTAACAACGTTATCGAGGACTCTGAACTTCAGCTCGACCACACCCGCGCTTCCGAAACTGTTGTCGAGGGTCCCATTCGTATTCAACCGAATTACGCCACCAAAGCCGTCGCCGGTCTGTCCGCCGACCAGAATCTTGCCGTCCGATTGCAAGGCGACGGCAGTTGCCAAGTTCGTTTCGCCGCTGAAGCTGTCGGAAAAAATTCCGTGATTGGCAAAAGTTTTGTCCAAATGGCCGGCCTGCGCCATCGCTGTAGTTGAAGCGGCAGCCATAACGAAGCAAACTAGAATTCGAGAAAAGCCTCCACTTGTGAAATTGATCGCGAATCTGCGTTGCGAAAACTTACTCATTGGCGTACCTCCAAATTTTGAATCCCCGGCGTCACGTTTGATCGATCCTCCAGATCAGTACGAATCCGGTTCTCGAAACAGATACGCGATCATGGAATGCGATATGTCGCTTCGCAGTAAATTGTTTGTCAACTTCGTGTCAAGACTAGAGACTCCCCAAATCGATTGTGCGAACCGCCCGACTACGCTTTTCTTTTGAAAACTTCCACAACATACTGCGATCGCGGCCGGTAATTTTTCGCATCATCTCCCCAGTGGTACTCGGTGTAGTCAGGCCGAAGGATGTCCGCGACACCGACCAGTTCGTACTGGGTATTCACATAGGAGTTGGCCCAGGAGAAAAAGGCGCGCAACCCTGGCGAGTTGGGTGTGGCTAACCACGAAGGGGCAACCCGCACACGCACCAGAAATTCAGCGTGTCCTGACTCTACCTCTTCAATCATCTGCTTCTGCATTTCTAACGCGTACTTCTGTTGCTCCATCAGACCGTAGGTATAAATGTAGCCGGTCACCGAGTGCCGTTTCGTATAAAAGAAAATTTCCGGTTCTGATCCCAGCACCGCAATGCGCGCGTCTTTGGACGCATGGCTGTCGATATAATTCGCAACCTGCACCGCCTCCGGAAAAGGATTTTCGTAGTAGACGCTTCGAGACGCGGCCGGCGGATTCATTTTGAATAAGAAAAGTTTGTGGCTATCGATGGAATTGGCACATGCAATAAGAAACACGAGAACTGGGATTGCAGTCACGGGCAAGCCATGTCCAGCGCGGGTCAAGCGCTGGGTTGCAGAACTCACTGCGATGCCGGCCAGCAGCGCGACCGCGGGCAGCATCTGGATGAAGTAATGTTCGCGGAAGTGCAAGCCCGGGCAGACCGCCAGGAAGGAAAAGAACAAAAAACTACCAACAAAAAAAGCCCGTGGGCGATTCTCCCGGTGCCACAGAAATGCAGTGGCACCCACTCCTGCAATGATCCAAACAAACAGAGCGGAGCCCACCACATCGGCAAAATTGCGCTTGAAAATTTGATACCCAAGAGAAGCGCCGATTTCGGCAGCGTATTGCCCCGCGTAATCAACAGTCCAAAACCAAAAATTCTTAAATACGCCGGCCGCAGCCAGAATCAGACAAGTGAAGGCAAAAGGCAGTATGACGCCGAGCACAAAGCCGCCAACTTTGGCCCTCAGGCTTCGCCAGTCAATCGGCCGCTTCCACTCGCTCTTTATAAGGAGACAGAAACCGAAAGCCGCGAACGCGATTCCCGACTGCTTCATGAGATAGCCCAATCCGAACAACAACCCGCTGGCAAAAAAAAGCCAACTCCGCTCGGTCTCAAGCGCCTTCAACAAAAGCAGAATTCCCGCGAGCGCCGCAAGCACGACGAAGTTCGTTGCGTGCCCCGCAAAACCCAACACCGACGCGCTAGTGGAAAGCAATGCGTAAGAAGCAGCCGCGACCAAACCAGCCAATCTGCCTGACAGCCGCGCCGCCAGTAAGTACACGAGGGTGGTGGTAGCCGCATTGACCAGAATCATGCCAAGGTGAATCCCCGCCGGACTCTGCCCGAACACCGCCATAATCAAAGCATAGGCGGCAAACGTCCCAGGAAGCTTCATAGTGTAAGCAAGCTTGTAAGGCGGGATGCCCTGTAGCATGAGCTGCCCAGCGTAGGCATACTCGCCCTCATCGCGCTCCAAAGGCATGTCCCGCAAACGATATCGGATCGCCGCGAAAAAGATGATGATTAGAACGAGTAAACCGTAATACCAGTATGCAGAGGAAAATTTCTCCGCAGTCGTTTTGCCGCGTACCGACTTGTCTGTCTCTTGCTTAAGCATGACCAGCCATTGGCCACACTACTACAAAACCCGCAGATGCGAAGCGTCGCTCGGAAGTAAGTCTAACCAGCGACGCACCCTCCCGGACGGATCGTCCATGGCGTTAGTCGTTCTGACGGCCGTCGACAATACAGTTCGCACTAACCGCGCCACAGACCTTCTAGTAAGATAATTCTTCGCATGCCCAAAAAGCTCTCCCACTACGATCATTCCGGCAAAGCGCGAATGGTCGACGTCTCCACAAAATCTTCCACCAGGCGCGAGGCCGAAGCCAGCGCCTTCGTCGTGTTGCAACCCAAAGTCCTGAAAGCGCTGCCCAAGAATCCCAAAGGCGATCCTCTCGAAGTAGCCCGGCTCGCCGGAATAATGGCTGCCAAGCGAACTGCCGATCTTATTCCCATGTGTCATCCCTTGCCGCTTTCCCACGTTGATGTCGAAATGCGGCTGTGCGAAAATGGCGTCGCAATTGCCTCAAAAGTTTCGACCACGGCGCAGACCGGCGTGGAGATGGAAGCCCTCATGGCCGCCACGATTGCAGCCCTGACGGTATACGATATGACTAAGGCGCTCGACAAGGGAATCGAGATTCGCGAAATCGTGCTGGAACGGAAATCGGGCGGCAAAAGTGGTGACTACCGCCGCGCGCGAAAAAAGACGTAATGGCGAACAACGTAAGACTACTGCTGGTGGATGACAATCCGATGGTGCTAGGCTTGCTTCGCGGTGCCCTGACGCCGCTCGCCCAGGTCACCACCGCAACCGATGCTGCCGACGCGCTGCTCAAAGCCGTCGATGATCCGCCCGACCTGCTGGTTTGCGACTATCGCATGCCCGGCATGGACGGCCGCCAGTTAATCGAAAAACTTCGCAGCCGCCCCCGTACCGCCGAAGCCGCAGTAATCCTGGTAGCCACCAAGAGCGACATCAGCGAAAAGCTAAGCACCGCCGATCTCCCCGTCGACGATTTTGTCGAAAAACCATTTTTCCTGCGTGAAGCCACGCAACGTATCAAGCGCGTGATCGACAAAATCGCGCTGGAGAAAATGGCGAAAACCGTTCCCTCGGATGGCGTCCTTCGCGGCAGCCTGCTGCAGATGAACGTCATCGACCTGGTGCAGTCGCTGGAAATGGGCCGCAAGAGCTGCTCGCTCACGCTCACCAACAAAGACGACAAATGCCAACTGTTCTTCAGCGAAGGCCAGGTAACCCACGCGACCTACGGTTCGCTAGTCGGGGACCCGGCCGTATTTAAAGTTTTGCGTTGGACCGACGGAAATTTCGAAGTTAATTTCGAAGGCAAGAGCAAACAGCAGACCACTAACCTGAACACTCAAGGCCTGCTCATGGAAGGCTTGCGCCAGCTCGACGAAGCTCAACGTGACGGCGGCAGCAAAGCTTCAAACGAGGAGGAAGAAGATGTCCTCCTCGACTCCTGACGGACTAACCGCAGCTGTCATCACGGTCAGCGATTCCTGCGCCCGCGGCGACCGCATTGATCTCTCCGGCCCTGCGGTCAGCGAACTCCTGAGAAAAAAGAAATTCTCGCTGATCGGCACCGAGGTAGTTTCAGACGACCAGGCCGCCATTCAAACCGCGCTCGCCTATTGGGTAAAGGAAGCGCAACTAGTCGTGACCACCGGAGGCACCGGAATCGCCGAACGCGACGTAACTCCCGAAGCCACGCGCGCCGTCTGCGAACGCCTGGTCGAAGGAGTCGCCGAACGCATGCGCAACGAAGGCGCCAGGAAAACTCCATTCACCGCCCTAAGCCGCGGAGTCTGCGGAATCCGCGAAAAATCTCTGATCCTGAATCTTCCCGGCAGTCCTACCGGCGCAGTCGAATCACTGGAAGCCGTAATCGATCTCCTGCCCCACGCCCTCCAACTGCTAAGCGGAAACACCAAACACGAATAGAAAAAAATCTAATCTTACTTTCCCGCTTTGCACCCAAACAGAGTTGCACCGATGAGCACTCCGCTAAAACCGAGCCCCGCATCATCGCATGAACCGAGCCCCGAAGGGGCGGCATAAACTAGCCCAGGGCGTAAGCCCTGGGTAAGCGAAAAATATGACTCAGTCCCCGCAGGGCACGGAAAAACCCGCCGCCGAACCGAAAATCGCCACACCGGTCCCCAACACTCCCGCGGCGACATAAATTAACCCTAACGCGTAATCCCTGCTGGCCCGAAAAAAGACCACGCCACACACTCAACCGCGCCCATACTCCGTAATCTCACCATCTACCGCGACCGCCACATATTTATGCGTCGCCACATCCCGAAACTGCACCACCTGATGCTTCTCCCGAGCCAACTTTCCCCACCGGCTCGGCTTCTCCGGATTCTGCTCAATCGCCTCAAACACCCGTCCATTCAACCTGAACTCAACCATCCGCAATCGTCCGCTGCCAACGCGCTTAATCCGCAGCGTCTGGCCATCATCCAACACGACCGCCTCACCATTCATTAGTTGTGCCGCCACCGAGGACAATATTTTCTGCTCAACCGTCACAGCCATTTCCCACTTCCACTTCAAAGACGTTCGGCTGGGCATTCTAGCCCACCAAAGTCAAGCTCTCTGTTCCACCTATTACCGTCTTGATTCTTATCAATTGTCATCCTGAGACTCCCAACGAAGGATCTCTGCACTTCCCCTGGGAGACACAGCGTGACTCTAAAGAGAAAGCATTTTTAAAATTTTATAAACGAAGTCAACTGGAGCCACTCGGACCCACTATCCAGTAAAAATTCTGCCGGACGACACACATTTCCAATCTTCGACGCGCCCTACGTCCCACAGTTCACAACCGTGATTCTTAACAATTTGGATTCGCGACTAATGCAAAAGGCGGCTGAAAGCCGCCGTCACCAACAACCAAGACGAACAGCCGACGACCAACGACGAACGCCCGCCCTTCAACATCGCTGCATACCGACCGAGTGGAACCGCCGCAGAACTACGGCGTGATTTCGAACACCGAACCCCAGGTCGTCATGTGATCTCCAAAAGTTGTCCCGTAGAGACCGCCGTGCCCGCCGAAGATCACCCCAGTGTCAGGATGAGCCCCTTGTTGGTCCGTGAACGAGTGCAACAGGGTCTCTTTCCATTTACCCTTCGCGCTGGGTGCCAACTTGAGCGCTGTTCCGTTATTCCTGGCGCCGCCGTAAAAAGTCGTGCCGTAGAGATTTCCCACCCGGTCCAACACCATGCCGCCAGGGGGGCTGGTTCCGTCCTTGCCGTCGTCTTTAAACGAATGGATCACAGTCTCCCGCCAGCTTCCATTCTTGTTAGGCTTCAGTTTAAAGACCGTACCGCAGCCATGGCCGCCACAGCCGAAACCTCCGCCTTCTACCGTCGTGCCATAGAGATTCCCGGCCGCATCCAAAATCAAGCCGGCAAAAGGGTAGCCGCCGTCTTTGCCGTTGCTGAACGAATGGATGACGCTCTCCGTCCAGCTTCCATCGCTGTTCGGCGTTAGCTTGAAGACTGTACCGCAGCCATTGCCGTTACACAGTGAAAACCCGCCTTCGCTAGTCGTGCCATAAAGGTTTCCCGCCGCGTCAAAGCTGACGCCAGCTACGGGAAAGGCTCCGTCGGAACCATCGAAAAAATGGATGACGCTTTCGGTCCAGCTTCCGTCACTGTTCGGCATTAACTTAAAGACGGCACCGCAAGCGTAAGGGTTACAATATGGGCCGCCTCCCTGCGTTGTGCCGTAGAGATTTCCCGCTGGGTCAAAGATCACACCGGCGTAGGGGTAAAATCCGTCCTTGCCGTCGGAGTTGAACGAATGGATCACGCTCTCCCTCCAGCTTTCGGCCCCACTCGGCGTGAGCTTGAACACCGTACCGTAGTTGTAAGCGCCTCCTTCCAACGTCGCGCCGTAAAGGTTTCCCAACGAGTCAAGGGTCAACCGGGTACCGGGGTAGTATCCGTCCTTACCGTCGAAGTTGAACGAATGGATCACCGTCTCGCTCCAGCTTCCGTCCCCGTTCGGCTTCAGCTTGAAGACCGTGCCGTAGTTATAGGCGCCCCCCGCGTAGGTTGTGCCGTAAAAGATCCCTGCCTGATCGATCAAGCCGACGTAAGGATTCTGTCCATCGACGCCACCCATAAACTTGTATAGGGTTTTGTACTTTCGAGCAGCCAACACTCCGGGCACTATCAGCATAGTTTCTAGGACAACTAGGATAAGTATTGTGACCGTTCCCAGGACCCGCGATCGACCCTTGCTTTCCATAAAGTTCCCTCGCCAGCCATTCGCCTTCTTAGTGCCCGCCCTTCAACATTCCCACCACCCGATCGAAATCCTCCAGCGTCGCATACTCAATCTCAATCTTCCCTTTGCCCTTGCGATCGCGAATCCGCACCCGCACACCCAGCGTTCGTTCCAACTCCGTCTGCACATGGCGCACATTCGGATCCACCCAGCGCGCCGTTCCCGGCTGCTTCTCCTTTTCCAAAGGAACATTGGTATTGAAAACCAGGTCCTCGAGTTGCCCCACCGACAAGTGCTTGCGCACCGCCTCATCTGCAATCTTCGGAATCAGATTCGGATCAAGCAACGTCAGCAACACCCGCGCCTCACTGAAACCCAACTTCCCTTCCTGCAAATACACAGTGACCGACGCCGGCAGCCGCAGCAGCCGCATGTAATTCGAAACCGACTCCCGCGAAATCCCCACCCGCTGCCCAATCTGCTCCTGCGTCAATTTGAAATCCTGGCTCAACTTCGAAAACGCCGCCGCCTGCTCCATGCAATTCAGATCCTGCCGCTGCAGGTTCTCGACCACGGTCATCTCCGCCGCCTGTTGGTCGGAAACCTTGCGCACAATTGCTGGAATAGTTGCGCGGCCCGCAATCTTCGAAGCCCGGCATCGCCGTTCGCCAAGAATCAAAACATAGCGCCCAGCCGCGCCCGGACGAACCGAAATCGGCTGAATCACGCCATTCACCCGAATCGAGTCCGCCAATTCATCCAGCGTAGTCGCAACCGAATCACCGGTAGCAGTCGCGTCTTTGGCGAAATACCGCGTCTGATAGGGATTCTCATCAATCAACTCGAGCGGAATCTCAACCACAGAATCACTCCGCGCCGCAGTAGCCTGCACCTCAGCCAAAACCCCGCCGTGTGTCGAGGGCGCACTATGTGGTGCGGGCGCCGCGCCCGCACTTCCCGACTCCACCACCCGCGGCCCCGGCAACAACGAATCCAATCCCCGCCCCAAAGCCCGCCGCTTCTCTACCACTTTCTCTACAGCCTTCTCGGCAGTTGCCGTCGTCGTCATCGCTTCTCCTCCATCCTCGGTCATCACTCGCAAGTCGAGGGACCTTGCGTTTTCAGCTCAACAACATATCGACGTTCATCGATCTAATATATTGATAGTCGTCAATTTGTTCCGCTCGGTAATCCACCGCTTCCACCGCGGAGCATTTACCACTTGCTTCTCCTCAAGCTCCTGCACTGGCGCACCACGCCCCATAATTTCCTTCGCCAGCTGCATATAACTCTCCGCCCCCCGCGATTTCGGATCGTAAAGCAGCGCCGGCTTGCCGTGACTCGGAGCCTCCGCCAGGCGCACGTTGCGCGGGATCGTGGTCTGGCAAAGCTTGTCACCAAAGTATCGATTGAGTTCCGCCGTCACCTGCTGAGCCAGGTTGGTACGGTCGTCAAACATGGTGAGCACCACGCCCTCGACCGCGAGCTCAGGATTCAACGACGCCCGAATACGCTCGATGGTGTCAAGCAATTCGGACACTCCCTCAAGAGCAAAATACTCGGCCTGCATCGGAATCAAAATGGAGTCGGCCGCGACCAGCGCGTTGAGCGTAAGCAGGTCAAGCGCAGGAGGACAGTCGAGCACGATGTATTGAAATCGCTCCCGCAAAGGCTCAAGCGCATCGCGCAAACGAAACTCGCGACGCTCTGCCTCAATCAGTTCAAGGTTTGCGCCGATCATATTTTTGTGGGCAGGCACGATCCATAGATGATCAAGCTCAGTCTGCTGCAAGGCCTCATCCGCGCGAGCCTCGGCCATGAGCAAATGATAAGTACTGGTTCGTTCCGGATCTTTTACCAAGCCAAGTCCGCTGGTGGCATTTGATTGCGGATCGCAATCGACCAGCAGCGTCTCCGCGCCCGCTGCCGCGATGGACGAGGCAAGATTGATGGCAGTCGTAGTTTTCCCTACGCCGCCCTTCTGATTGGCAACCGCGATGACGCGTCCCATTTAGTTTTTAGAGAATCGGAGAGACGCTTGCAGCATAGGCCGAATGAATGTCACTTGGCAATGACAGATTTCAGTGCAGCGAACCCAGAAAGACATTCCGCAGCAACCACAAAGAGTTAGAGGAGCAAGCGACCCAGCCTTTCCACAAGTGCAGACAGAATTATGCCCAAGTGTTCCACATGGAACGTTTTCCGTTGCGACAAAATGTCCTCACAATGTTCCACGTGGAACACTTGGAAGCTTTGCGTTCGCATTCGCGTAGTGTTCCACGTGGAACACTCGGCCAGATTTAGAAATTATCCACGTGAAATGCGACGTGTAGCGAAGTAGCGGAAAGTTTGTGCGTGGCGTAATTTTTTTTATTATTTCCCACTTCGGAGATCAATCGCCACTGTGTCAAACAATTCGTTTCGACTTCTCGATAGCATGATCCCACTATTACTTTCTTGATTCCCCACGTGTGCGAAGGGCGCTTGCTAATTCTTTATCGTTCGCGGATTCCCACGGCGAGGATGCGGCTTGAGCTTAGAGGGATCGGCATGGTCGATTTCCATGTGAAATTCGGCGTGCCTTGTTGAACGGTTGCCAGTTGAGCTTTGCTGATGAGGAGCGCGAGGCGGCCTTGGGGTGCGACCAGCTTGGCTGCGATTGGGAGGATCGATTCGAATCGCTCGACTGCGCGCAGGGTTACTACATCGACGCTTGAGCTTCCGTATTGTTCGGCTCGGCCTGAGTACACATTGATGTTCATCAATGTAAGGGCGCGGGTTACTTCGCGGAGGAAAGTCGCTTTTTTTTGATTGGACTCGATCAGGGTCAGGGTGATTTCTGGAACCCATATTTTTATTGGGACGCCGGGGAAGCCGGCGCCTGAGCCCAGGTCGATGACACTCTGAGCCGAGCTTTGCTCGGCTTGGACGGCCCCTTCGGCTTCGCTCAGGGCAGGCTTGGCGGGCTTGCCCCACGTCGGCTTTTCCAACGCGGTCTTTTTTGGGAACAAGTGCCGGGCGGCAAAAAATGATTCGCCGAAGTGGCGGGTTATGATTTCTTCTGGTTGGCGGACGGCGGTAAGGTTCACGCGGGCGTTCCAGCGGAGTAGCAGATCGATGTATGTCGATATGTTTTCCAGTCGCGTTTGGCTTAGAGTGGCGTGGCTCGCAAATTCAGATTCCTCGCTTTGCTCGGAATGACAGGAGTCGTCGGAATGACAATTCTTATTTAAATCTGGAATGTCGGTTAGGAACGGCTTGAGTAACTCGGCGATGCGGTTGGTGTCCAAGTTAGTCAACTGCGTTTGGTCGTGACATTCGTCGGAATTCTATTTAAATAGAACACGAAGATGCATCTCTTTATCAACTGCCTGGCTGCCAGTTCGGGGAGCGGGCTGACTTATGTGCATAATATCGTGCCCCAGATTGCGGCGCGCCCCGAGTTGCGAGCTACGCTTGCTCTGCCTTCAAAGCTGAGGAGCAGCCTGGGCAGTCCGCCGAATGTTTCATTTGTTGAGTTCGACATTCCTGCAGGCGCGGCAGGGCGATTCTTTTGGGAACAATCTTATTTGCGTCGCGTGGTGCAGGGGAGCGCGGCGGATGTTTTGATCTCGGCGGGAAATTTCGCGCTGTGGCGCTCGCCAGTGCCCCAGATTCTTCTTTCCGGGAACTGTCTTTATACCTGTACTGATTTTTATAGTGACCTGCTTGCGCGGAGAGCTTATCGCGTCTGGCTGGACACGCGAATTCGAGGCTTCTTCGCACGGCGCTCGGTTCGCTGGGCTGACTGTACCGTGGCTCCGAGCCAGACGTTCGCTGAGACGCTGCAGTCGTGGACGGAGGGCAGGGTGGTCGGAATTCATCATGGGTTCGATCAGGAAACATTTTTTGATGACGATATAGTTGTGCCTCCGGCGATTCGAAACCTGATTGATTATGACGCGGACGTGTTGCGCCTAATATTCGTTAGCCACTACAACTATTACCGGAACTTTGAAACTCTGCTGCGAGCCGTGCCCTATATAAAGGAACGGCTGGGCGATAGGCGAGTTCAGTTGGTGTTGACCTGCAAGTTCACGGAAAAAGATTCTGGCTACTATAAGGCGAGCTCGGCGCGCCAGTTGATTCGTCAGCTTGGGATTTCGCACGACGTTGTCGAGCTCGGCGCGGTTCCATATTCTGTGTTGCAACACGTAATTCGTGCTTGTCATATTTATGTAACTGCGGCTTATGCGGAGACGTTTGCGCATCCGTTGGTAGAGGCGATGGCTTGCGGGTTGCCGATCGTGGCTTCGGATCTGCCGGTGCATCGGGAAATTTGTGGGGACGCGGCGATTTATTTTCCGCGATTTTCGCCGCACATGTTGGCGGAGCGAGTGATTGAATTGGATCAGTCGTTGGTGCTGCGCAAAAAGCTTTCTGCATTCGCCTTGAAGCGGTCGCGTGATTTTTCCTGGCGCGATCATCTCGATCAGATCGTCGGGCTGGCGCAAAGTCTCAAGCATGGCAGTCTCGAGTATGCGCACGCGGCGTAGATATCCGAGTTACATACGGTGTTGAAATCCGGCATCCGATGCCAATGGTGAACGTTTCTGTGACGACTGAACAGCCCCGCCCAAGCGAAGCTTGAACGGGGCACCCTGAAAAGTAGTGTAGGGGTTTGCGTTCGCTATAGGAACAATCCAGTAGTTTTCGTCTGTCATCCTTTCTGTCATATCCCGCGGCTGATCTCGACGGTAGACTTTTTTGGGGTTGGTCAGTTTGAATTTGTGCGCGCGAGATTCCTCGCCCCGCTGGTGAAAGCGCGGCGCTTCGGAATGACGGCCGTCCCAAGTGAGAACTAAGCTGCCCGCTTACTGCTTTTTATTTGGAGTTGAGTTTCGCTAATGGAGATTGTCGAGGAATCAAAATTCGGACTGGGCACGCGTCGCTGCGTATTTCTTCCGGTCAGCGTGATTATTCCTGTGCGCAATGAGGCACAGAATTTGGCGCGCTGTTTGGAATCGCTGCGCGGAGTCGGAGAGATTTACGTTGTTGATTCTGGCAGCACTGACGAGACTGCGGAGATCGCACGCGCTTTTGGGGCAAAGGTTGTGCAGTTCCATTATCACGGTGGCTGGCCTAAGAAGCGGCAGTGGGCGATGGATAGGCTTCCGCTGGCCTACGACTGGATTTTTCTTTTGGATGCGGATGAAGTTTTGACTCCGGAGTTGGCGGAAGAAATTCGTGAAGCTATACAAGATCGGACTTGCAATGGTTACTACATCGCTTTGCGTATGCATTTTTTGGGACGAATGTTGCGCCACAGTGGGGCAAGTTTTTACAAGTTGTCGTTGTTTCGGCATGGGCGCGGGCGGTTTGAATGCCGCCTGAAAGAGCAGGATGATTCGATGTCCGATATAGAGGTGCACGAGCATGTGGTGGTGGATGGGCCGACGGCGAAATTAAAAAATGCGCTGGTGCATCACAATGCGAAAAGTCTTTCGCCATATATCCGCAAGCACGATGAATATTCGACCTGGGAAGCACGAGTCTGGATGCAGGGTGACAGCGGCTGCCGGGATTTGCCGCCGTCGTTATTTGGGACGGAGGCGCAGCGGCGGCGCTGGCTGAAACGAAATTACCTGGGGCTGCTCGGGTCTCCGTTTTTGTATTTTGTGTACAAATATTTTTTTCGGCTGGGATTTCTCGATGGCGTGCCTGGACTGGTCTATTGCGGGTTTCAGGGCATCCAACTTTTCCATATCAAAGCCAAGATTTACGAATTGCAGATGGAGAGCAAAGCATGAGCGCTGCGCAGGCGAACGTTACGGCAGATGCGGTTGCTTATCATGCGGCGCTGGCAGGGCAGTGGGAGCAGCGTTATCGAAAGCCTTCGTTTCAAATGCGCGAACAGGTGTTGCTGAAATCGCTGCACGCGTGGAATTTGGCGGGCACGCTTTGGTTGGATGCGGGCTGTGGCACGGGGGCGCTTTCACGCTGGCTGGCGGCGCGAGGATGCGGCGTGCTGGGCGTGGATGCTTCGCAGGAAATGGTCGGCGCTGCGAATCAGTTGGCACAACGGCAGAATTTCTCTGGGCGGCTGGATTTTGTGCGAATCACTTCGGTGGCGCATCTGGCGCTTGATGATGCTTCGCTCGACGGCGTTTTGTGTTCGAGCGTTTTGGAGTATGTGCCCGATCCCTCGGCTTGTTTGGCTGAATTCGCCAGAGTGCTTAAGCTTGGGGGATTGCTGGTGGCTTCGGTGCCCAATCGCAATTCTCTGGTGCGTCGAATGCAACTTGGTTGTCATTATTTTGGCGGCCGATTGGGGAGAAGTTGGTGCAAGTTTTTAGATTACTCGCGTCATCAATATTCGTCGCGTGAATTTGCACGGTTGCTTTCGCTCAGCGGTTTTGCCGAACGGAAACTGGTGCCTTTTGGTGGGCCGTTGCCCGGGCTGGCGCAGCGAAGCCGTCGTTGGGCGCCGTTGCTGATGTTTGTTGCGCAGAAGCGTGAGATCTAGAGGCGGGCTGCTGGGAAAAGTTTTTTCGAGCGATCGAGGGGATTTGCGTGGGTACTAATCTTTCGCCCTGCTGGGGCTTATCGGCTTCGGCTTTTACCCACGGCTTACGCCGCGGGCTGCATTCTTGCGCCGCTTTGCGGCTACAGATGCCGAGTGTCGGTGCTCCGGATTTTGATCTACCGCGCCGTCGAAATTCTGGTTCTCACACACACGCTGACGAAGCTGCAGAAATCAAAATCAAATGCAGCTTCGAATTTCCCGCGACTTCTGAATGCTGATTCTGGGATTAAACATGTTTCACGCGGACGCCTCTGCCGCACTGGTGCAGGACGGCGAGGTGGTGTTTGCGATTGCCGAAGAGCGGCTCAACCGCATCAAGCACTACGCAGGTTTTCCCAATCTTGCGATCAACGCTTGCCTGGATTTCGCTGGGGCAAAAATTACCGATGTCGATCATGTGGCGATCGGGCAGGACAGCGACGCCAACCTTGCCAGAAAAGTTCGGTATGCTCTGGCGAATCCCGCAAAACTTTTGAACCTGATTCATTTGCGTCAGCGCAAGCAGCCGATGCGCGATGTGCGTTCGCTGGTGGCGAAGGCGCTTGACGTTGATGCAAAGATGCTGCGTTTTGTGGAACACCATCTTGAGCATCACGTTGCGCATATTGCCAGCGCTTATTATTGCTCGCCGTGGGAGAAGGCTGCGGGCTTCAGTTACGACGGGTCGGGCGATTTTGTTTCGACGATGATGGCGCGATGCGAAGGGAATCAGATTCAAGTGCTGGATCGCGTTTTCCTGCCGGATTCGCTGGGCAGTTTTTATACCATGATTTGCGAGTTCATCGGCTATCGGCAATATGGCGATGAAGGCAAGATCATGGGGCTCGCACCATATGGCAACGACACGCTGTGCGAGCGCTTGGCGGATGTTATCAGTTTGCGAAACGGTACTTTCAATCTTGACCGCAGTTTTTTCAAACCGCTGGGAAGTAATCAGGGAATGCGGGTTATGCCAGATGGGAGGGTGCGGCTGGCGCGACATTTTTCCGAGCGAATGGTGAAGGCGTTTGGCGCTCCGCGGGAGCCGGATGGCGAGCTCACACAGCGCGAGATGGATCTGGCTTACGCGATGCAGCGCCGGTTTGAAGATGTCTTTCTACATTTGCTTAATCAACTTTTTGAACGCGCTGAGTGTGAAGAGCTGGTGATGGCGGGCGGGTGCGCGCTGAACAGCGTGGCTAATGGAAAACTTTTTGCTCGTACTCCGTTTCGGCGAACCTGGATTCAGCCGGCTGCCGGGGATGAGGGATTGGCTATTGGCGCGGCTTTGCACACTTATCATGCAGTGCTGAATCAGCCTCGGCGTTTTGTGATGAAGAATTCTTATTTGGGGCCGGAGTTTTCTGAGGAGCGGATTGAATCTGACTTGAAGAGAGCGAAGTTGCACTATCGGAAATTGGAGCGCGAGCCGCTGCTGGATTGTGTGGCAGAACAAATTGCGGCGGGAAAAGTTGTGGGGTGGTTTCAGGGGCGGATGGAGTGGGGTCCGCGAGCGTTGGGGAATCGGTCGATACTGGCGCATCCGGGATTTCCGGGGATGAAGGACGTGTTGAATGCGCGGATCAAACAGCGGGAGTGGTTTCGTCCATTCGCGCCGTCGATTTTGGAGGAGCGGCAGGGGGAGTATTTCGAGCATGATCATCCGTCGCCGTTCATGCTGCATGTGTACAAAATTCGCGCGGACAAACGGGCGCAGCTTTCCGCGGTGAATCATGTGGATGATACCGGGCGATTGCAGAGCGTGAACCGCGAGGAGAATCCGCTCTATTACGAATTGATTCGGTGCTTCGAGAGGAAGACGGGAATTCCGGTGCTGCTGAATACCAGCTTCAATGAGAATGAACCCATTGTCTGCGGGCCGGAAGAGGCTATCGATTGCTTTAGGAGGACACGCATGGATGTGCTGGCGATCGGGCCTTATTTGAGTGAGAAAGCTTCCTGATGGCGGCTCATTCGAGTTACGCGGTTGAGCGCCTGGAGCCGGTTTTGATCGGGCGCTTTTCGCGGTTGCGAGTGTTGGCGTGGAGTGGTGAGTGGCTGTATGCGTCGCGTGGATACACGGTGCTTCGCGCTAAGGTGTCGGAAGTTATCGAATGGGAGCGGGTTGGTTCGTTCGGGCCGGCTGCTTGGCGGGTGATTAGTTCGTCATCGCGGTTGGCGTCGCGTTTTTTCCGGGATGGCTTTCACGCGCTTGCGGTTTTGCCTTCGGGGCATTTGATTGGTGCGGTGCCTGGCGCCGTTGTTACGCTGTCGCCGGGAGAGACGGAATTTCGGATGTCGCATCGCGTGGTTCGTGGTTTGCGTCCTCTGCACATTGCTGCGACTCCGGGTGGGCATGTTTTTTGGGGAGAGTATTTCGATAATTCGCGACGGGATGAAGTTCACATCTATGGGTCGATTGATGGTGGCGCGCATTGGGAGGTAGCTTACACGTTTCCTCGCGGCGCAATTCGGCACGTGCACAACGTTGTTTACGACGAGTGGGAAAATTGCTTTTGGGTGTTGACGGGCGATTTAGGCGCGGAGTGCCGGATCATTCGAGCTTCGTGCGATTTCCGGACGGTGGACGTTGTTTTATCTGGCAATCAGCAAACTCGGTGTGCGGTGCTGGTTCCTACACACGATGCGGTTTATTTTTCTTCGGATACGCCGTTTGAAGTCAATCATGTTTATTGTCTTGATCGGCGAAGCGGGGTGGCTCGCGCGATTACGGAGTTGAATGGTTCATCGATCTATGGATGTTTGGCGGGCGATGCCGTTTTCTTCTCCACGATGGTTGAACCGAGTGCGACGAATTTGAGCGGCTATGTCCTGCTGTACGGTAGCGGCGACGGTGTTGAATGGCATTGCTTGCGGCAGTGGAAAAAAGATCGCTGGCCGATGGGGTTATTTCAATATGGCAACGCGTTCCTGCCCGATGGCAAAAATACGAGTGGGGTGCTTGCGGCAACGACCATCGCCGTCGAACACTCGGATATGGAAGCCTGCATCTGGCGTGTGTGAGGATTCGAGGGGGAATCCTAAGCGCTACCAGTGATGCGCTTTGGCCGTGCTAATGTCCAGTTGTGACTTCGCTGCAATATTACCGGCGAATTTTCAGCGCATATTTGCTGCCTGTGGGCAGCCATCTCAGTTTTTGGCATGAGACGCCGCGGGTAAATCCTGCCGCTAGTTTTCATCGGCTCGGCGAATACTACATGTTGTTTTGCGAGAAGGCGGATTATGCAGGGCCGCACGATGCGGCTGGAATTCCGCAGCTTAACTACCGAGGCAAGATCGGTTTGCAGCATAACCCTATCGCGATTGCGCAGTGGGGACTGGGCAACTACAACCTGTTTTGCCATGGTGAGAGTGAGGATCGTAAAAAGAAATTCATTGCCGCCAGTGATTGGCTTTGCGCTCATCTGGAACGGAATACATTCGGATGTTGGGTATGGAATCACAACTTCGATTGGGAATATCGTTCGACGCTGCATGCTCCGTGGTATTCGGGATTGGGGCAGGGACAGGGCATCTCACTGCTGCTGCGCGCTTATCGCGCGACGGGGAGGGCCGCGTATCTCGATGCTGCCAAGAAAGCGTTTGGCAGTTTTCTCAAGTCTACGAGTGAAGGTGGAGTCACGTTTACTGACACACGGGGTAACACCTGGTTCGAAGAATATATTGTTTTGCCGCCGACTCATATTCTCAATGGATTCATCTGGGCGATCTGGGGGGTGTACGACTATTTTCTGGCGACTGAAAGCAGTACGGCGCGCAATCTGTTTGCGCAGGCGACGTTTACGCTTCGCGAAAATCTTGAGCGATATGATTTGGGTTTTTGGTCGCTCTACGAACAGTCCGGCACGCTGCTGCCGATGGTTGCCAGCCCTTTCTATCACCGGCTGCACGTGATCCAGCTGTGCATCATGCATCGCATCACTGGGGATGAAGTCTTCGCGTCCTACGCGGATAAATGGGAAGGGTATGCGCGCAGCCGCACCAAGCGCGCGCGCGCGCTGTGTTACAAGAGCGCATTCAAGCTGGCGTATTACTAAAACCTCGTGAACATTCTCTACGTATCGCAATATTTTCCACCGGAAATGGGCGCACCTGCGGGTCGAGTTGCGGAGATGTCTCGTCTCTGGGTAGAGGATGGGCACGAGGTGACGGTGTTGACCGGATTTCCCAATCATCCGACGGGGGTTGTGCCGTTTGCATATCGCCGCAAGTTTCGCCATTTAGTGGCGCACGAGACTTACCACGGCGTCGATGTGGTTCGCAGCTGGCTTTTGCCGTTGCCTAATCGCAAAGCCTACGAGCGCATGTTGAATTACAGTTCGTTTTGTATTTCCTCTGCCGCCACCGGCATGTTTCTGCGCAAACCAGACCTGGTGATTGCTACTTCGCCGCAGTTGTTGGTCGGACTTTCCGGTTGGTGGCTGGCGCGACTTAATGGGGTGCCATTGGTCTTCGAAGTTCGCGATCTGTGGCCCGAGTCACTGGCAGCGGTCGGCGCGGGCAATGAAAATTCGGTGCTGCACCGCGGGCTGGCGGGAATTGCGGGCTTTCTCTATCGAAATTGTGATCGTCTGGTGGTGGTCACTCCCGCTTTCAAGGACTATCTGATCCGAAAGTGGCGGGTTCCAGAGGAGAAGATTTTTGTGGTCGAGAACGGAGTCGATACCAGACTGTTTAGCGGACTTACTTCGAACGTAGGGCTAAGACGAGAACTGGATGCGGATGAAAAATTCGTCATTTCTTACATCGGCACCATCGGGGCCGCGCACGGATTGGAAACTTTGCTCGAAGCGGCATCGCGGTTGCGAGACAGCGCCCCGCAAGTTTTGTTTCTTATCGTCGGAGAAGGCGCGGAGAAAGCGCACCTGATTTCTTTGGCGCGGGCAAGCGGGCTTGACAATGTGCGATTTGCCGATCAGCAGCCGCGCGAAAAAATCCCTGCCTATATTGCTGCGTCGGACGCATGTCTGGTCCTGCTCAAGAAAACCGAGCTTTTCAAAACTGTATTGCCCACGAAGATGTTGGAATTCATGTCATGCGGCAGGCCGGTAATTCTTGGCGTTGACGGGCACGCGCGCAGAGTTCTGCAGCAAGCCGACGCTGGTTTATTCGTGGAGCCTGAGGATCCCGCTGCGTTGGCGGACGCGGTTATGAAGCTGGCGGCTGATCCTGTCCTGCGTAGATCAATGGGGCGCAATGGCCGTCAGCATATTCTTCGCTGTTTTTCGCGGCGCGACAGCGCCAAGTTATTTGTTGATTTATTGCAGGACTTGTTAGGAACAAGCGAAGGACGAGCAGCGGCTGTAGCGTGAAGGTTTACGGACCGGGTGGGTCTTTTGCGGTGCCGGAGCCCGCGCGGTGGCTGAAATCCTTTCTTCGCATACCCAGGACTCACGTCCTGGGCTATTGTCGGTGTCGCCCCTTTCGGGGCTCGAATCGCAACTCGGCTCGCTACGGAATGGCTACGATACTTGCTGCGGTTGCGGCTTGCATGGCGGCTTCCATGGCGCGTCCGGCAAAGACCTTGGTGGCGCTGGTGGGGACAAAAAGGATATCGTCCGCTTGCATCGCCAGGTCTGGAGCTTTGGCTCGCAATATTTTTTTGAGTTCTACCGGCGTTTCGGTCAGACCGGCCGGGCCTCGGTGAATGATTCTCGCACCTCCCAAATTGGCGGTGTGAGTTGTGCCTCCGGCCAGCGCGATTGCCTGGAGCACGGTGAGGTGCGCATTGTCCATCAGAAAGCCGCTCGGCCTCCCAACATCACCCACCACATAAACCAAATCGGCTTTGCGAACGATGATGGTGTCGCCGGGCAGGATAGCGATGTTGCTTTCGGGGTTGTCGCTGATATTGCGCGAGAGCGGAACGGTGATGGGCTTCTCTGGTTGATCGCGATGAGTGATCGTGATGCTCTTACCTGCTTTTTCCGTGAGCCCGCCAGCGGCAGAAATGAGATCAAAAAGCCGTTGCTCGCCGGGTACCGGATAAACGCCTGGGCGAACGACTTCGCCTAATATGCTCGCGCCTTGGGAGGCATATTGATCGACAAACAAGGTGACGTGGGGATTCTTCACGAAGCCGCCGTCGGAGAGCCGCTTCTGAATCACGCCTTCGGCCTCTTCCGCTGTTGAGCCAGCAATGTGAACGTAATCGATCAATGGCAGGTAGATTTCGCCTTTGGTGCTGACACGCGCTTTGGTGGTGAGTTCGGGAACATTGTAGACGGCCACTTCGACCAGGTCTCCGGATTGTAAACGTAGCGGCGAAGCCGGCTGTGTAGGCGCTATCACGGGCAACGAGGTTGCTTGAGCGGCGGTCGGCGTCGAGACGCTTTCAGTTTTCATTGGTTGTTGCGCCGGACTTCTTTGGGCCAGTGCTAGCAGCAACAGAAATGAAAAAAAACAACCGCGGACGAGCTTGGACGCACTCCATCGCATCGGCGATGTAGAGAAAACTCTTGCCATTTTTCCAAAGTCTAGCACAGCCGGAAGCCTCGATAACCCTGTGTTCCAGCCCGGTGCTCAGATCGCAAACAGTCCCGAATCTCGGATGGTTAAAGGTTAACCCCAGACTTGGCGCGTACCACGGGAGGGAATAGTTGCGTCATGGCAACGGTTGTAGGATTCGGTTGAGTAGGAGAGTTAGTGACACTTTTCTATCTGGGGACCTTTGTCTGCTCGGTGCTGCTTTCATTCGCGCTGACCAAGTACGTGCGCGATGTAGCGACCGTGCATGGCTGGGTTGCTGCCCCTGCACTTGATCGGCATCTGCATAACCGTCCCCTACCGCGGCTCGGCGGGGTAGCGATTTTTTTCTCGTTCGTACTGGTGTTCGGACTGGCGTTGATAGCTGGATGGCATTACTTTGCTTTGGGCTTTGGACTTTCCGGCAAAACCCTGCGTACGCTTTTGCTGCCTGGGTGCCTGATCTTCGCACTCGGTGTTTACGACGACATTTATTCAGTCAGTCCATATGCCAAGGTGGCGGTCCAAGCAATTGCTGGTGCGATGTTGTTCGCGGGCGGTCTTCGCATTCTCGATTTGCCGGTTCTTTTTGGCAGCCGTCATTTCTCCTGGTTCGTGGGGCTTCCGCTGACAGTGTTGTGGGTGCTTGCGATCACCAACGCATTCAACCTTATTGACGGGCTCGACGGCCTGGCTGCGGGTTCGGCTTTATTTTCTACGATCGTTGTTTTTGCCGTGGCGCTGGTTTCGGGTTCGTCGTTAGTTTCGCTGATGGCGTTGGTATTGGCTGGCTCGATTCTGGGGTTTCTGCGTTTTAACTTCAGCCCGGCGACGATCTTCCTGGGAGACTGCGGAAGCCTTTTCATCGGATTCATCCTGAGCGCACTGGCTCTGCAGGGCGCGCAGAAGGCGCCGACGATTATTGCGGTTGCCATTCCGGTTGTCTCATTCGGCTTGCCCATTCTTGAAACTACGCTTTCAATTGCCCGTCGTTTTCTTGGAGGCCGGCCGGTTTTCACGGCTGATCGCGACCACATTCATCACAAACTTTTGCAGCGCGGCCTTTCTCATCGCCAAGTCGTAATCATTCTTTATGCGGTTTCGGCGTTATTTGCCCTGCTCAGCTTGTTTCTTCTGTGGCCTAGCGGCGATATGCTTGGCCTGGTTCTGGCCGTGCTTGGCACCGGCATTTGGATTGGCGTACAGCGTCTTGGCTATTTGGAATTTGGCGAACTGGGGCGAGTGGCGCACCGTACGATGGAGCGGCAAGTTCTGATTAACAACCTTGCCATCCGCAGAGCCACGGAAGAATTTAAGGTGGCTTGCGATTATGAGCAACTCGGCAGAATTCTGGTGGCGGCACTTGCGGGCAATGACTTTGACGCTTTTGACTTGCGATTACAATGTCCACCCAGCGATCTTCCCGCCATCCATGGATTGCATCTTGTTTCGGGCTGGGGAGAAATTCCTTGCTTACGGTGGACCAGGCCCGGGAGCAATTTTGCGCAGGACCCTAACAGCGCGTGGTGCCTGACGCTGGATCTGGTTACAACTCGACACGCTCGATGCGGCTCGATGACCGTTTATCGTCTTTATAGTGAGCGAGAATTGCAGTTCGATATCAACCTGCTGACTGCGGAGTTCCCGGTGGCTTTAGCCGATGCGTTGGATCGCGTATTGACGCCTGCTTTGGAGATGTTGCCCACGCCGGGGCATCCTTCAGAATTGATCGCCGCGCAAGCCAGTTAAACACGCCATCGGTTATTCACAACCCTGAACCAGATGCGCCACTTCTGAAGCATCGCACCGCCATGTACTTTTCTAAATTCGTTCGCAAAAAAAGAAAATTCGGGAGGAAGTCGGAAGCATGGCGGAAAAGCTTACGGGGCGGGACATCAGCTTCATCAGCTTGCCGACCGCGGTATTCTGCGTTGCATGTGAATTAATCAGCAAGAACAACACTCCGCACTGCATGGCTTGCGGCAGCCGCGCGCTGTTGAGTCTGTCGCGATTGCTGGGCGGTTCTTTACTGGGTCAACAGACAGCTCATCTGATCGAAGACGCCGAGTTGGATCGCCTGGTGCGTGAGTTGCTGGGTACGGTTCCGAGTTCAGAAAATCGCGTTCCCGCTTCGTTCGCTACCCTTGCACCTTCGCGTAGTCATGCGCGGGCTATGGATTCCACGGCGCAAAGGGAGGGGCGCGTTTTGGGCCGAGAGCCTGATATTCATCCCGGAGAAATCGAATTGGAGCCCGCCATCAACGTGATTGCCGAACGCGCTCAGGCTTTGACCGGGGCCACTGGGGCGGCCATCGCTTTACGTCAGGGAGACGAAATCATTTGCCGCGCCCGCACCGGCCGCACTGCGCCGGATCTCGGAGTGCGATTGCAAACCAACTCCGGGATTTCCGCCGACTGTGTGCGCACCGGGGAAATTGTGCTATGCCACGATGCGGAGCGAAATCCGTATGTCGATATTGCGAGTTGCCGGCGTCTTGGCGCGCGATCCATCCTGGCAGCGCCGCTGCGGCATTTCCGCCGGACGTTGGGTGTGTTCGAGGTTCTGTCGGGTACTCCTCATGCGTTTGACAACGGCGATGTGGCTACCATGCAACTGCTTTCCAGCCTGATGGTGGCGGCCATCTCACGCTTGTCCAGTATTCGCAGTCAGCAAGATTCTTTGGCGGGCTGAGATAGCTTTACTGCGGTGAGTAGAGCGCTCGCTTGAGAAATTCTCCGGCGCCAGCTCGTCCGGTAAATTTGTCTCCTTCGACAATCACTCGGCCGCGAGAGAGAACGATGTCCGGCATTCCAGTCACCTCAATACCCTCGAACATGGAGTAGTCGACGCGCATGTGATGAGTTTTGGCGCTGATAGTGTGTTTGCGGGCGGGATCGAAAATTACCAGATCAGCGTCGCTGCCGACGGCGATTGTTCCTTTGCGAGGATAGAGTCCGAAAAGTTTTGCCGGAGTGGTGGAAACCAGTTCCACGAAGCGATTCACGCTGAAGCGGCCCTGAGCAACGCCGCCAGAATAAATGAGGCTCATGCGATGCTCGATGCCGGGGCCACCGTTGGGGATTTTGGTGAAGTCGTCGCGTCCCAGTTCCTTTTGTTCTTTGAAACAGAATGGGCAATGGTCGGTGGAAACTACCTGGAGATGATCGCGCTTCAACCCGTTCCATAATTTTTCCTGGTGCCATTTCTCGCGCAACGGGGGTGTGAAAACGTACTTTGCGCCTTCGAAGCCGGGCACGTCGAAGTTTTCGATGGAAAGATAAAGATACTGTGGACAGGTTTCCGCATACACGGGAAGGCCGCGATCACGGGCCTCGCGCACTTTTTCGAGAGCGTCGTTGCAGCTCAGGTGGACGATATAAACCGGTGCCCCGGCCATTTCTGCGAGGGCGATGGCGCGGGATGTGGCTTCTGCTTCGGTGGTGGTGGGGCGCGTCAAGGCGTGATACTTCGGAGCCTTTTTCCCTTCGGCTAGAGCCTGCTGCACGATTACATCGATGGCGCTGCCGTTTTCGGCGTGCATGCAGACCAGGCCTCCATTTTTTGACGTGGCGCGAAGCGCTTTGAAAATGCTGCCGTCGTCAAGCATAAATACGCCGGGATAGGCCATGAAGAGTTTGAAGCTGGTCACGCCCTCGCGCACTAAAGCGTTCATCTCCGCGAGTTGCGCATCTGCCAGATCAGTAATGATGCAATGAAATGAATAGTCGAAGACGGCTTTGCTGCTGGCTTTCTGCATCCAGGTGTCGAACGCTGTTCGCAGTGTTTGACCTTTGTACTGGATGGCGAAGTCGATCAGCGTGGTGGTGCCACCAAAGGCGGCCGCTCGCGTCCCGGTTTCGAAGTCGTCGGCGCTATTGGTGCCGCCGAAGGGCATGTCGAGATGGGTATGCACATCGATTCCGCCAGGCAAAACATATTTTCCGGAGGCGTCGATGATTTTCGTAGCATTGTCACGGGGGAGATTTAGACCGATGGCTGTGATCTTGCCATTGCTGATGGCGACGTCAGTTGCGAATGTGTCTGTGGCGGTTACTACGCGTCCGTTTATGATGACTGTGTCAAAGCTCATTTGCCGCCTCGTCGAAATAGCGAAGCAGGCATTTTATGCTAAACTGCGACACCTTGGACGGGATTTACGGGACGCTGAGAAAAATCTAAGGTAATAACCACAAAGATCACGAAGGTTCACAAAGGAGATTGCATGCGCTTTGGCATCACCATAAAACCTGATATGCCGGTGGAGCGCATGATTGCACTCACCCGGCAGGCTGAGGCTGCGGGGTTTCAATACGGCTGGATTTTCGACTCTCATATTTTATGGCTGGAGCCTTACCCTTTGTTGACGCTAATGGCGAGCAACACGAAGAACATGCGCCTTGGCACCTGCGTGACTAATCCGGCGACTCGCGACATCACCGTCACTTCGAGTTTGTTCGCTACGTTGAACCTGATTTCAGGGGGGCGCATGCAGTTGGGCATTGGCCGCGGAGATAGTTCGCGGCGAGTGTTAGGTAAGAAGCCGGTCGGGGCGGGCGATCTGGAGCGGGCCGTAAGAATTTTTCGGGAGCTGACGGCGGCGCGGGAAATCGAATACGATGGCCAGCCCACGCGAATTTCTTGGGCGACGGGATCGCCACCGGTGTGGATTGCGGGATACGGGCCGAAGGTTTTGGATCTCGCGGGGCGGTTGGGCGACGGAGTGATTTTGCAATTTGCCGATCCTGATTTGATCGAGTGGTGCCTCGGTTTCGTTAAGAAGGGTGCGGAGTCTGCGGGGCGAGATTTTCGCAAGATTGAAGTGCTGGCGGCGGCGCCGGTTTGGGTGTCTGATGATTTAAAGCTGGCGCGAGAACGGGTTCGCTGGTTTCCGGCGCTGGTTTCCAATCACGTTGTAGATTTGATTTCGCGTTATAAGCCTGAAGAATTGCCGCCCGCCTTGACGTCGTTTGTGCGCAATCGGGGCGCTTATGATTACGGACAACATTGTGAAGTCGACAGCAACAACTCGAAATTCGTTTCTGACGAAGTGGTGGATCGGTTTTGTCTGGTGGGTCCGGCTTCGGCGCACCGGGAAAAACTGAAGAAGCTAGCCAGCATCGGCGTTACCCAGTTCAATATTTATTTGATGTGCGGCGAGGAGGAAGCTACGCTGGAAACTTATCAGCGGGAGATACTGCCGCAAGGCTAGATTAGTTTCGCATTGTTTCGCGCGCGGGCCCTTCCTGCGCGTAAGCCCTTCTCGATGATTCGCATGTATCCTGACGAGTCCATCGCCTGCATGGTTGCTGCTGCGGTTCCGCCCGGTGTCGCAGCTTCTTGAATAAGCTTGTCCAACCGTTCCTCACCTTCGCGCCACGAGAGAATGCCATCGGCGAGCGCGTGAGCTGCGGCAGTCAACGCGTTCTTTCGGTTTAGTCCCATTCGCTCGCCTGCTGTCGCCAGGGCTGCTAGAGCATGGTAGCTGTGGCTGGGGGAAAAAGTGACGGTGAAAGCGTCGAACTGGCTGTCGGGAATTTCAAGAATCGATCCTACCTGCTCGAACAGTTTTCTTATTTCGACCTTCACGTTGCGAGGGAAATTGTGATCGAACGTTAAAGCCGTAAGCCCGCGTCCGATGCGGCAGACAGGGCTGGGCATGGCGCGTGCCCATCGCACTGGTGGTCCCAAGCGCGCTCGCAGTTTGGCGATTGGAACGCCTGCGGCGAGGCTGACTACGGTCAATGGGCGGTCGATTTCTATTTGTTGCAGAAGTTCTTTTACTGAATCCGGGCGCACTGCGATGATGAGAAGTTCCGCCTGGTCCACGGCTTGTTGCAGATTCGGTTCGACGTTAATGCGGTATTGATTTTTAAGTTGTCGAAGTTTGGCCGGATGCCGGTCATGCACGATGATGGGCTTATCGTAATTCGCAAGTCGTAGTCCGGCTATCAGAGCGCTGGTAATGCGGCCGCCGCCGAGAAAAACTGTTGCCTTTGCGCGAGGTTTGAATTTCATGTCAGCTCCTATTTCTACAGTAGTTCCGCGCAAGCCTGATCGGCGGCTTCCCCAAGCGCTGCGACGTCTGCTTCGGTGTGCGCCGTCGAGATGATCCAGTGCAGGCCGTTCGAGGGAGTCATGTAAATTCCGCGGTCGAGCAACAGGTGGACGAATCTGGAGTAGCGTGCGGTATCGACGTAAGTGCAGTAATCGCGGTAATCATGAATGGCGTCGCGATCTGTGAAATAAATTTGAAACATGGGACCGAATCCCTGGACGATGGCCTTGATTTTGCGGTGCCGAAAGACTTCACGTAAGCGCTCGATAGCGGCATTTCCGGTCGCGTGTAGGTTGGGATAAGTCTCTTTGCGTGTAAGCAAGTCCAAGTTCGCGGCGACAACTTTCATGGTGAGCCGGTGTCCATTGAAGGTGCCGTAATGCAGAACCATTTTTTCGCTCCAGCGCATGCGATCGAGAATCGATCGTGGGCCGGCGACTGCTCCCACTGGGAATCCCGCTCCCAGCGCCTTGCCGAAGGTGCTGATGTCAGGCTGGATTTCGTAATGTTGCTGGCACCCGCCGGGAGCGTAGCGAAAGCCGGTGACTACTTCGTCGAAGATCAGCAGTACGCCGTAGTCTCGAGTCAGCTCGCGCAGTCTTTGCAAATAGCCATCGCGCGGAGGAATGCATCCCATGTTCGCCATAATTGGTTCGGTGATAATGGCGGCTAGGGCGCTTCCATGTTTTTGCATGATGCGCCCAAGCGCGGCAGTATCGTTCCAGGGGGCGAGCACGACATCGTCAAAGGTTGCGGGCGGGATGCCTTCGGAGTCAGGAATTCTTGAGGGATTTTCCGCCGGACCGAGTTGTTCTGGCGGATGCCCATGCGCGTTCAAGAGAAACGGATCGTACCAGCCGTGGTAGTGGCCTTCGAACTTCAGAAATTTGGTTCGGCCGGTGTGCGCACGCGCCAGGCGGAGCGCGAGCATGGTCGCTTCGCTGCCGGTGTTGGTAAATCGCACGGCTTCGGCAGAGGGGACCATGCTACAGAGGCACTCTGCTGCTTCAACTTCCGCAGATGTCGCGGCGGCAAAGTGTGAGCCTTCCGCCATGGCTTCGGACACGACAGAAACCAGCTTGGGATGGGCATGACCGTGGATGAGAGCGCCGAAGGACATCATAAAATCCACGTATTCGTTTTTGTCGGCGTCCCAGACATGAGAGCCACGGCCGCGTTCCAGAAAAATGGGTCCTGGTGAATAGGTGGCTTGGCCACGTGACGGTGAATTCACTCCTTCGATCAGGAATTCTTGTGCACGTTCAAAAGATTGCCGGGAGCGGGTTCGGGTTTTGGTCATCTGTGTCATTTGGTTAATTTGAGAACCATTACGCCGACGCCGCGAGGCCTCCGCCATCCACTACTAGCGCCGTGCCGGTGACGAATGATGACGCATCGCTAGCCAGATACAGCGCGGCTTGCGCTATTTCTTCCGGGATGCCGATTCGCCCCAAGGGGCGGCGCGCGGAGTCAGTGAGGAAACGTTCTTGCTGCTCTCCGAGTTGTCGCGCTTCATCGCGCAACATACCGGTATCGGTATCGCCGGGACAAATGCAGTTCACCCGAATCTGTTGTGGGCCGTGATCGATGGCCATCGCCTTCGTAAGAAGCACCACAGCGCCTTTCGAGGCGCAATAGGCCGCGGCGCGTCCGCCTCCAGCCAGGCCCCAGCCGGAAGCTGTATTGATGATCGAGCCGCCGCCGGTCCCGGCCATGATCGGGATCACCTGTTGCGACATCAGAAAAACTGACTTCACATTTACCGCCATCGTGCGATCCCAGTCTTCCTCGTTGAGCTCAAGCACTGAGGCTCGGCGGATGATTCCAGCGTTGTTGAAGAGGATGTTAATCGAGCCAAATTTCTGGAAAGTTCGCTCCGCGACGCGTCGGCAATCGACGGATCGAGTTACGTCGGCTTGCTCAAAGATAGCTTTTCCCCCGGCTCGAACAATTTCTTCGGCAACGGAATGTCCCGCTTCACTGATGTCGGCAATGGCAACCGCTGCGCCTTCACGGGCGAAGAGCGAAGCCGTGGCGCGTCCGATCCCGTGTGCGGCGCCGGTGATGAGCGCGATTTTGCCGGCCAGGGCTGCGTGTTTATCGGAAGCAGTCATGAGAACGTACGATCTAGCGGCTGGCTAGTCCGCCTGCGGTTTCGGCGCCGTCGATGGTGTAGACGTGGCCCGTGATATAAGCGGCGTCGTCCGAGGCCAGAAATGCGAACAGAGATGCGATTTCTTCGGGCTTCGCATGGCGGCGTAATGGAATCTTGCGATTTACTTCGTCCAACATCGCATCAGTGTATTCGGCGCGCTGCATCGGAGTAAGCACGTAGCCTGGCGCAACGGCACATACCCTTATTTTCGGAGCGAGTTCCAACGCCATGGTTCTGGTCAGCTCGATAACTCCGGCTTTAGTCGCGTTGTAATCTGCGTAGTAGGGTTGGCCGACGATTCCGTTGGTCGAGGCCGTTTGCAGAATGACACCGCCGTCGCGCTCCCACATGTGGCGGGCTGCGATTTGGGCCAGGTAGAAGACGCCAGTCAGGTTTACTGCGATGACCTTGTCCCATTCCGCAGGGGTGATTTTCAGGAAATCGTGGCGAATGCTGATGCCGGCGTTGTTGATCAAGACGTCGACGCCGCCCATGATACGAACTGCGTCGTCGAATGCGGCCTGTACTTGCCCCAGATCGGAAACGTCGGCGTCGAGTGTTCCGGCAAGATCTGGTAACTTCTTTTGGATTTGTTCGCGTCCTTTGGCGTCGCGATCGAGCACGCAGACGGCGGAACCCTCTTCCAGAAAACGCGCCGCGGTAGCCGCGCCGATGCCGCTGGCACCGCCGGTTATGAGCACACGTTTCCCTTCAAGACCGCGCAATTCTTTCTCCCCGAACAATGTGAGTTTACCTCAGCGGCTAAAGCCTATCCATTTGAGAGCATTCACCGTGCACTGAAAGCACTGCGCCACCCAAAATCTGAGCTGCTGTGCAAGTTGCTAAATAGGTTTTCCGCGAAAGAAGTAGACCAGTTCGATAATCAGAATAATCACGACTAGAAGTTCGAGCACGAAGGCGCGGCTCTGGTTGAACTGGTCGACCATGAAGCGATACAGCTCCTCCGCGGTTTGCACTTTCTGGGTTACCAAATCCTTATAATCAGGCACGCCAACTTTGGACGCGGCCAGCTTGTAAAGACGGGCGGAAAACATGTCGCTGAGAAATTTTATGGCGTTGTCGGCGTGCTCGGTTAGTTCGTTTACGTCGAGCAGAACGGTGTGTAGCTTAGTGGCGGCGCGGGCCAGCCGCCAGCGCGCCAGCATTCCTGTGCCTTCATCAAAAGACGCATAGACGCTTTCCAGTTCACGAGTAAGGAAATCGTCGTAATGGCGGAACTCCAGAAGCTGTGAGTTGGCATACTCCAGCAGTTGAATCGCAGTTTCCGCGCCGGTCGCGCTGTCATAGAGAAAGGCGGCGTTCCAACTTATTACCGTCAGGTCGTTGGGATAATAAGAAATTCGGGACTGCAGAATTTCGTTTTGCTCACCCTCGGAGAGCTGCGCGGTTTCGCCACGAACAATTTGGGCGATGCGCGATCCTTGGGTTGCGACGAGTTCCGCGGCCGTAGGGGCACCTGCGATCTCGCGCACGTGAAAGATGAAATAATCTTCGCTCAGCCAATCAGAGTATGGCTTTACAAGTGCTGCAGCAGCGCGATCCAGTTTCTGGTGCGCGATGCGCGATGCGTGGCCGGCGAAATCTATATCCGAAAC
>DASYOD010000062.1:0-35952 GCA_036008085.1 Terriglobales bacterium
CCGACGAGGACCTCCGTAGCGCCATCGCAACGTGCCTGCTTGAGCATTTGCTTCAGTACCACTTTAAGCGCTTCTTTCCGCTGATGGAGGAAGCAGTGCGAGGTAATGCATTGTTCGCCGACACATTCTCGAAGTGCTGGAAGTTTGGACAAACAGAAGAGGGGGACAACGCAAAACGCTTCGACAGCCTACAGGCCGAGTGCCGAAAACGCAGACCGCAACCGTAGTTCTTCGACAGTGGAGTTAGATTGACTTTACCGGAATCAAAGTCAGATCTTCCACCAACCCAACTTCCTTCTGCAGAAATGGTTCGGCATAAGTAACCCCTCCGAGCAGGCCATAGAAGCGAGCCATTGCCTCGATGCGTGCACGAATCTCAGCCTGCGCCGGAAACAGTTCTTTGCCCGCTTCCTGATCGCTAAATTGCGACTTATACGCCATCAGCGCCTGGAAACGCGTTTCAAACAGCTCAGTAATGTCCACAACGAAGGTAGGCCGCACGTCATAATAAAGCGTTGCATAAATGATCTTGAAAGGCCGATGCGGCGGAAGCTTTGTAGCGCCGCCATCTTGCTGGCTGTCCTGATGGCGTCCAGCCCTCAGCGACGCGGGCGAGTCGCCCGCATCCACACTCGCAGCACTAAAATCCAGCTTGGCCAATCCCGCCAGAAAACAGGCTTCGTATCCGAGCGTAGATGCTGTGTAGTGGTCGGGATGTCGTCCCTTCCAGTAGGGCAAAATAACTACCCGCGGCCGTTGCTCGCGGATCACCCGCGCGACTTTCAGCCTATTCTCAAAGGTGTTCTCGACACGTCCATCCGGGATGTCAAGCGCTTGCCGCCACGAAACGCGAAGTATCTTCGCAGCCTCTTCAGCCTCTCTCGCGCGGTCTTCCGCAGTGCCGCGCGTGCCCATTTCTCCCTGTGTCAGATCGAGGATGCCGGTGCGGCGACCTCGCTGCGCCATCTTCAGCAGCGTACCCCCGCAAGTCTGCTCAACGTCGTCGCGGTGGGCCGCGATGGCCAGAACATCTAGCGGGACGTCGGACGTCGAAAGAGCTGACATAATCAGTCGAGACTGCCGTTTTTACGCACGATCAGACGGTGAGCCACCATGTTCCTTCAGCGTGGAAAGGACGTGGTTCACGTGCTCGTCCGTGTCCCCGAAAATGATGATCATCGGAAGTCCGCCTCCCGCATCGACCAGTTGGCTGGTCTGGACTCGATGTCGTCCAAGAAAGCGAGCCACCGCATGGATTGCACTCGCGGCATATACACTCTCGCGCCACGGCAGTCAAGATTCTCCATATGCAACAGAGGGTGGTGCCGCTGATCGGTTTCGTTGGGATAGGTTGGGACTTGCGCAGCCATCGCGTCTGGCATTTTACAGCACTCGCGCCAGTGGTCGCATCGCTGAGGGCCGGATGCCTTCAAGACAGACGGCAAGCCTGATCTGGGCGAAGCCGAAGGGTGCCGGCCCTACTTTTTTCTTTCTACTAGAAATCGCGCCAGTGCTTTCAACGTATCCGCTCGCGAGCCGAAGCTTTGTAGCGAAGCCAAAGCTGTTTCCACCAACGCGTCGGCCTTCTTTTGCGATTCGTCTATGCCGAACAGGGCGGGATACGTCGCCTTCTCCGCCGCGGTATCTTTGCCGGCGGTTTTTCCCAGTTGTTCGGAGGTCTGCGTCACGTCCAGTACATCATCCACGATCTGAAAGGCCAGGCCGATGGATTTTCCGAAGGCTCTAAGGTTTTCGACTGCGTCTTCGTTTGCTCCGGCATAAAGTCCACCGCTGACGACGCTCGCTGTAATCAGCGCGGCGGTTTTCGACCGGTGGATGTACTCCAACATGCGCACATCCGGTCGAGTATGCTCGGCCTCGAGATCGACCACTTGGCCGCCAATCATGCCGTCGACTGTGCCAGTACCGCGGGCAACTTCTTCGATGATGCGCACTCGCGCTGCTGTTGGGCAACGCAGACGGGCCAGGGTTTCGTACGCCTGGGTTTGCAGGGCGTCGCCCGCCAGAATCGCGATCGCCTCGCCAAAAACTTTGTGACATGTGGGCCGTCCACGGCGCAAATCATCATTGTCCAGTGCGGGAAGGTCGTCGTGGATGAGCGAATAGGTATGCAACATCTCGAGCGCTGCGCCCAAATCTTCAAGACCAGATGGAGGAGATCCGGCAACCATCCGTCCGGCTTCCAGGCACAGAATCGGCCGTAAGCGCTTGCCGCCGGCGAAAACACTGTGCCGCATGGCTTGATGAATCGAAACCGGATGCTGCGTGGCAAGAGGCAACAGCCGTTCCAGGGCCGCGTCGGTAAGCGCACGGCCTGCCTCCATCGTGTCATTCAGCATGACGCTGAGTATAACAAGCGGACTTTGAAGTTGCGCAGAGCCCAGTTCTCAAATAAAAAGGACGCCCGCGAAGGGCGTCCTGATTGATTGACTGGCATTCCTATGCGGCAGCGTGTTGAGTCATACAGACGTTCTGCAAAGCGGTTCGCAGGATGCCTCGCGTGTCTGACGGCGGACAAACATCGACAGCGCCGGCATTCAGCGCCGCTGTCCACATGTCTTCGTCGGCCAGGCGGTGTGTGCAAACGATACAGGCTTTCGGAAACTCATGCGAAAGGTGTTGGACATCGGAGATTGAGGCTGCTTCCATGTCCAGAATAGCAATGCGGGCACGATGTTTGGCGATGCTGGTGCGCATTTCTCCCAGGGACTGGACCTGGTGAACTGATCCAAAGGTATTGACAAGGGCGGAAACCAGAGACTCTGCTGCTCTCGAATCGCTCTGGAGGAGTACAACATTGAGAGGCTGCATTTCTTCCCTCAGCTTCTACCGCTAGGCACGGCGACCGGGCTGTGTTGACGTTCACGGGAGTGAACGCGGCCACAGACGTTAATACTGGTTAGCGGTGTAGCAATTGAGGCGGCTGGTTATCTTTTTCCCGCCGCGCTCTCGGTCAAGGGCTCAAACGCCTCAGCCTGGAGCTTCCCGTTCTGCTTCAGCAGGATTTCCACTTTGCCCTCCGCCTGCTCCAGTTCCTTTCGGCAAGTGGCTGAAAGCTGCATGCCTTCCTCAAATAGCGTTAGAGATTTTTCCAAGGGCACTTCGCCCTTTTCAAGCTCTTGCACGATCTTTTCCAGACGCTGGAGGCAATCTTCAAATTTCGGCAACGGGTTTTTGCTCCGATAAAGTTATTCTATTCCACTTAGGGGTGGAATGTGTCCAACAAGAAATGCAATTTAAACAAGATTTAACAAACCCTGTAGCGAAGTGGGAAGAGGTTTTCTAATGGGTTGAACTTTGACTTGCCGAAGCTCCCCTGCCTCCTAACGCTTCGAGTACATCCACTGCCAGGCTGTACCGGCCCATTGGCGCGCTGATTTGGGCTCCTTGCGCCATTGCCCGGACCGCCACCAGCATCTCTCGCGCGATGGCTACTCCTTCTGCTCGGGCCGCTTCGGGCGTCTTCGCCTTGACCATGCGCTCCAGAACCGCGTCCGGCACCGAGACTCGTAATTCATTCTTCATGAATTCCGCATTGCGCACGCTGACCAAAGGCCAGATTCCCGCAACCACAGGAATCCGGCAATGCTCGATGCGTCGCAAAAAATTTTCGAGTAAGCTGAGATCAAAAACCGGCTGGGTCACTACGTACTCGGCCCCGGCCTGCACTTTGTATTCGAAGCGACGGATTTCTTCATCCATGTCGCTCAGGCCGGGATTCGCGCCCACGCCAATCACAAAGCTGGTGCCCGTGCCAATCGGATTGCCTCCAATGTCGAGCCCGCGGTTCAAGTTGTGGACGACGTTCACCAACCCAATCGCATCGACATCGAATACCGCGGTTGCATCAGGATAACTCCCCATCTTCGGCGGGTCGCCAGTGATGCAAATCAGATTGCGGATTCCCGTCGCTGCCGCGCCCAGAAGATCGGATTGAATGCCCAATACGTTGCGGTCGCGACAGGTGTAGTGCAGGATCGCTTCGATGCCCACCTCTTGCTGAATGAGCAGCGACAGCGCCTGATTGCTCATGCGCGCCGAGGCTCGCGGACTATCAGGAACGTTGATGCCATCCACGCCTACCGATTTGACGAAGCGCGCGCCTTCGATTTCCTTGCGAATGTCCGTTCCTTTGGGAGGAACAATCTCGACCATGGTCAGGAATTCGCCGGCGGCGATCTTGGCACCCAGCCGGGAACGGTGCTCGATAGCGACGGCGGCGCTTGCTGAGGGCTTGGATTCTCCCGTCGCCGGTTGCGCACTTATCTTCGCCCGCGCATCACCCACCCGCAGCGCGGACTTCATCACCCGGATGTGATCCGGAGTTGTACCACAGCAGCCGCCGACAATGCGCACGCCTGCAGCTACAAACTTACGAGCGTAACTCGCCATATATTCCGGCGAACATAGATAAATATTTCGCCCCTCGACCGATCGCGGCATGCCGGCGTTTGGTTGCGCCGCCAAGGGCACCGATGTGACCGCGCGCATGCGCTCAACTGCATCCAGCATGGCTACCGGACCCACGCTGCAGTTACAACCAATTACGTCTACGCCCCACTCTTCCAGCCGGGGAGTGAAAGTTTCCGGCGTGGAACCATCAAGGCAATTCCCGTCTTCATCGATGGTGACGTGCGCGACCACTGGAATCTTGGGATTGACGTCGCGTGCCGCCAGTATGGCTTGATGGAGTTCTTCCAGATAGCCGAAGGTTTCGAGCATCAGGAGATCGACGCCCCCTTCGACCAACGCCGCAATCTGCTCGCGAAAGGCGATACGAGCTTCTTCGAAAGACGTTTTACCGAGTGGCTCGATGCGCACTCCCAACGGACCAACCGAGCCAGCGACCCAGACATCGAAGCTCTTCACGGCTTCGCGCGCTAATCGTGCTCCAGCGAAATTGATGTCGCGAACCTGGCTGGCCATGCTATGCCGCGCCAGACGGAAGGAATTTCCACCGAAAGTGTTAGTTTCAATAATCTCCGCACCGGATTGTAAATAATCGTGGTGAATACCTCGAATCAAGTCGGGCTGCGAGAGGTTTAACTCGTCGTAGCAACGATTGATAAAGATTCCCTTAGCGTACAGCAGGGTTCCCATTGCGCCGTCGCACAGCACAGCCGATTGTTTTATCCGGGCTAGTAAGTCGGTGGACATTCTATTCAGAATACAACAATAGGCCTTTGCTTTTGAATTTGCGCGGCGCCCAGGCATAGGGCAGCCGCTGAAATTCTCCGCGGACGCTCTGGTATAATCCGCTTTCTTGCATCTAAATCTCTATCCTTCACGCTCTTCGGAGTCCCAGGTTTGAAGAGACTTTTACTCAGCCTATTTGTGCTCATAGCCGCCAGTGTGACCATTATTTCCTGCGGAGGCAGCGGGAACTCATCCAGTACGGCGCACAAGCCCAGCGGTCTCACGTTCCGGGTTTTTATCTCAAATCCGTTATTCCCCACGGGAGCTGGAGCGACTGGGACCAGCTTGCCAGTGCTGAATATTGTGGACGCACTGCACGACATACTCTCTACATCGGTGGTGGCGTTAACCGGTGCCAGCGCACAGCCCGGGCTTATGGCGCTGTCTCCTAACCTCAAGTTCACCCTGGTTTACAGCCCCACCGGCAACTCGGTGACTGTGATTGATAACTCGACCGAAGCCGTCGCCACCGCTTCCGGATCGACCTCGCCGCTGCCGCCTTTCGCCTTGGCTGGTGCTACCGAGAGCATCGCAGTCAGTCCGTTCACTACCAGTGCCTACGTCGCTGTGCCGACTGCCCCGGTATCGGGCCAAGATCCTGGTGCGGTCGAGGTCTTGAATTTACAGAGTGGCGGCATCGAAGCGTCCATTCCAGTGCCTGGTGCACATTTTGTGATATGCAGCCCTGACGGCAATCACGTTTTGGTATTCAGCGATAATTCGGACACGGTAACCGTAATTAACACCATCCAGATAGGGACTGCCACTGATCCCCGGAGTTACATCACCGGCTTCGACCGCCCGGTTTGGGGGATTTTCACGAACAGCGCCGCAGCCTACGTTTTCAATTGCGGGGCGCAGTGTGGGGGCAAATCGGCGGGGGTTAGCGTTCTCAACCTGGGGTCGTCAACACCGGCCAGCACTACTCCGGTAACAGCGGCAACTTATGGTTTGCTTAACGGATCGACTCTATACGTGGCCGGAACAGCTCCGCCTAACCCTCCTGGAACAAATACCTGCGTTGGCACAAACACGGCGGCAACCACTTGCGGAACCCTTAGTGTTGTTGACACCAGCTCGATGGCCATCATACGAACGGCTGTAATCACCGACGGTTATCATGATCGCATGCAGATCAGCCAAAACGGGCAGCTCTACGTTGGTTCTCATAGCTGTACCAATATCAGTATCCTGGGAGGCGAAGTCCGAGGATGCTTGTCGATCTACAACACCAATAGCCCGAGTGTTGTTATTCCGCAAAACAATGGCGACGTCACTGGCATCCAGCAAATCACCGGTCGCGACATAGTTTATGTAGTCCAGAACGGCGGGCTGCAAATCTACGACACCGATACTAACCAGCTGCAGGCGACTCCCAACGACACCCAAAATAACAACGGCCAAGTGGACATTGTCGGCCAGCTCTATGATGTGAAACTGGTGAATTAAAAGCGAGGCCGGTAGCCTGCTGTTTCAGGGCTCCAGCAACAATTGATGCGTCCTCTGTTGTTCGATTGCTGCTTCAGAGAACGGCCAGACAAAAGTAAAGCCGTCGTACCACGCTTTCCATTGGTCCATGGAATAAGGGCTGAGCAGATTTCCGGCCTCGCCAGTCACGAGATTGAGGGTGGATTGATCGAGATTCGCCAGATCAACCGTCATTCGTTCCGATGGTCCATGTGTGCGCGACACCGCTTTCACCGTGTATTCGCTTCCCGATAGCCGCTGCAATCCCGGCCCGGCCCAATGCCTAAGCACCGATACCTTGCCAAAGATTGGATGCTCAATCTCCATCGGATGAAAGTCTCCCCACTTCCAGGCATTCAAGTCCTGAGGCGCATGCGAAGCGGTAGTTGGGTTTGTATCAACGGCCGCTGAGACAGCTGCATTTAGCAGTTCGTCATAGTTCGCATAATTTTCCGGCAGCCAGCGCTTGGGCTGATGCAGCACTACGTTCTCCAGCCAGACCGTGCTCATCATCCAGCGGTAGCTTTTCCAACTCAAAGCGGTTTCGAGTTGTTGCGGATCCTTAGGTGCGGCGCCCAGCTTCGGTTCAAGCAGCAAACGCACTAACTCCTGCCGCGCGCGGACCGCGATCGTGGGAGCAGCGGAATTCTCAATCATGCGACCATCCCATTGCCGCATGATCTCCGCCGCTGTCTTTGCCCGAGCCGAAGGATTCTTCGCGTGGTCTACGGCATAGACAAAGTGCTCGCTGAAAAACCGGTCAAGTTCTGAATAGATATCGGTTTCGAGCGCCAGCATGTCGGCCCCGGAAAACTTTCTGCCGGACTCCAGCACGCGGTAAATGCGCTCGGATCGCCACGGCGCCTCCCACTCCGTGCTCAGCGAATACCGAAATCCATCGGGCGCAATGCGACTGTTCGCGGTCGCAATAATCCCTGAAGGCGGGTTGAATACGCTGGGCAGCTTGTCAAAGGGAATATAGCCGACCCATTCATGCGCGTTGTCGCTGCCATTCTCCGGCAAGCTGCCATCGCCGGTGGCTCGAATAGGAATTCGCCCCGTAGCTTGATATCCGATGTTTCCATCGACATCGGCGTAGACCACGTTTTGCGCCGGGGCATCGAGCTGTGAAAATGCCTGCCGAAAATCCTCCCACTTCTGCGCTGAATCGACCGCGAAAAAAGCGCTGCGCGTGCCGTCATACAAAGTCCAGCGCAGAGCCAGTTTGCGAGTGTCGCCGGGCACCAGTTCCGTCACAATTGGCCCGTGGCGCGTCAGAACTACGTCCACAATCGCATCGGGCTTGTCTTTCACCCGGATCACTTCGCGGCGGTGCTCAGGCTGCTTCCATCCGTCCGGCGTGAGATATTGCCCCGTTGAATTGAACGTTTCGATATAAACGTCTTCGACTGTCGGCCCAAGGTTGGTGAATCCCCATGCAATTCGCTGATTGTGGCCGACGATTACGTAGGGATACCCCGGCAACGTCACCCCGGCGACATCGAAAGCGTTCCCGCTCGAACTTTTTAAACGCAGATGAGCTTCATACCAGAGATTGGGCATCTGATGACCGAGGTGCATATCATTCGACAGCAGCGGCTTGCCTGTAACCGTGTGCGCGCCAGAAACCACCCAGTTATTCGATCCCAACACCAGAGGGCGGTCATCGAAAAACATTTGCAGGGCGTCGAAAGCGGGAATCTCCGGCGCAGGCCTTAAGCCGGTTACTGAACTGTCCGCGCCCGAATCATCATCATCGTCGTCGTCATCGTCATCATTCTGATCACTGTTCTTAATCTGCTCATCCAGCGTGGCCCGTGAAACTGTTGGCGGCCGATCATGCCAGGAAGAATTCACATACAGATCGGCAGTCAGCTCGGGACCCAACTTGGCCAGTATCTTTTCCCGGTCAAGCGCATGCCGGGGGCTGGTGCTCAAGTCTTCCACCATCTGAACCCCGATTAGTGCCGAGTCCTCAGGTTTCCATGGCTGAGGTGAATAACGGAGGATGCGAAATTCGAGCGGTAAGTGGCCGCGATGAGCATCGATGTATGCGTTCACACCCCGCGCATAAGCGTTGAAGTGAGAGCGATCCTCGGCGGGCGAACCCTCCACCGTCTTTTGCGCTGCGACCCTCAACCCAAGGATTCTTTGCTGCCGGTCGTGCTGCAGAAAGTCTCCGCCAAAAACTTCCGCCAACTCGCCCGCCGCATACCTGCGCATCCCGTCCATCTGGAATAATCGGTCTTGCGCGGTGATGTATCCTTGTGCAAAAAACAAATCGTCGAAGTTAGCAGCTTCGATCGTCGGTGCTCCGCGTGCATCGCGAACCACCGTTACTGGAGTGGAAAGTCCTGTCACGCGGAGCTTGCCGTCCAGTTGAGGTAGCGCAGATCGTGCCATGTAATAGAACCAGGCAATCCCTGACGCCAACACCAGAAGAATTACCGAGAGCAAATAGAGAATAAGACGCACAGGATGGAAACGCGACTGAGGGGACGTTACTGAAGCGGTGGTGGTGGCCATGTGAAACTTCAATTTTAGGTTGATGTGATGTCCAACACAAATTTTGCGACGGTGTGCAAAAGGTGAGCTTTCCAAACGCCGGTGTTATTCTGTCTTCGCCGGGAGGGCTTCGCTCGACCAGTTCTCATGCTGCAAAAACGCATCGACGATCAGCCTAGTATCTCGCCTGAGATGGTCCGTGAAGCGCAGCAGATTCTGCATCAACATCTCAAGCGTGTAGGCCTGAAACACACAGCGCAGCGCGATACCATTCTGCGAACCTTCCTCGAAACCCGCGAGCACTTGTCCATAAACGAATTACACCGGCTGGTGCAAAAAAAAGATGCCCGCATCGGCTTCACTACCGTATACCGTACCCTGAAGCTGTTCGCCGAATGCGGCTTGGCCAGTGAAGTCGCTTTCCACGACGGCATCGCCCGCTACGAACACCAGTACAACCGGCGCAGCCACCATCATATGGTGTGCACGGGGTGCGGCAGTTCGGTGGAATTTTTCTCGCCCGAGGTCGATGGCCTCGAACAGGCGATCGGAAAAAAATATCGCTACGCGACCACCCGCCATACCTTTCAGATTTACGGAGTCTGCGAAGATTGCCGCAAGAAGGAAAGCGCCCGCCTCGCCTGAAAATCATGCCGACCTCCTGTCCACAGTGTCACGCCGAAATGCCCGACAACGTTGTTTTCTGTCCCGGCTGCGGCCGAAGAACGTGGGTGCCGGGACAAGTCGTGCAGCCTACGGTTAATCGCCCTGCTGCACGACCTGTGAATCCGCCCGCCGCCCCGGCTTCTTCTGCGGTCAGCCCATCCCTTCGCCGCGAGGACAAGTTCCTGGCCGCCCTGGCGTACATTACATGTATCCCTGCAATTTTCTTCGTGCTGGTCGAGCCCTTCAAACGTAACCGCTTCGTCAGGTTTCATTCTTTCCAGTCAATCTTCCTCGCGGTCGCCGCCATTCTGATCGCAGTCGCGATGCGCATCCCGTATTTACTTTTCGCATTGATTCCGAGAGTGGGTTACTTGCTGGCCTGGCTTTCCTCAGCGGTGTTGCTGCTCGGTTGGTTCATTCTCTGGCTCGTGCTGCTGACAAAAGCCTTGCAAGGGGAAACCTTCAAGCTTCCGTGGATCGGAAATCTCGCCGAAAAAATCTAGCACTCGTGTGCGGCCCAAACCCATGCCGAAAGCACTACAGCCGGGCCTGTATGTTATTCCTGGCCTCGGCGTCATCGATGCCCGTTCTCCCATTGTTTGAAACAATGACAGTATTTCGTTAAATGTATCAGTGAGAAGACTGACGCAACTCCTTCGAAAGCGCGACACTGCGCATCTCACCATCACGCCTATGCAAAATTGTCACGGTTGATGACAACTCTTTACAAAACTATGCGGCACTTTTCTTGACTTCAACGGCGAGACTTCCTAGGGTGGGAGTCAGTACCCAACAAGGGACGAAGGAGAAAAAATGATGGCATTACAAAATCAGGAACAGCCAACCCTCAATGTTAAACTCGTCCATTTTACTAAGCAGAACTCTCCCGATGAGCCGGTACAGGTTGCTTTCGCCGTAACCGATGAACAAGGGAAAGAAGAAATCATTACCGGCGAAGTACCCTACACCTATGACCTGTTCCATCTATTTCAGGAAAATGGCTGGCTGAACATACGCCGCGGAGTCGCCTCAATTCGCGAGACACGCGCGCAGCGTCGAGCCATGTCAGCTTAATCACTCACACTGGCGCATTGGAGTGGGCCCCGCTAACTCCGGGGTCCATTGCCTTTCGATCAAGGCGCCACCCAGTTCAGAATACTTAACAGACAGGAGGCCAGAATGAGACGTGATATCGAAATTGCTGCAGGAGACATTTGTGGGGATGCAACCGGGTTGCGTGTCAAGGTGGAAGAAGTTGATCCATACGATTATGTTCACTTCTCCGTGGTTGAAAAGAGCGAAAACGAAGAAGAAGAAGATGAAGTGGGGACTGGGGAGATGTCTCATCTTGCATTCGTTCGCCGATTTACAAGAATGGGACCATACATTTGCTAGCGGCGCTGGGTGCAGTGCGTCGCTTCGTACAAGCGTGGGGCCGCCGACCGCAACAGTTCACCGAGGAGCGTTCTCGTTATTGCGGAATTTATCGGTTACCGAGGACGGAAGACTCTCCTCCAGTCGACGCGCCAGCCACTCTTGCAATTCTGAGCTCACTTGCGGGGAAAGCGAGGTGAACTGAAGGCCGAGGTAGGTGTCTTTGCACCAGCAGACCGCCGCGCCGACTACGAAACGGGATTGGTGACCGGGAAGCGTGAACTCCACCTGCACGTTGATCCCGGGGCCGAGTGGCACTGCCGTGCTGATGGCGATTCCGCCTTCGCTGATGTTCACCGTCTTCCCTCGAATTTCGGCATCGGGCCTGCTAATGAGTGCCGGAATTTCGACTGGACAGCGGAAGTAGCGACGGCGCTCACGTACGATTAAGCCATAAGCAACCTTCATATTCCGGTCAATCGAGTCGGGCGTAAGGGGTCTCCTGAGCACGAAATTGGACCCCGCTTTGTAGGCAGCCGCGGTTTCGGCGTCGCTGTCGCTGATTGCGAATATCACGGCCGTGCGATTCGAAGGCGAGAGCCTTATTTTTTCGATAATTGCGTTGGCTTGTGCCCCCAGCTTGAAATCCACCGTGACCGCTTCGAACTTGCGGCTGTTCAGTAACCCCAACGCGGTAGGAATCTCGGCGCAGATCTCTGGAGACATAGCAAGCTTCGCCATCGATTGATTGAGTTGCGCAATCGTGACCTTATCGTTGGAAACAATCAGCACGCCTGCAACAGTAGGGGCACTCGCATTTGCACTACTCATGTCGATAAACCTTTAAATAACGGCATTTGATAGTTCGTACCTGAATAGATGTAGAAAGCAGAAATGCAGGCGAGCCGAAAATCATGCTGACCTCTTTTCCGATTCTTTTTTCGCAGCATCCGAGAAAGTTTGGGAATTGCCTGACGATACAGAATAGGCGGTGTCCAGATGGGCTTTGACCTTTCGAAGTTGGGTCAAATAGAAAGCCGCTGTTACCAGCGAACCGAATCCACAACCCAGCAAAAATATCCCCACGACGAGCCAGAAATCCATTGACTCTCCACATTGCCAAGTCTTACGAGCAGCCGGAAATTGTTGCACCCCCTCGAAGTGCCAAAGCTGCTCTTGGATTCCAATCGTCAGGAGACGCTTGAAAATTCAACAATGTCCTCAAAGCAATTCTCGTCGCGGGTCACTAAATGTCAAGAAAAAGACCATTTTGTCTGGGATTTAGACAGCGATGGATTCCGAACTGGCACAAGGTCAGATCGGGAAATGTGTCGCGATAGGACCCCAAAGGGGTTACTGAGTATTTTTTCTTTCCGCGGACCTGTTTTTTGTGCTTTGGGTCGGAATGCTTCTTCGCCCGGAAATCAGTATCTGTCCTCCAGTTGTTTCTCGATAGTGCAAGGCATTGCACCTTGACGGCAATAGTGGCGGGTAGCAGAATGAACTTCCCCGCGGGCGTATTTGCGGGGAAACGACTCAAGGAGAAATTCATCATGAGGATTAAACAAGCGATAGTGACTATTGTGGGCGCAGTACTGCTCGCCCCCAGCATGGCGCTGGCTGCGCCGCAATGCTTTCAGTTATTCAGCGGTGTTTACCTCCGCTTTGAACAACCTGTAACCGACTCAACCGTGGCGCGCAATGGCCGCGTTTTCGGAGCTCTGTCGTCCTGCGATGGACTTTCCTCGTGGCCCGTCGTCGGGAATTCCTATCACAGCAAGGCCAATGGCCTGGTTGTGGGATTCCGGGCGTTTACCGTCGACGCCAACAACTGTGGTGCTACAGATTGGATTGGCACCATGTCGGGCAAGCCTCTTTCCGGACCTTTTGAACTATTTAACCAAAGAACGAACTTCGGAAACACAGGTACGTGGACCGAGATTACCTGCCCACCTCCTCCAGAAAAGGGTGTAAAGCTGCCTGCCAGCGTTGACCCACTGGGCAACCCTTCAAAATAAGAATCTACCCATCAACCATTGCACCCCGCATGCGCAAACATGCGGGGTTAATTTTTTGAGATCGCGTACTGCCACAAAATCCCTTTTTCACCATTGACCAGGGCGGGTCTGGCGCCTTCCTCTTTTCGCATTGCGTATGATGGTGGGGAATGTTTTCCCGCCGCACTGATTGGGAACTCACGCCCAACCGCTTAACTCGATTGCAGCACGAACTGCAGATTGCGGGCAGGGAAGTGCTGGACCTGACGGTATCGAACCCGACACGCGCTGATCTGCATTATGACGCAGAAATTATCCTGCGCGCGCTCGCCAATCCTAAAGCAATGGATTACGATCCGCAGCCCAAAGGCCTGCGCAGCGCGCGTGATTCTGTTGCCGGCTACTACCAAGAGCATCATGAGATCAATCCGGAGTCTATTCTTCTTACCACCAGCACCAGCGAAGGCTACTCTTACGTGCTGCGTTTGCTATGCAATGCGGAAGACGAAATTCTTGTCCCCAAGCCCAGTTATCCGCTGTTCGAATTTCTCGCCGATCTGCAGGATGTGAAACTGGTTCCTTATCCGCTGCTGTACGATCATGGATGGCAGATTGATTTTCCGTCCTTACACCAAGCGGCAACAACGCGCACGCGTGCGGTCATCGTGGTGCATCCCAACAATCCCACTGGATCGTTTGTAGTTGCCGAGGAACGTGCCGCTCTTAACCAGTTCTGCCGCGAAAATAATCTGGCCCTGGTTGTCGATGAGGTCTTCCTTGACTACGCTCACGATGGCAAAATGCGACCGACATTCGCTATCAATCACGAGATACTGACCTTTACTCTGAGCGGCTTATCGAAGATTTCCGGGCTGCCGCAGATGAAGCTGGCATGGATCGTGACCAGCGGGCCGGATGAACAGGTGGCTGCGGCATTGGCCCGACTGGAAATAATCGCCGATACCTATCTGTCCATGAATGCGCCAATCCAACTAGCCATGCCGGTGCTGCTGCAACAGCGCCATTCTATTCAGCCCCAACTGATGGAGCGAGTGCGTAAGAATCTGACTGAATTGGATCGTCAACTGGCTCAACAACACACCTGCAGCCGACTCGATGTCGAAGGCGGCTGGTACGCTGTGCTGCGGGTTCCGGCCACGCAATCGGATGAGGATCTGGCCATTAAAACTCTGCGTAAGCTTTCCGTGCTGGTTCATCCCGGACACTTTTATGATTTTTCCGGCGATGGACACCTGATCGTCAGTCTCATTACTCCACCCGACAATTTTCGCCACGGGATCACGCAGATACTCAACCTGCTGAATCCGTAAATAAGGCTTTGACGGGGCAACGGGAACTGTGGAAAATTGGGGCACAATTCTCGCCTCAATGCACTTATACTCGCCGATAGCCACAAATCTCTTGCCGAGGCGCTGATCAGCGGGGAGGTGTTGGTGATCCGCAGCACCGATCACGGAGCTGTCCGCGAACTGCAGTTAAACCGGCCGCCGGCCAATGCGCTTTCGCCTGACTTGATTGCTGCACTCCGGCACGCTGTAGAGTCGGCGCCACAGGACGGCGCTCGAGCACTGGTGATCTCGGGAGTACCCGGTAGATTCTCAGCTGGCCTCGATATTCCACTGTTGTTGACGCTTGACCGTCCGGCAATAGTAACCATGTGGCGCGAATTTTACGCGTTGCTCGGAACGCTCGCGCTTTCCCCGATTCCTATCGCTGCTGCGATCACTGGCCACGCCACCGCTGGAGGGACCGTACTGCCACTATTCTGTGATTACAGGGTCGCGGCACAGGGCGAATGGAAACTGGGGTTGAACGAAGTGCAGGTAGGTCTGCCACTGCCTCCGGTTATTTTCGCCGGGTTGAGACGTTTGATAGGCGCGCATCAGGCTGAGAGGCTTGCGGTTGGCGGCCTTCTGATCCCGCCCGACGAGGCCGCTCGCATCGGATTGGTCGATGAGTTAGTCCCGCTGGATCAGGTAGTGAGCCGTGCCATCGAATGGAGCCGCGGATTGCTTGCACTGCCGGTTGATGCCATGGCCGTAACTCGTCGCAGCGCTCGTGCCGACTTGTTCGAAATTTTCGCCGCCTCTTTTGATAGAGAGTTGGAGCAGGTCAACACGACTTGGTGGAGTCCCGAAGCGCAAACCACCCTGCGGGTGTTGGTTGATCGGCTGGCTAGAAAGAAAGTGTCGTCCTAAGGCAGGAAAACGAGCCCACAAGGCAAAGGGCCGGGGAGCGCTGGATCCACGACGCCCCGGCCCATGCCCACAGGTCAAATCCAGCTACTTTGATGCCTTATGGAAATTCAGGTTGCCTGCATATCCCAACTTATGGCGAAATTACCTTCGTACGAACGGATTGGTCTCGCGCTCCTGCCCAATAGTGGTTTGAGGACCGTGGCCAGGAGTGACGACGGTATCGTCTGGGAGTGTGAGCAGTTTCTGGTGCAGCGAATTGATGATCTTTTCAAAAGACCCGCCCGGCAGGTCGGTTCGGCCGATACTGCCTGCGAATAGCGTATCCCCAGCGATCAGCATTTTCTGGGAAGGAAAATAAAGACACACACTGCCCTCGGTGTGCCCTGGGGTGGCAAGAACGTTCGCAGTGAGCGATCCGGTTTTTATCGTATCCGCCTGCCCGATGCTTTGGTCGATATCGACTTTGCCGGGGGGAGCTACCCCGATCCACGAGGCCTGGACATCGAGCATCTTGAGCAGTTCGTAATCATTCTGATTGAGCAGGATCGGCGCGCCGGTCGCCGCCCGCAGCTTCATGGCTCCGCCAACGTGGTCGATATGCGCGTGGGTGATGACGATTTGCTTTACCTGCAATTTGTGTTCGCGCACCAGAGCGAGAATATTTTCTATTTCAGCGCCCGGATCGATGACCATGGCTTCGTGTGTAGCCTGGTCGCCAATCACAGAGCAGTTGCATTGCAGCGGGCCAACGGGAAGGATTTCGTGAATCATCGTGGATCGCTCTCAGCCTTGAGCACTCAGCTTTCAGGTTGATGGGAGTCGAAAGCTGACCTCGTCAATCTACTGTTGCGGAACCGGCGCTGGAGGGGTAGTGGGCGGAGCTGCTGGTTTTGCCGGTTGCGATTTCGCCGGCGCACTCTTTACTCCCTGCAGGACCGAGTTCGTTCCCTGATGGCGCGAAGCGAAAACTGAAAGCGTAATCGAGGTCACCATAAAAATGATGGCCGACCACGTAGTTGCCTTGGAAAGAACCGTCGCGGCGCCGCGTGGTCCGAAAGCTGTCTGGCTCCCCATCCCGCCAAAGGCGGCAGCAATATCCCCGCTCTTGCCACTTTGCAGCAATACCACGACGATTAGAAACAGGCAAACAGCGATATGAATGATTGTGATTAATACCACCATGCTTAACAATTCCTCGAGCGGTATGTTGCGCCGCAGATCGCTAATTTAAGGATTTTCCAGCTGTCGGGAACTAAACTGTCGCTGCGATGTTTCATTGTACGATGCTTCTCCTGCAGAACACAACCGGCGCGGCGAGTGTAATCTATCGGTTCTTTCGATCGTGCGAGATTCCTCGCTCCGCTGGTAAAAGCGCGGGTTTCGAAATGACAATTTTCCCAACAGTTCGGGAACGCCACTGCAGCTTTTTGCATCTTCCCCCTGCCGCCTACATCTGATTTAGAACGCCCTTAAACGAAGGCGTTGACCGACTATGAACTTCATCGTCCAATGCTGTCAGGAGAACTACCAGTGAAGTCGGAGTGTTTGTCTTTTGCCCAGATCCCGCACAGCACCCCGCTTTTCACGGATTTTCTTTCCTACAGTCCGAATATTCAGAAGTTTTATCCGCACTCTCCATTTTTCAATCAATGGTTTAAGGAAGAGGCTTCACAAATTAATTATGACTCTGAGCGGCGCCCGGGCGTTTCGTCCATCCTTAAACGCCAGAATCAACATTGGGGTGCCTCCGAAAAAACTTTGGCCAATATTGATCGACTACGTGCGGGCGCATTGGCGGTGGTTACTGGCCAGCAGGTGGGACTTTTCGGCGGACCGGTGTTTGCAATTTACAAGGCACTGACCGCAGTGAAACTGGCGGACCAGGCCACTCGCGCTGGCGTCGACTGCGTACCCGTATTCTGGCTGGCAACCGAGGATCATGATTTAGCGGAAGTGAATCAGGTCGCAATACCCGGTGCCGACTATTCCTTGCAAAGTTTTACAGTGCCGACCCAACCGTTACCGGCTGCGCCGGTGGGAACAATTCGCTTCGGCGCTGAAGTTGAGTCTGTGGTGGAAGCGGCTACGGGAATTCTCGGGCCATCTGCAGTTTCTGATTTGCTTCGTGAAGCCTATCACCCTGGCGAAACCTTTGGCAGCGCCTTTGCCCGCTTGTTCGCCAGGCTGTTTGCCGATTGGGGCGTCATTCTTTTGGATGCGGCCGATCCCGAATTCCACCAAATTGCGGAACCGATTTACCAGGCCGCGATCGAGCGAGTTTCCGAACTGGATGACGCGCTGCTGGCGAGGGGCAAAGAGCTCGAAACAGCCGGCTACCAACAGCAAGTCAAAGTTACGCCATCGTCCACTCTGCTGTTTACACTGCGCGGCGGTGCCAGAGTGCCAGTGCATCGTCACCCCAACGGCGGTACGGATTTTCTAATAGAAGACGAACGGATTTCGCAAGCGGATCTCCTGCTTCGCCTAAAATCGTCGCCGCAAGAATTCAGCGCCAACGTCTTGCTGCGACCTGTAGTTCAGGATTACCTGCTGCCTACACTTGCCTACGTCGGTGGCGCGGCTGAAGTGGCTTACTTCGCGCAAGTGGGAGTTGTGTACGAGCCGCTCCTTGATAGGGTAACTCCGATCGTCCCGCGCTTGTCCGTGACTATTATCGAGCAAAAACCAAAGGCAGTGCTTGAACGTTACGGCTTGACTTTGCCTGATCTTTTCCGAGGGCCGGAAAAAGTTCGCGAACTAATGGCTTCCCGTGCCTTACCGCAGGAGTTGCAGTCGGCCTTCGATCAAGCTGAAGAGTCATTGCAGAAGTCTCTGGCAGCGATTCGCGAAAGTCTTGGCCGCCTCGATCCAACGCTGGTCGATTCCGCGACCAATGCAGCATCGAAGATGCATCACCAGCTTACTCAACTGCGCGCCCGAGCTGCGCGCGCCGAACTCCGTCACGAGGAAATTCTAGGCCGCAAAGCTGACCTGCTGTCCAATGCGCTCTATCCGAGTAAGGTTTTGCAGGAGCGAGAGATTGCGGGCGCCTACTTTATCTCACGGCAAGGAACAGAATTTCTGCACGCTCTTTACAACACGATTCATACGGACTGCCTCGACCACCAGGTAATCACGCTTTAGGCGCGGCCGTTCGTGCAGGCGCGAGCATCCTCGCTCGTGGACTCATCCGTCGAAGAGGTTCCTTATTGCTAGAATCTTCTTGCAAACCAGCGAGGGTAAATTCTAACCACTGGGTTTCTACAATAAGGCAAAAAATCAGATTGCCGGCGAAGTCCCATGAAAAATCCAAATCAAGCAGCGATTGTGATCGTTGCGCTGATTTTCTTCTGCGGTAGTGCTCTGGCGCAAAGCACTACTGCGAGCGCGGAGCGCGAGTTGTTGTACGCGGTGAACCAGGAGCGCAAAGCCCATGGATTGCCCGCGCTGAGGTCGGATGAAGCCCTGACCGACGCCGCCCGAAAACATGCTTTACTAATGGCGAAGGAGGGAAGAGTTGCACACCAACTGCCTGGCGAACCCGCTCTGCCGGCCAGAGCGCGAGCCGCCGGAGCCCACTTCAGCTGGCTCTCCGAAAATGTTGACCAAGGCCCAAACGCCGCCGCTATTCATCAGAGCTTCATGAAATCTCCGTTGCACCGCGCTAACATCCTGGACAACGACATGGATTCTGCAGGTATTGGCGTGGCCGAGCGCCAGGGTGAGTTGTTCGCGGTGGAGGATTTCTCGAAAGCAAAATAGTAATCAAGTCGACGGAAGCGGCGTGCCTTGGAGTCCACACCCCAAAAATGAATTAGGAATCCCCTAATCTCGCTAGAATCTGGTCGGTCCGATTAATTCCGCGCCAACCCCAGCGCCATTGGACGCCTCAAAGGACTGCGGATTGCGTGTTAACCGATGCAAGAGGTGATTGTTCCAAAAGCGTCCCCAAGCAAATACAAACTTTTCGTCCGTATTTTGCTGGTGTTAGCGGGCGTGCTTTTGGCTGCCATTGCCGTGTTGATGGTGCGCTGGCCATTTCGGCGTGCGGCCGTCGTAGAGCAACTGTCGGAGACTGGGTTCGGCAAGGTGGAAGTGGGGGCATTCCACGAAACTTATTTCCCGAGACCGGGATGCGTCCTAGAAAAAGTCCGGTTTCAGCACAACCCCAAACCCGGCACGCCCGCGTTGATCACGATTGAAACCGTCCGAATCGAGGGAAGTTTTTCCGGGCTTTTCGCCAAGCACGTCAAGCGGGTTCGGGCGGAAGGCATGCACATTCTGGTCCCTCCTAGAAGTGCAAGAGAGCAGTTTCAGACGCCACAGAGATCAACGATCGTCATTGACGAGTTGATCGCAGATGGTGCGGTTCTCGAAATTTCTCGCGCAGAGCAAAACCGATCACTAAAATTTTCGTTCCATAACTTTGATCTCGGCGATATTGGCAGTAATGGTCCAGCCACATTTCATGCCAGGTTTTCAAATCCCGAACCGCCGGGGGAAATAACAGCCTCGGGCAAGTTTGGTCCGTGGAACGCTGACGACTTCGGCAAGACCTCCACTTCCGGCGACTATCAGTTTCAGCACGCAGATTTAAGTGTTTTTCATGGCATCGCTGGCCTGCTGTCCTCTTCGGGCAAGTTTTCTGGCGTGCTCGACCACATTGAGGTTCAGGGAGAGACTGACGTTCCCGAGTTCACCGTCACCTCCAGCTCACACAAAGTTGAATTGCGAACTCAGTTCCGTGCGGAGGTCAATGGCCAGAACGGAGACACGTCGTTGCATCAAGCGATTGCCAGCTTCTTGAAAACCACGGTATCTGCGAGCGGAACCGTGGCTGAAGAAGGGACGCAACCGGGGAAGACGGCGTTGGTAGAGCTAGCGACCCACGAGGGCCGAATTCAGGACATCCTGCTGCTTTTCTCCCAGGCCGAGCGTGCGCCGATGTCTGGAACTACCAGTTTTCATGCCAAGGTTTCCATCCCGCCAGGAAGTCGACCGTTTCTTCAAAAAGTTGAGCTTCACGGTGAGTTTGGAATAAACGCTGGAACTTTTTCAAACTCAAGCACGCAAGGAGGCGTGAATCACATGAGCGAGGGCGCGCTTTTCGGCTCACAAGATCGCACCAAGGCCGAAAAGAAAGATGAAGATTCTGAAACCGTGCTCTCCGATTTGAAAGGACACGTTCTACTGAAAGATGGCATCGCTCAATTCTCCGACCTTTCCTTCAGTGTCCCCGGCGCCTCGGCGCGAATGCAGGGAACTTACGACCTGATAAACGAGAAAATCAATCTGCACGGCACGCTGAAGACTGAGTCTCAGCCATCGAACACGACCAGCGGAGTCAAGTCCCTGATGCTCAAAGTATTGAATCCTTTCTTTAAGAAGAAGCGTGTCGGCTACGTGATGCCAGTGAAGATCACCGGGACATATGAGCATCCTTTATTCGGACTCGATCTTGTTGATAGCCATAACAAAAAACCTTAAAAGTAGATTCCTAAGGGGATGCATAAGACATGCAATTTCGCACAATCCGCAACCTTCCTCTGGCGCTGTTATTCTGGGCTTCATTAAGTTGGGCGCAAAGTCAGCCGGCTCCGAATGCCGACGGCTGTCGGCAGGTCGCCGGACAACTGCCACAAGCTGCATCGACATTCGGTCGCGGACTCGCTATGGCGCCGCGCGACGCGGTCCGTCCATCCAATTTGAAATGGGAGCTGCCGATCGCCGCCGCCACCGGATTGCTGATTGTCTCGGTCGATACCCACGTCAACAATCACATTCACTCTGCCTCGTTTGCTCAGGACGCAGCTCGCGGATCAAACGTAGGTCTTGGAATTGAGCTGGGCGCGGCAGGTCTGGCTTATCTCTGGGGATGCTCGGGGCACCGCTCGCCGTACATGGCGAGTTCTGGCTTCACAGCGCTCGAAGCGATGGGAGCAGCCAGCTTAGTCAACTTGGGAATCAAAGAGGCGACTAACCGCCAGTACGCTTACGCTAAGAATACGCATGGCGAGTTTTGGGAAGGTGGTGGCTCGTTTCCTTCAGGTCACGCCGCGGCGAGCTTCGCCTTCGCCAGCGTGATTGCTCACCGCTATCCAAAAAATCCGTGGCTCAAATGGGGTGCTTACGGACTTGCAACTGGCGTCAGTTTCGCGCGGGTTGCGGGTAAGAAACATTTTGTTTCCGATATCGTTGCGGGCGGGGTGGTTGGCTACGTGACTGGAACTTATATGGCAACGCATTAGCGGACGGGTCTAACGCGAGCCACCGGGGGTCGAGACCTAACCGCTTTTGGACGGCCGCTTAGCAATCGAGCAAGAGCCGTGGGTGATAGCTTGAGTTTCTTCCACTCTGATTCTCGGAGCCAATCCAGCACAACAATACAGATATCGCGCTCGAAGATCAGTGTTAGACCCAAGGCGATCAATAAAGTCGGAACCGTAATGAATAAGGCCAACTGCATGGGGGAACTGCTGGGCCAAGGCTCTCTTAATAACCTATGCCCTGATTGCCCGAACACGCGATACCCTTCAAACCCTACGCCCTAAGTAAAATTGCCGCATCTGCGATCACCAGGCCTCGTTGTCTCCAACCCCTGCCACTTGCTATAGTTGCTCGGAGGAACCCGTATCTTAATCGCAAACAGGCCTTCACGCCGAGAAGAGCACTAATTGTGACCAAGCTTCACCGCCGCGACGCCCTCTGGCAAATCGAACGCGCCGTTCGCGATGCGGGCCCATTGTTCGACGGATTGCCCGAACACGACACTAATTCTCCGCTGCGTCCCATGGATCAGGAAGAACGCCTGGTCGCAGACTTTCGCGGCACTGGCATGACGGTCGGGCCGCATCCTATGGCCTATCACCGGTCGCGTATGGATGCCATGGGCATTCATAAAGCCAGTGACCTCAGCCGCATGCCCAATGGACAGCATTTGCGTATTGGAGGATGCGTCATTTGCCGCCAGCGTCCCGGCACCGCCAAGGGTTTCGTTTTTCTCAGCATCGAAGATGAGACTGGAGTAGCCAATGCCATCATCAATCCCGATCTGTTTCAGAAAAACCGGTTGCTGCTCAGTTCCGCACAGTTCCTCATCGTAGAAGGAACCCTGCAGAATCAGGATAATGTCATCTCCGTAAAAGCTGACCGCGTGTTGCCACTCTCAATCACGCGCGCCGAAACCAGTTCGCACGATTTCTACTAAGTAGAATCTACTAAATTAATGTTGCAGATAGATTAATTCCTTCGACTTTTCGCACAAATCCACAGCCTTTCGGTTTATTATTAACTATACAAATTACAGCCATTTGGTGGGACATCAGGTTGGGCCGCAGTGTTTGCGGTCGTTTACAAACCCAATTTAATTAGGGACTTATGAGTCCGAAGGAGTATTAATCGTGCCTAAAGCAAAGACCCCCCGCAGCCCTAAAGCAACCAACAATCCTGTCATCACCATGCCCGAAGCCGGGTCAGTTTCCCTGGTGCGGAAGACCTCGCCGCTAAACAGTTCTCCAGCGGAATTGGAAGGAAAAATCCGCGCGCGCGCTTACGAGTTATACGTCGAACGGGGAAGTACTCCCGGGTTCGAGAATGAAGATTGGCTCAGAGCCGAGCGCGAAGTTCTAGCTCGTCAAAACCATCAGCAGACCGCATAGACACTTAAGAAATTAAGGACGCCTTCGTCCGACCAGTGCATCAAAGCTTTGCATGCTGATCGGGAGAACCCCACGTTGCTGGAAATCCTTGGTTTCCAGACTTGATGGTTGCTTCGATGGCTGGTTTCTGAAAAAATATAACCAAGGGGCCTCCCCATGTCACAAATAGGCAGTTTTGCGCTCCTCCTCGCGCTCGCGTTGTGCGCCTATTCATTCCTGGCAGGCATTCTGGCGCTCGTCAATAAGGGGCCAGGCTCCGAACGGTTAGGCGAAACTGCTCGCCGTGCTGGCATCGCCAGCTTTGTCGTCGTGTTCCTCGGCGCGGTGGTGCTCGTCGTGGCCGCATTTCAGAACGATTTTTCGATCGCCTACATTTTTCATCACAGCAATCGCGATTTACCCGCGCCTTATAAGTTTGCAACGCTGTGGTCGGGACAAGAAGGATCGCTACTCTTCTGGGCGCTACTTCTCTCCGCCTATGGACTGGTCCTCCGGTTACGCTATAAGACCGATGTTCGCCTGTTCGCCTACGCATCGGTGATCATTGCCGCCGTTCAGGTTTTCTTTTTGTTGTTGCTCAACTTCGCCGCAAATCCTTTTGGCGTGATGCAAGGCACATTGCCTGCCGATGGCACGGGACTGAATCCGCTCTTGCAATATCCGGAGATGGTGATTCATCCGCCGATGTTGTATCTGGGTTACGTCGGATTCACCGTGCCGTTTGCTTTCGCATTGGCGGCTTTGATCATGCGCTATCCCGGGGAGAAATGGATTCAGATCACTCGCCGCTGGACCATGGTGACCTGGGGGTTCTTGACCTGCGGAGTTTTTCTGGGTGCACACTGGGCTTACTCGGTGCTGGGCTGGGGCGGATATTGGGGATGGGATCCAGTCGAAAACGCCTCGTTGATGCCCTGGTTAACCGGTACTGCGTTTCTCCACTCGGTCATGATGCAGGAAAAACGGGGCATGCTGAAGACATGGAACATGTGGCTGATTTTTTCCACGTTCATGCTGTCGATCTTCGGCACATTCTTGACCCGTAGCGGCGTGGTGAGTTCTGTACATGCGTTCGCGCAATCCTCAATCGGTGATTGGTTTGTCGCTTTTCTCGCCATCATCTTCGCGACCTGCCTCTTCTTTTATGTGAAGAATCGCTCACACCTGCGTACCGAGCATAAGCTGGAATCGCTGGTCTCGCGCGAATCCAGCTTCCTGTTTAATAATCTGCTGCTGCTGGTGGCCTGCTTCACGGTGCTGTGGGGAACGCTTTTTCCGGTGCTCTCCGAGTGGGTTCAGGGAACCAAGGTTACGGTCGGGCCGCCATTCTTTAATCGCGTGAACGTACCAGTTGCGTTGCTTCTTCTACTGTTAACGGCAGTTGGACCATTGCTCGCTTGGCGACGAACATCGATCGACAGCTTGAAGCGCAACTTCCTGTGGCCGGCGATTGGCGCAATTGCCCTCGGCATACTGCTGGTCGCGCTTGGGATGAAACCGTGGAACGACGTTTCTTACTTCTATTCGTTGATGACCATAATGCTGTCGGCGCTGGTTGCCTTGACCGTGATTTCTGAATTCGTCCGCGGAGGCCGCGTGATTGGCCGCCATACCGGCCAGAACCTCTTCGCGTCGATGGTGCAACTTGCTCATCGCAACACTCGCCGCTACGGCGGCTACATTGTCCACTTCGGTGTGATCGTAATCATGATTGGATTCGCCGGCTCCGTCTTTAATCAAGATAAAGAACAGGAAATGGGCTTCGGCGACAAGATGACCATTGGCTCGTACACCCTGGTTTGCCAGTCATATACGCAGGATGACAATCCCAACTACGGCAGCGAGTGGGCTGTCATGAATGTCTTCAAGGGCGGAAAGCAGATTGCCACGCTCAATCCCGAGCGGCGTTTTTACAAAGCAAGCCAGCAGACTTCGACGATGGTAGCCAATCGCTCAACTCCGCAGGAAGATCTGTACGTCGTATATGAGGGTCAGAACCCAGATACCGGGCGACCGATCATCAAAGTGCATTTGAATCCGCTGGTCATGTGGATTTGGGTCGGAGTCTGGATCATGATCGTCGGCACAGTTGTCGCTTTAATTCCCAACTCAGTGCCGGTGCGTGTTTCTGCGCCAGTTCGCATGCGAGCCGAACCGGTAGGAGCCGGGGATTGATGCGAATTCTACGGCGTGTACGAGTCCACTCTTTGTTCGTGTCATCTCGAGCGAAGCGAGGGATCTGGATTCTCGGTGCGCGCGGCGAAGACCGAGATTCCCCGTCGCTTACACTTGCTGGAATGACAAATGTGTTTTTGAAACGCGGCGCCCAACTTGTTGTGATGGCGCTCGCCGTGTTCGGGCTGCTTGGCGCCGGAGACCAATCGGCCCGCGTAAACGACCTTGGCCACAGAATGATGTGCGTCTGTGGCTGCAACCAGATCCTGCTCGAGTGCAATCATGTCGGCTGCGCCTACTCCGAGCGCATGCGCGGCGAACTGGTCGCTGCAGTGGATCGCGGCGACAACGACGATCTTACCCTGCAAGGCTTCGTGCAAAAGTACGGCACAACCGTAATGGCTGCGCCCACCAAGACTGGTTTTAATCGAGTTGCCTGGGTAATGCCGTATCTAGTTTTGGCGCTGGGGTTGATTATGGTCTCGGTCATCGTGCGTGCCTGGAGATCGCGCCCTCTGGTGCTGCCAGACGGCTCGGTAGCGGCCGTTCATGGCACTGAGTTGGAGTATTTCCGCCGCCAGGCCAGAAAGGATACCGAGGTATGAGCATCGAGCTGCTAACCTGTATCCTGATCACGATTGGTGCTCTGGTTTATGTTTTTTACCTGCCAGGAAAACTGTATTTGGGCCCGGAAAAAACTCGCGTCATCTACCTGCGCGAGCGCAAGGAAGCAATTTACGAAAATCTGCGCGACCTGAACTTCGAATTCAAAGCTGGTAAATTTCCAGACTCCGACTACCAAACTATGAAGGCCTCTCTGGAAGAAGAAGCCGCGGCCGTGCTGGCTGAAATTGCGCGTCTGGAAGAAGCCGCGGTCATCCCGCCACCGCGCACCCGAAAAGGAGCCAGAGTTTGAAATTGTTTCCAGCGAGACCAAGTCGAAACACCCGGGAGACAAAAACCGGGTGCCCCACATCCAGCCTCACTTGCGAAAAGTGGAAACTTTCGACCTTATTGTTATCGATGATTCTCGTGGTCTCCGCCTCGGCCCAAACTCTCACCGGCACGGTTAAGAACGGGACGACCAGTAAACCCGCTGCGGGCGACGACGTTGTACTCCTCAGCCTGGGTCAAGGAATGGAAGAGTCCGGCCGCACCCAGACCGACGACAAGGGCAACTTCAGCGTGAAGCTCGATAACGCAAGCAGCCCTCACCTTGTTCGCGTCATTCATCAGGGCGTTACGTATCACAAGATGGCTCCCCCGGGAACAACTTCGGTCGATATCGATGTCTACGATGTGTCGAAGAAAGTTCAGGGCATCAGTGTCACCGCGGATGTGATGCGTTTTCAGGCGCAAGGCAGCGAAATGCAAGGCATTCGACTTTTCGCAGTGAACAATGCATCGGACCCGCCGCGCACGCAGATGAGCGACCAGAGCTTTGAATTTTATCTACCGGATGGCGCCCAGGTTGACCAAAGTATGGCGATGACTGCGGGCGGACAGCCAATTAACTCCGCTCCCGTTCCCCAGAAACAAAAGAACCGTTACGCTTTTGTTTTTCCACTGCGACCTGGCGAAACCCAGTTCCAGGTCAGCTATCACATGCCTTACACCGGTGAAGTAAGCGTCGATCCGAAGACGCTGTATGGTGCGCAGCATTTCGTAGTGGTGCTGCCCAAGAGTATGCAGTTCTCGCCTGCCCCAGGCGCAGCCTTCAAGGCAATGCAGGACCCGCGCCAGGCGGACGCCGTGGTACAAGTCGCTTCTAACACGACGCCGGGTCAGACCCTTTCCTTTAAGATTTCAGGAACCGGCATGATGTCAGACGAGGCCGAAGAGAGCAAAGAACAGCGAGCCAGCCCGGTGGGCGGAGCTCAGACCGGCGGCGCTCAGGCCGGCGGAGGTCAGGCCGGTGGAGGTCAGACCGGGGCCGCTGTAGCTGGACGCGACTCTCGCCCCGGTGGCGGCCTCGGCCCACCTATCGATGCTCCCGATCCACTGGAAAAATATCGCTGGTACATTCTCGGAGGCTTCGGGGTTGTTTTATTTGCCGGCGCGATCTATATCGCCACCCGCTCTAAAACCGCGACAGTTCCGGACTATAGCCCGACCGATGCTGAGTTAGGAATCCCGCCCGCGCCGAAACCCAAGCCCGCAGACCGCTCCGCCCTGCTGCTCGAAGCGCTGAAAGAAGAGATTTTCCAGCTCGAAGTCGAGCACAAGCAAGGTCGAATCTCCCAGCAAGAATATGAGAAAGCCAAAGCCGCGCTGGACCAAACGCTAGAGCGCGCAGTGAAGCGAACCGCAGTAAAAGTCAGCTGACGCATTGCTCCTGATGCCCGTTACGCGTTTCGGTCTCCTTCTGCTTGGCCCGGCCATGACCGCATCCGCGGCCACGCAGCAAACTTTCCAGGCAGCATGCGCAGGCGTCCCACTCGTCGAACTAGGCACCGAGTTTTCCCCCGCAGGCGAGGCCGGCGCCGAATTGCTACCAAAGATTGAGGGCCGCCTCAGCCCGAAGAGTGCGTAGTTGAATCTCCCGGCCCGGCGTACCATCTAACAAGGTGAGACGTCTATGGGAAACACCTTCAAAACCGCGTTTCTGCTTACGCTGCTTACGCTGCTGCTCATGTTCATCGGCCGCGCTTTTGGCGGACAGAACGGAATGGTGCTAGCCCTGGTGTTTGCGGGGATTATGAATTTCGTTTCCTATTTCTACTCGGACAAGATTGCGCTGGCGATGTATCGTGCCAAGCCTGTAACGCGCGAGGAACTGCCGCGAGCTTACGCTGCCGTTGAGCGGCTCACCCAGAAAATTGGCATTCCCATGCCGAAGATGTATGTCATCCCTAGCGATTCTCCCAATGCCTTTGCCACTGGACGGAATCCGCAGCACGCTTCTGTAGCCATGACCCAGGGTATTCTCAATCTGCTCAACGATGAAGAACTGGAAGGCGTGCTGGCACACGAACTGGGCCACGTAAATAACCGCGACATCCTCATTAGTTCGGTAGTAGCGACCTTGGCTGGCGCCATTACGATGCTTTCGCGGTTTGGCTTTTTCTTCGGTGGCGGCGATCGCGAGGACAGTCGGGGCGGCGGCCTCGGCGCGCTCTTCATGCTGATTCTGGCGCCGATCGCAGCTTCTCTAATTCAGCTCGCCGTATCGCGATCCCGCGAATACCAGGCAGATGCTACTGGTGCGCACTTCACCGGTAATCCGTATGCCTTGGCCAGCGCGTTAGCAAAACTCGATGCTTACTCGCGCCGCCTGCCTTTACAAGCCACGCCGTCAACCGCGCATTTATTCATCATTCAGCCATTTCTCGGAATGAACTTCGGGAGCTTGTTTTCGACTCATCCACCGATTGCGAAACGCATCGAGCGGCTGACCGGTCGGCCCGCAGAGTTTTTGCAGTAAAAGCTCTTAGCTCTTGGCTCGAACCAACACAAGATGTACAGGCTAAGAGCCAATGGCTAAGGCTAAGAGCTTTTCCGCGTAACCTCCGTAACAACCCAGCCTGCCAGCCACATAGTAGAATCGCAGTAATGTCTCCCGAAACCGCCAGCGCCGTCTCGCATCGTGCGGCGCAACTGGAAAACGCGCTCCGCAAAGTCATCCGGGGCAAGGACGACATTCTGCGCTTGGCCGTCGTCTCGTTGATTGCACGTGGGCATCTTCTGATCGAAGGCGTTCCGGGCGTGGGGAAAACTACTCTGGGACAGGCCTTGGCGCGGGCGCTCGACTGCACTTTTCAACGGGTGCAGTTCACCAGCGACATGCTTCCTTCGGACGTAATTGGAATTTCGATTTACTCGGCCATCGAGCAACAATTTGAATTCAAACGCGGACCGGTTTTTACCAACGTGCTATTGGCGGACGAAATCAATCGCACCACGCCGAAGACACAGTCTGCGCTGCTCGAAGCCATGAACGAAAGCCAGGTCACGGTCGATGCGCATTCCTATCCATTACCGCAGCCGTTTCTGGTGATCGCCACGCAAAATCCGGTCGAGCACCACGGCACCTACCCTCTGCCGGAATCTCAACTTGATCGTTTTCTGATGCGGGTGCGCATGGGCTACCCGGACAGCACGGCCGAACGCGAGATTCTTCGCTCCGAAGCGGGCACTACAAGATTGGAAACCATGCAACCGGTGCTTAGCGGCGCTGACGTTTTGGAAATGCAGCGAGCGGCTACGCACGTCCGCGTGGATGATTCTTTGGTCAGCTACGCGCTGAGCATCGTAAGAAAAACGCGCGAGTCAGAACAGTTCTCGTTGGGAGTCTCACCGCGCGGTTCGCAAATGCTCTATCGTGCCGCCCAAGCCATGGCGTTTCTCGATGGCCGAACCTTTTGCACTCCGGAAGATATTAAGCCGCTGGTGGTGCCAGTGTTCGCCCACCGGGTGGTCGTGAATGGGCTTTACTCATCAACTCTGAAGAAGTCCGAACAGGCGGAGCAGGTTATTCAAGAGATTGTCGAAAGCACGCCCGTACCAATCTAGCTCCAAGCCGGTCGCGAAGCGGTGCCGGTCGGCTAGCCACTTCGGCTCGCTCCCGCCGTGCAGCAGAAGGTCAGCGATCCCGGAACGCTCCATCTCTCGATTGTATCGACGTCATTGCGCGCAAGCGAGATCGCGAATCCGAAAACATTATTTTTGACACGCAGGCGCCGCCGGGATATTGCTGGCAACCGGCAACTCCGCCATGTTGTACTTCTGCAAAACCGTGTTCACCGGCAGAATTTTCTGCTGGTTAAGGTCACGCCATTGGCCCAGGCGTTTCCCAACGTTCTGACAGGATTGTTCGACACTGGCTTCAAGTAAGGATGCGGGGCGTGCGTCCCCGCTCTCGATCATGAAAGCGAAACGCGCCAGTTCGCGGTTCAATGGACCAATGCCGAGATCCGCGGGTTTTCCCTCTCCAACTTCTGCAACCTGATCAACCAATGCCTTCAACGCATCGGCCGCATCTTTCTTACTTGCAGCGGGGTCGGTTGCGTCGGTGCCCAAAGATTTCTGCCTCTCAGCTATCGCCTCCTGTAGCGCGTGTACTTGCTCATATCCGTCATAAGTGGCGGACATCTGGGCTGAAATATTTTGCTCGGTATCGAGTTGCTGCACCAGGTCTGACGGTGGCACATGCACTCTCGGATCGAGACTTACGTGCAACGGCTGACGGAATGTTTCACCATTAACAGTCAGGACCAGTGAATATGTGCCTGGAACGATGAACGGGCCAGGCTGCAGGTCGCGCGGAAATTTGCCGGGAATGGCGTGATCGGAAAGGGTGTATTCAATGTAGTCCAAAATATTTCCGTAGTAGCTGTAACGCAGCGCTTTCATCGGTGGATAGCGCAGATCCCAGACAAAACGATTAAGTCCGGCATTCTTGGTGAGCGCGGGCGGCGGTGCGAACCAATATTCGGGTGCGTTAGCCGGCGCCTTGTCGAATGACGGAGGAACGTCTGTGAACTCGCGCACCAGACGGTTTTCCGAGTCGTAGACAGAAAGTTTGATATTGCCGGCAGGCGCGGACTTCAAAAAATAATCAATGATCGCGCCGTCGGGCGGATTATCTCCTGCGGGAGTTTCTGGAGGAAGTGGCGTGTCCTGCGACATGTCCCACCGCGCGCGTACCGTGTTTCGCGGAAGGAGCACGTAAGCTTGCGACTGCGGCCACTTCGAATTGAACTGACGCAGCGGGGTGATGTCATCGAGAATCCACAACGCGCGCCCAAAAGTGGACGCAACCAGATCATCACCGTGAACGTCGAGGTCAGTTACCGAAGCGGTCGGCAGGTTTAGCTGCAAAGTCTGCCAGTGATCGCCGTCGTCCAGAGAAAAGTAAACGCCGTTCCACGTGCCAGCGTAGAGCAATCCTTTGCGCGCCGGATCTTCGCGAACCGCGCGGGCATTTCCAGAATCGGGCAATCCGCCGGTTATGAGCTGCCAAGAGTGTCCGTAGTCGCGAGTGCGGTAGATAAGCGGACTTAGTTGCTGGTAACCGTTAACCACGGCATACGCCGAGCCTGCGTCATAATGCGATGCCTCCAGCATGGTGATGCTGCTTCGCTCATGCAAGCTAGGAATGGTTACATTTTGCCAAGTCTTGCCATCCTTCGTGACGTGAATGAGCCCGTTGCCGGTCCCCGCCCACATTACCCCGGACTGGACTGGGGAAAGCGCGAGCGTATAAATGACCTTTCGCCGCATGTCAGGTTTTTTCTGGTCGGGCTCTTGTTTCAACGTGAGGTCAGGACTAACTTCCTGCCAACTGAATCCACCGTCATTGCTTCGCAAAACGTATTGGGTTGCGGCATACAGCGCGTGTGGGTCCTGAGGCGAGAACGCGATGGGCGCCATCTGCGCTGTGCGGTACTTCGAGGTACGAGTCAGAAGATGGACGATTTGTCCCGTGGTCTTGTCGTAGCGAAGCACCGAACCGTACCATCCTCCGGCGTACACGTAATTTGGATTCACGGGATCGGGAACAATGTAGCAAAACTCGAAAGCTCCGGTCGGAGCCCAATCACGATCGGTGATCTCGCCATAATCGCTGCGGCTGGGCACGGCGGCGGTACCGCTGTCCTGCTGCGCGCCATAAACGTAATAAGGAAAATGCTGATCAGTGCTAACGTGATAAAACTGTCCAGTCGGCTGGTTGTACCACGAGCTCCAGGTTTTGCCGCTGTCCACGCTGATGATTGCGCCCTGATCGACTCCGAGAATCATATTTTGCGTGTGGGCAGGATTCATCCACAGAACGTGAAAGTCATCTCCACTAGGCGCGCCCTGCCAAGCTTCGAAAGTGCGCCCTCCGTCACTTGAGCGATACATGGAAGTTTGCGCAACGTATACAAAGTTAGCGTCCTTGGGATCGACAAACACCCGGCTGAAATAAGCATTGCCCAAAATACGAGGATCGCTGGTGCTGCGTTGCCAACTCGCGCCCCCGTCGTCCGAGCGAAATAACCCCTGCGTGAGGATAGCGTAAACTCGCTTGCCGTCAGTGCCGGGCGCGACGGCTACACCGATACGTCCCATGGCATCGGTAGGCAGTCCTTTGCCTTCGACGGCAGTCCAGGTTGAACCTTGATCGGTTGATTTGTAAATGGCGGCGTCTTGCTTTTTCTTTTTCTCCGGTTCGTCTTCGCTGAAGGGATCCTCCGGCCGTGTCCACAGCGAAGCGTAGACGACACTGGGATTCGTTGGATCGGCCTCAATGTCCGGGACGCTGGTATCCGGATCTTTGTACAGCACCTTTTGCCACGTCTTGCCGCCGTCTGCAGTCTTGTAAATTCCACGCTCAGTGCCGGACCAATGATCTCCGGCTGTGGCCACGAGAACCATGTCGGGATTTCGCGGATCGATCACGATGCCGGTGATGACGTGGGTTTCGCGCAAACCAACATTTGTCCAGGTAGCGCCTGCGTCAGTTGATTTGTACACGCCGTCGCCTTGGGTCTGCTCGCCAGTTCCTACGTAGATAATTCTGGGATCGGACTGCGCGACTGCAAGTGCACCGATCGACGCCACATTTTCTTGATCAAAGATGGGTTTCCAGACTTGCCCGGCGTCCTCAGTCTTCCAGACACCGCCACCAGGAGTTCCGGCGTAGTAGACGTTCGGGTCGCTCGACACTCCGGAGACAGACGTAATCCGTCCGCCGCGGTGCGGGCCGATCAGGCGCCATTGCATAGCTTGCAAAATGTTGTTTGGAATTTCTTCTGCGGCGGCTGGGAAAACTAATGTTAAAACAAAAAAAAGACAGGCAATGCGCCTGACAAGACACTCAACGTTTGTATGTTTCATTCTGCCTTAGTCGCTCCTAGAATGTGTAGGTGCGAGCGTACTCGCTCCTGCTCTCTTAAAAAATTAGATAAGCATTCCGGCGATTGACGCCGACATCAAATTTGCCATGGTACCCGCCAACATGGCCCGCACTCCAAGGCGCGCCAATTCTCCCTTTTTATTCGGGGCCAGAGCGCCGATACCGCCAATCTGAATGCCTATGCAACTCAAATTGGCAAAGCCGCACAGCGCGAACGTCGCAATAGTAAACGAGCGGGGATCAAGAATGGCTTTCTGCGGCCCCAGCATGGAAAATGCGACCAATTCATTGAGAACCATGCGCGTGCCTAATAGGTTGCCAACCATAGTGCAGTCTTTCCAGGGAATTCCAATCACCCAGGCCACGGGAGCGAAAAGTTTGCCGGAGATAATTTCCAGGCTCGCCGGAAACCATGGGAAGCCGAAATGCGCCAGGCCGCTATGAATTCCATACAGAATCCCATCCATCAGGGCGATCAGCGCGAGAAACGAAATTAGCATGGCCGCGATATTCAGCGCCAAATTCAGGCCATCGGTTGTGCCGCGTGCAACCGCACCCAGCACGTTTTCTTTTTTTTCGGCCTCCACTTCCTCTTCGCTCATGATCACGCGGCCAGCGGTTTTTGGTTGTTCAGTCTCAGGTACCAGCATCTTCGAAACTAAAATAGTGCCCGGAGCAGTCATTATTACGGCGCTCAAAAGATGCTTGGGCTCAATTCCGAAGGCGATATAAGCAGCCATAATTCCGCCGGAAACGTGCGCCATCCCGCTGGTCATAACGGTCATGAGTTCGGAGCGAGTCAGGTCAGGCAAAAAAGGCCGGATGGTTAGCGGCGCTTCCGTCTGTCCCATAAAAATACTGGCAGCGACATTCAGTGACTCTGCTCCGCTGGCTCCCATGAAACGCGTCATCACGCGCGCTGCCTGCTTGATGATGAACTGCATGATTCCGTAGTGATACAAAACCGCAAAGAACGCAGCGATGAAAATAACCGTGGGGAGAACTTGAAAGGCGAAATAGAAACCGAGATGAGAACCTTGTTTACCCAAATCGCCAAAAACAAATTGAGAACCTACGAAGGCGTAGCTGAGCAGTTTGTTTACCGCGTTTCCGGCATATTGAAAGATGCGGCGGCCAACGTCGATACGCAACACAAATACCGCAAAAGCGAATTGCAAGCCCAATCCCCAGACCACGGTCTTGACGCGAATGGCGCGGCGATTTGTGGAGAAAATAAACGCCAGCGTCAACATGGTCAGCAGGCCCAGAATGCCGGTGAATCGCCCCATCTATTTTCCTCCCGACGTATTTGCTTTTGAGCCGCGAATTACACGACGAACAAGCGGATTCGTCTCAACCGCGGGAGTATCCGCGATATGGAAACTCTCAAGCAGCAAGTTTAGTGCCCGGGCAGTACGACCTTCGGAATTCGAATGGACAGTGCAAAGCGGCTCCCCGGTTTTGACTTGATCTCCGGTTTTGCGATGCAGAACAATTCCGACCGCCGGATCAACTGAGTCTTCTTTCTTCTCACGTCCTCCGCCGAGAACTACGCAGGCGGTGCCCACCGCTTCACAATTCATGCCGGTAATAAATCCGTTTTTTGTGCTCTTCACGTCGTGCGAATATTTTGCACGAGCGAGTTTGCCGGGATCATCGAGCGCGCTGACGTCGCCACCCTGCAAGGAAACCATCTGCCGAAACTTGTCGAGTGCTTTGCCTGAGGTGATGAGTCGCTCAGCATCCAGCTTTCCCCGCGCAACGGTCGCGGCGGCTCCGCCCAGATGAAACATCCAACCGGCAAGTTCGACGCACAATTCTTTGAGATCGTCGGGGCCACGTCCGTGCAACACTTCGAGAACCTCGATCACTTCGAGCAAATTCCCCACGTGAGTTCCGAGCGGCTGATCCATATTAGTGATTAACGCAACTACCGACTTGCCCATACGCTCGCCAGTTTCAACCATTAGCTCGGCCAGGAAAACTGCGTCCTCTTCCTTTTTCATAAAGGCGCCGGAGCCAGTTTTAACGTCGAGCACGAGAGCATCGATGCCTTCCGCAAGTTTCTTGCTCATTATCGACGCGCAAATAAGATACGGACTTTCCACGGTCGCGGTGACATCGCGCAAGGCATACAGTTTGCGATCGGCAGGAGCGATTTCGGAAGTCTGTCCGATCATGGCGCATCCGCAGGCTTTGAGGACGCCGACGAACTCCGGGACAGACAGATTCACATTAAAGCCGGGAATTGATTCCAGTTTGTCGAGCGTGCCTCCGGTGTGACCAAGCCCCCGCCCGCTGATCATGGGAACCACAAGACCGCCAGCCGCGACCAGCGGCGCTAATACCAAAGATGTTTTGTCGCCGACTCCGCCGGTGGAGTGTTTGTCCACTTTCCTCGCCGACAACTCCGAGAGGTCGAGCACGTCTCCGGAATGCAGCATGGCATCCGTTAGCGCCGAGGTTTCTGGCCTCGTCAGACCACGCAGAATTACAGCCATGAGCCAGGCAGAAACCTGGTAATCTGGGATCTCTCCGTCGGTGTAGGCGTGAATCAGATATTCAATTTCGGCTGCCGACAGCTCTTGGCCATCCCGTTTCTTGCGAATGATATCGACAGCACGAAACGTTTGGCTTTCGGGCAGCTTGCTCACTTTAGACGGAACCCTTCTGGCAAGAGTTCTGTAATGTGGCTTTCCTTCCATCCCTTCGAGCTTTGAAAAAAGACCGTCGCGTCGGGGCCGAATTCGTAAATCACCTGGCGGCAGGCCCCGCAAGGCGAGCAGGGAACGCCCTGGTCATTTACTACAGCGATGGCGCGAATGCTCAATCCG
>DASYOD010000063.1:0-12655 GCA_036008085.1 Terriglobales bacterium
CTTTAGCCGTTCCGCAAGCAGGATCGCCGTTAGCGCTTCTATGGATTCATCCAGACGGTCGTTAACCAGAATATAGTCGTATTTCTCGTAATTCTCAATCTCCCGACTGGCCGTGACCAACCGGCGTTGGATTACCTCTTCCGCATCCAGGCTGCGTTTTCGCAAACGCGCCTCTAAAATCTTGCGATCGGGCGGCATAATAAAAATACTCACCGCCTGGGGAAGCTTGCGCTTGATCTGCTCCGCGCCTTGCACATCGATGTCGAGCAGCAAGTCGTGGCCGCGCTCTTCGGCCTGCCGCAGGACGCGCCTCGCCGTGCCGTAGCAGTGGCCAAACACATCCGCATGCTCGAGGAATTCATCTTTGCGCACCATCGCATCGAACTCGGAACGTGGAACAAAAAAATATTCCTGCCCGTTCTTCTCTGTTCCGCGCGGCGGTCGCGTGGTGTAGGAGATGGAAAAGTCCAGGTCGGGAACAATCTCCCTCGCTTTATCCACGAGCGTCGATTTGCCTGAGCCTGACGGCGCCGAAATAATGTAGACGGTGGTCATTCGAGGTTCTGCACCTGCTCCCGCGCTTTTTCGATGTCAGCTTTCATGGACAATCCCAGCTCGGTAATTCTCATTGCCTCGCCCGATAATCCCGAAGTCTTCGACAGCAATGTATTCGCCTCGCGATTCATCTCCTGCAGCAGGAAATCCAACTTCTTTCCCACTTCCCCACCCTGATCGAGCAGGCCGAGGAGGTGTTTCACATGCTGATCGAGCCGAACCAGCTCTTCCTGAATATCGCTGCGATCCACCAGCAGCGCCGCTTCCTGCAGGATGCGTTCCGGATCGATTTGTGAACCAATCAATTCCTGCAGACGGCTTTTCAATCTGTCCGCGTAAACGTGCAGCGCGGCCTGCCGATGCTTCTCCACACCTTCTCTAGCTTGCTGCACATGTCCCATGCGCTGCCGCAATTCGTGCTCGGTACCGCGTCCTTCTTCTTCCCGCATCTGATTCAGCCGGACCAGCGCCTCTTCCATTTTGGCCAGAACCGCCGCCTCCAAACCATCGCCCGCCGGCAAACTTTCCGATTCAAGCGCGCCCGGAATGCGCAGAATCGCATTCAAGTCTGGATCAGCCGCCAACTTAAACTCCGCTGCCGCCGCGCGAAAGGCCTCAATGTATCCGCCCACCAAAGTGCGATTGACGGAGAAACCTTCGCTCACATTCCGCTCCACATTCAAAGTGAGTTCCACATGCCCACGAGCCATCTTCTCTTTTAACCGCCGCCGTAGCTTCATCTCCAGATCGTCGCTGTCCGATGGCATGCGGAAATGTATATCGAGAAAACGATGGTTCACGGATTTAAGCGACAAGGTGAACCCAAACTGGCCGTTCACCTGGCCTTTCACCTGCGCAAACCCGGTCATGGAACGAATAGACATAACCTTTGATTGTCGATTTCCGACTGTCGATTTGAACGACACTTACGATTCTCAATCGACAATTGGAAATCGGAAATTGAAAATTCTTCTATAGAACGCTGGCTTTCGAGTCCACTTCCGCGAACTGGAGCTCATACAATCGCCGATAAGTTCCCAACTTCTTCATCAACTCTTCATGCGGCCCAATGTCCGCCGTAGTGCCATTCTCCAGCACCACAATCCGGTCCGCGCGCCGCACCGTCGACAACCGATGCGCAATCACCACCACCGTACGTCCCGTCATCAGATTCTGGAGCGCCGACTGCACCAGCGCCTCCGACTCGCTATCGAGCGCCGAAGTAGCTTCGTCAAGAATTAAAATCGGCGCATTCTTCAGCAGCGCCCGCGCAATCGCAATGCGTTGCCGCTCGCCACCCGAAAGCCTAACCCCCCGCTCGCCGATCACCGTCTCATAGCCGCTTGGCAAATCCATAATGAAATCATGTGCCAAGGCCGCGCGGGCCGCCGCCTCCACCGCTTTTTGCGATATTCCCGGCTGTCCGTAAGCGATATTATTCCGCACCGTGTCGTTAAATAGAACTGTATCCTGCGCCACCACGCCGATCTGGGAACGTAGCGAAGCCAGGGTAGTATCGCGCACATCACAGCCATCGATGGTCAATTTGCCAGCGGTGACATCGAAGAATCGCGGGATCAAATGCACCAGCGTGCTCTTCCCCGCCCCACTCGATCCGACCACGGCGAGAACTTCACCAGCGCGAACTTCGAGATTGATATCCCGCAGAATCTCTCGCCCCTCTTCCTCTTCCGATCCATACGCGAAGCAAACCTTCTCAAACCGTATGCTGCGCGAAAACGGCGTCAGTGGCTTGGCTCCAGGCTTTTCTTTTACATCGTCCTCCGTGTCCATGAACTTGAATATCTCGGACGACGCCCCCAAAGCCTGCTGAAAGTTGTTATTAAACAATGCGAACTTGCGCACCGGATCGTAAAGTTTGAACACCGCAACAATAAATGCGAGGAACGTTCCCGAGGAAAACACGTGATGATTAATTTGTTCGCGCCCGAGTAACAGCAGCAGCGCAATCGCAATCGCCCCAAAAATATCCATCAACGGCGAACTGATCGCCACCGCAGCGACTGAACGCAGATTAGCCCGAAACAACCTTTGCGCGGCTTTGCGGAAACGCGCAATCTCCCAGCGCTCCATGCTGAACGCCTTTACGATGCGGTTGCCAGTAATAGTCTCGTGCAGAATGTTCTGAATGTCGGCCAGCTTATCCTGACCCCGTCGCGTGGTATGCCGCACCCGTCGCCCGATTCGTCCGGCAGAAAAAATAATCACCGGGACGAACAAGACCAGAATCCAGGCAAACTTCCTTCCCAGCGCCACCACTACCAGTGCCGTAAAAATAAAGGTAAAAAACTGCTGCAGAAATTCTGCCAACACACTCGACATCGCGTACTGCACCCGCTCCACATCATTCACAATCGTCGAAACCAGAGTCCCTGTCGTGTGTCGGTGAAAAAATGCCGCCGAGCGCTGCAGAATCGAATCATACAAATCGTTGCGCAGATCGGTAATCATGCCGAATCCCGCGTAGTTCACCAGGTACGTGCCTGCGTAATCACAAATTCCCTTCAACACCGTCGCCGCGACTAGAGCAAAGGCCACTACCGTCCACGGATTCTGAAAGTGTGAAGGAACGAATTGCTGCAGATAAATAGGATGTCCGCTGCCCGGAACCGTAAACAATTGCATTTCGCGAGACTGCGAACCCGGATTCAAAACCCGATCAAAGATAGGTCCAATGAGCAGCAAACGGAAAGCATCGAGCAACCCCACCGCCGCCATCAAAAGTACCGAGGCCCCGACCGGCCACCAATAGGGCGCCACGTACCGGATGAGGCGTGTCAGTTGCCGCATTCAGGACTCTCCATGAGCGGCCACCACGCGACGAATGAAATCAGCATGCGTTGCAAGCCCTCATTTTACTTCAGTCGTCGGCCGTTCGTCGTTGGCCGTTAGCAATCTCATCCCTACCCCGGACTATCCCGATGCACGACTTTCACCCGATATCCGGCCTTCCCCAAATGCTTAGACACATCTTCCGCAATCATCACCGATCGATGCTGTCCGCCCGTACAACCGAACGAGATCGTCAGATAACTTTTTCCTTCCCTAATGTAATGCGGCAAAAGATAAATCAACAGCTGCGAAATCCGGTTAATAAATTCTTTGGTCTGTGGAAACGAGCGGATATATTTCGCAACCTTGGGATCGCGTCCAGTCAGCGGACGAAACTCCGGCACAAAATGCGGATTAGGCAAAAAGCGAACATCAAAAACCAGATCCGCATCCTCCGGAACCCCATGCCGGAAGCCGAAACTCACGCACGAAACCAGAATGTTATTGCCAGTTTCCTGCTTCTGAAAACCCTCGGTGATGTGCGATCGCAACTCGTGGACGTTGAATTTCGAAGTGTCGATGACGAGATCCGCCATCGCCCGGATCGGCCGCAGATGCTCCCGCTCCGCAGCCAGCGATGCCTTGACCGTTGTCTTGGTGCCCAACGGATGCGGCCGCCGGGTCTCGCTGAAACGGCGCAACAAAACCGAATCCGCCGCCTCCAGAAAAATCATTTTGGTGGGAAGGATTCTTCGAACCGACTTCACAATCTTGGGAAGATCGTCGAGTTGCGCGCCTTCGCGAACATCCACCACCAGCGCAGTGCGCTCGATTTCGGAAGACTGCCCGGCCAGCTCCGCAAATTGCGGGATCAATCCCACCGGCAAATTGTCGACGCAGTAATAACCGAGATCCTCGAAAGCCTTGAGCACCGAGGCTTTCCCCGACCCGCTCATCCCGGTGATGATGACAAGTTCGGCGCGCCGTCCGCGATCGCGAGCAACCGATGCCCGAGTTTTCCGCACGCTCTGTTTAGTTTTTCCCGAGGCCCGCCGAAGTGCCATGTGCTGAAATGTTAGCAGGCACCGTCCTCACCCGCCAATTGCCAGTCTAGGCGCGAGCAGTCCGTGCAGTCGCTGGCATCCCCGCCGATGGCAACGCACCTAAAATTACACTCCGTCGTCCCGGTCGAGTCAGTTGAACAGCGAAGCAGATCAACTTGGCGAGCGTAGAGGCCTGCTCGTCGGGCAGTGCCCCCCACCCAAGCCAAAAGAGGGCCAACCCCGTCGTTGACTCTTTCTGATCGACCAAAAACATCGGGTGGCCCACCCTTCCGCGTTCTGTGCGGAAGGGTGGGAGAAGAAACCGCCAGCCCCAAAGGCGTTGCGGACAAAACCCAGCGGGCGTTCCGTCTGTCCCCGCATTCCTCCCCGAACCCGGCGCCTAGTTTCCCTTCGCCAACTCGCCCAGCTCGATGATATGCTGTGCCTCGCTGCGGACCTCCCGGTTCTGGCGTATCACGAGGTACCCTCCAATGCGTCTCCGACATGTCTCAATAACAATTTCTTTGGTGCTGGTCTTGGCAACCAGCGCCTGGGCAGGCAGCGAGACGGTGCTCTACCAGTTCATGGGCGACCAGGACGGATACACCCCTCAGGCCGGAGTGCTTTTTATGAAAGGCAAGATATATGGCACCACTTTTAACGGAGGTGCACCCGAGTGGGGCACGGTCTTCCAGTTGACACGCACGCAATCGGGCTGGACAAAGAAAACGATTTACGCCTTTACAGCGAGGAAGGACGGCGGTCTGCCGTTAGGCGAGCTGGCTAAGGACGAAGCCGGAAAACTGTACGGTACTGCGATCCGCGGAGGCAATTTAAGCTACGAATACGGCACGGGATGCGGCGTGGTCTTCGAATTGACCCCTGCCCCCCAAAGGTGGAAGGAAACAGTAGTCCATGCGTTCCACCTCAAAGACGGGTGCATGCCACAGGGTGAATTGGTCTGGGATGGCGCCGGAAACCTGTACGGTACCACGAGCATCGGTGGTGACCTCTCTTGCGCCCGCGGGGATGGCTGTGGAACCGTCTTCAAGCTGTCGCGCTCGGCAGCCGGTTGGAAGCTGATCACGCTTCATGCTTTCCATGGAAAGGACGGAGGTAGTCCAGTGTCTTTGTTGAGAGATCGCAGCGGGAATTTCTACGGCGCCACGGCCGGAGGCGGCGACAGCGAATTAGGGGGCACGGTCTTCAAGCTGTCGCCCTCAGGAAAAACTTGGAAGCTGACCACTCTTTACAGCTTTACTGGCGGAAATGATGGGAGTTCGCCGCTTGCAGGGGTAGTCTTCGACCAAAGTGGTGCGCTCTACGGCACAACATACTACGGCGGCACGTACGGGCTGGGCGTCGTCTACAAGCTGACACCGGCGAAGCCCGCTTGGAAAGAAAAGGTCCTGCACACGTTCGCCGGTGGCCAAGACGGGGGCAATCCCTACAGCAATCTGTTGTTCGACCCGCAAGGTAACCTTTATGGCACAGCCTCGGCCTATGGCGGGGAGAACCACGGCGAAATTTTCAAGCTCACGAATTCCGGCGGTCAGTGGACGGAAAGCATAGCCTTCAGCTTCAACGAATCGGACGGATCAGCCCCTGAAGGCGACATCATCTGGGACGCTTCTGGCAACCTCTATGGCACGACCTCGGCAGCCGGCGATTTTTGTAACGGCGACCAGTCCGGCTGCGGCAACGTCTACGAGTTCACCCCCTGAGCCTGAGTACGGCGGTTCGGGGGCCGGCCCACCCTTTCCCCATCGACAAAAAGCGGGTGCCCCGTCCTTCTCGCGTTCTTGGCGAGAGGGCGGGGCTTTCAAAGGCCCTCCCTGGACCCATCGGACGTTCGTCTGTCACAGCGAAAGTTGGCACAAGGAAGTAATCTCGGTCCCATGCCTTGGGGACTGAAGCGGTACCAGCAAACTGGCGACGTTCATTTCATCACGTTCAGCTGTTATCGTCGCGCGCCACTGCTGGGAAGCCCGCAGGCACGCGACACCTTTGTTATCACTTTGGAAAAAACACGCCGCTGGTATGGAATCTCCGTGACCGGATTCGTTGTCGTGCCCGAGCACGTGCATCTGCTGCTGAGCGAACCGGAGCGAAGCAACCTGGCCGTGGCGCTGCAAATGCTCAAACAAATTGTTTCGCAAAAATTGAATGCACACGCGACGACTCCTTTCTGGCAACCCCGCTACTACGACTTCAACGTTTTTCATGAACAGAAACTGCTGGAAAAGCTGGATTACATGCATCGCAATCCCATGCAACGAGGGCTGGTCACGCATCCTGAGGATTGGACTTGGAGCAGCGCCCGGCACTATGCGACCGGAGAGGAAGGTGCAGTCGAGATTGAATCGCGCTGGACAGCAGGTCGTCGTGAGCAGCTTTTCGTGCACCCGCTAATCCGCCGCCGCGATGTCAGCTAAACTAAAAGCCCCGCCCTCTCGCACAGAACGCGAGAAGGGCAGGGCACCCGCTTTTTGTGTTTGGTGAAACCAACAATCAACCAGAACTACTTAAACGCAATCACTCCGAACAATCCATCCACATTGTTGCCCGGCCCGGCGGTGAAGAACAACTGATTCGTCTTGCCGTTGTTTGCAGAACCTCCGCCGAACTCGATCCCCCAAAGCTGGTTGATCTTTATCGGCTTGCCAGCGGAGTTTTTCACAGTGCCCACAAACTTTCCGGTTTTTAAATTGAAACCATTAATGGTTCCGGTATTGGTGTTGTTCGAAATCAGCAGCGCATTGCTCAGCGGGCCGAAATTCTTAGGAGCTACCGCGAATCCCCACGGCTGATTCAGCGGCCCACCATGCGTAAGCTGCTTCACGAACGTTCCAGCTTCGGTAAAGATATCGATATATCCACCCCCGGCGCCTTTCGCGTTGACATAAGCGACATAAAGCTGGCCTCCAATGTCCTGAACGTTAAACACCACAAAGCCCTTCGGAATTTTGGAATCGGTAAACGATTTCACAAAAGCGAAGTTCCCGTCATAGACATCGATTTTGTTGTTGTTAAAGTCGGCGGCGTAAATAAAATTCCCCGAACTCTTGCTGGTAATCGCCAGGCCGGTGTAGCTGGCCTTGTTGGCCGCATTATTCACTCCAATCAAGGTTGTCGAAGGATCGAAATCCGACCAGCCTTGAATAGTGCCGTCCAAAGTTGCAAACAGGAAGACCGACGTCCAGGTGTCAATCTTGAACTCAGTCGACCCGTTGTAGACAATTCCGGTGGGCGAACCCGGACCGCTCCCGCTGGCTGGAGGAACAATCACCTGCAGGCTCTGCGGAACCCCGGCGGCGTTGTAAAGGGTGGACCACCCATCCCATTCGTCGCTTACCCAGAAAGGACCGCCGGGAGCGTATACCAATCCCCACGCGTTCTGCAGCAACGAATCCTGGTGTTTGGCTTTACCAACTTGGTTGGAAGTAAGATTGGTTTGTTTATATTGCGCCACAGCTGTGGTCGAAAATCCGACCAACAGACCGGCCCATAGGGTTAGAACAGTTACACGGAGCCACAGATTTTTCATGCTTATTTCTCCTTTTCTGAGAGGGCGGGGAGGGACCCAATATCCTGCGCAGGTATCATTGCCTGACCCGCGAGCACGATATTAGGGCTCATTTGTGCCCCGGTTGTCAATGAAATGTCACAGCTTTGTAAAAATTTGGGATATTCGAGCCTGGATTCAGCGTCTTTGCCTGGCAAGAACGCAAGTAATTGATTATTAACTGCAATTCCTCTGCTATATCTTGTAGCTATATACTCAAAACGTTCCACGTGGAACATTCCTTCCCTGAGGGCGCGATTTGTTACGATCCAATGTCGACCTTGCATGCCAGACTTTTGTGACGTCGCGCTTTCGGTGCCGCTCGATACTGCCTTCACCTACTGCGTCCCTGAAGGGATGCAGCCAGTGATTGGCGGACGCGTTCTGGTTCTGTTCCGTCAGCAGCGTATGTCTGGTGTGGTTATCGCGCTGCACGATCGCGCGCCAACAGTTCAGGCGAAGAATATTCTCAGCGTGCTCGACGCCGCGCCAGTACTTGATCAGCAACTGTTGCAACTGGGGAAATGGATTGCGGATTACTACCTCGCGCCTCCGGGCGAAGTGTTTCGCACCATGCTCCCGCTGGCCGCGGAATTCAAACGCGCCGTTGCCTATCGCATGACTGACGAAGGGCAGATGGCGCTGCATCACGCCGGCACATCAGGCTCATCGGCGCGCTCGCGCAAGACACCCGACGAACAACTCGTTGAGGTTCGCGTGCTGGATTATCTGGCCGAGCGCGAGCTGGTGCGCGAAGAAACTTTGCGCAACGCAACCGGCGTCTCGAAATCAGTGCTGGCAGGCATGGTGCGAAAGAAATGGATCGTGCGTGAAGATTTGTCCGGAGCGCGCGACGCTACTCGCACGATGAAGGTTGCAGTGCTGAAGATCGCCGAGGGCAAACTCAATTCCAACCAGCAATTATTGATCGAGACTTTGGCGTCGGCGGGAGGGCGGGTTCCGGTGGAGACTCTGCAGGCTCTCGAGGTGCCGCGGACGACACTGCGGACGCTAGTGAAGCGCGGCCTGGTTGAAATCATTGAGGAGCCGTTTGAGTTCGTGGCGCCCGGCAAGGCTCGATCATCGCCGTTAGATTTTCAATTCAATTTCGCGCAGCAGGATGCGTTGAAGAAGGTCAATGATGGTGTGCGCGCGGGAAACTTTTCTGGCGTGTTGCTGCACGGCGTGACTGGGTCGGGCAAGACTGCGGTTTATCTTGCTGCTATGCGGTCCGTGTTGGAAGCGGGGCGGTCAGCGATTCTGCTGGTGCCCGAAATCGGGCTCACGCCAGCGGTTGCGGCTGATTTGCATCTTGTGTTCGGAGACGAAGTAGCCATACTGCATTCGGCTTTCACTGATCAGGAGCGGGCGGAACAGTGGCATCGTATCAAGCGTGGAGAGGCGCGTGTAGTCGTGGGAACACGCTCTGCAGTGTTTGCGCCGGTTTCGAATCTGGCGCTGATGATTGTCGATGAGGAGCAGGATTCTTCTTATAAACAGGAAGAGACGCCGCGCTATCATGCGCGCGACGTGGCAGTGATGCGAGCCAAGATGGCCGGTGCTGTGGTGGTGCTGGGCTCGGCCACGCCTTCGCTGGAATCTTATTTCAATGCCAAGAAAAATAAGTATGCGCTGATGAACCTGCCCGATCGCGTGGAGAATCGGCCGCTGCCTGAAGTTGAGATTGTGGATATGCGGCAGGAATTTCAGGAGACCGGCAAGGAGCAAGTGATTTCGCGGAAGCTCATTGAGCAAATCAAGCAGCGGTTGGATCGGAAGGAGCAGGTGATGGTGTTGCTTAACCGCCGCGGATACTCGCCGGTGGCGCTGTGCCGGGCTTGTGGGAACCGCATGGAGTGCAGGAATTGCGCCATCGCGATGACGCATCATAAAGGTTCGAACCGGATGGTGTGCCACTACTGTGGCTTCATGGCGCCGGTGCCGAAAGTCTGCGGGGAGTGCGGCAGTGAGTATGTTTATTTTCTGGGAACTGGATCGGAGAAGCTGGAAGAATTGTTGCATGGGTTGTTTCCGCAGGCGCGGATAGGGCGTCTTGACCGCGACACGGTGCGCGGCAATGAAGATTTTGAGCGGGCGCTGAATGCGCTCAATGAAGGCGAACTTGATTTGCTGGTGGGAACGCAGATGATCGCCAAGGGCCATGACATTCATGGAGTCACTCTGGTGGGCGTGGTCGGAGCGGATATGGCTCTGGGGTTTCCTGATTTTCGCGCGGCGGAACGAACGTTTCAGTTGCTGACGCAAGTGGCGGGACGCGCGGGGCGCGGGCAGACGCCGGGCAAAGTTATTTTGCAGACTTATTTTCCCGATCATTATGCGGTGCAGTATGCGGCGCTGCATGATTTTGTTGGCTTCTACGAAAAGGAATTGCGCTTTCGCAGTTGGATGCACTATCCGCCTTACAGCGCTCTGGCGAACGTGTTGGTGCGCAGCGACAAGTTGGACGAGGCGCTGCGCTGGTCGGGCGTTTTGGGGAAGTGGCTGGAGACTACACGTCATGAAGGGGTTCGGGTACTGGGTCCGGCGGCGGCGCCGATTGTGCGTTTGAAGCGGGACTATCGGTATCATTTTGTTTTGAAATCGGAGAGCCGGGAGAAGTTGAATGGGCTTTTAAGATCGATGCTCATCTATGCGTCGCGGGAGAAGATTCCGCGGACGCAGGTGATTGTGGATGTGGATGCGGTTTGGTTGATGTGAAAAACAGCTTCTAGCTTTTAGCTGCTGGCTCTTAGCTAAACCACCTTCTCAACGAATACGAAAAGGGTTGGACATTCGCGGATTATTTTTCGGAGTTGTTTTTGCTGGCTGCCCTGTTGTTCCATCACGGCGGGGTGGAGGGCGTTACCGGTGGCCGTGCGGGTCTTTTATTGTCTCGGCATGCATTCGTGGCCTGAGTCTTTTTCTGTGCGCACCCAGGGCTTACGCCCTGGGCTAATTTGTGTCGCCCCTCTCGGGGCTGATGTTTTCGCGGTGGTGAGGTTGGAGGCCATCGAAGGCGGGGACGGAGCCGCCCACCCTTTCGCGCAGAACGTGTCCAGTCCCAGGACATGCGTTACAGTTTGTAAAGAATGTCATGAGACGGAACACGGATAGCGCGAAAAGGGTGGGGCACCCTAACTATCAGATCATTTTACGAGGTCACACCCCGCGGAGAGGAGTGTCGCGCTACAGGTGAAGCGTCAGGTTTCCATGCCTACGTAGCAGACTCGGCCTACTATGTAGTCGGTTGGCTTCTTGTCGCTTTCTATTGGCATTACTTCTACCGGGTAGGACTGATTCTGGGGACGGAGGATCAGGTTATTTTCGGCCAGTTCCACGTATTTGACTGTGGCGGTGCCGTTTTTGTTTACGGCGTACATGTTGTTTTCGTTTTTGCGAAAGGGTTTCAGGGAGTTGTAGTGGCGATCGATCAGGACCATGGCTCCGGGGAGAAGACGCGGATACATGCTCATGCCGTCGCGGGCGTCGACCTGGAGCACGACGAAACGTTCCCAGTCATCGCGACGTCCTTCGGTTTCGGGACGAAGGCTTCGCAGAAAACTCTTTTTGAATTTGTGAATCTCTTTTACGTTCATGCTCATTACGAGAGGGTCGGTGGCGGCGACCGTGCCATCGACCTGGAGGACGTTTTCGAATTCGTCGTCGCTGGGCGGGAGGATGCTGGCGCGTTTGTTGACTTCATCGGGGTCGAGGAGGTCGAGAACGGAAAGGTGCTGGACGCGCAGGACCTTGTCCATGCCTTCGAGACTCAAGCCCCGCTTGCGATTGAGGAAATTGGAAATGTGGGCTTGTTTGAATCCGGTCTGCTCGGCCAGGCGCAATCCGGTTAGTCCTTCTTCTTCGATGCGGTGCCACAAGGTTTTGCGAAGGTTCTCCTGCAACACTTTGAATTTCATGGAAACCAGTATAGCACTGTTTATAGCAGATCGCTATTGATATTATTTTTGCAACATCTATAAGGAAAGAGCTCTCAGCTTTCAGCTTTCAGCAAAAACCGAAGGGGCGGCTGAAAGAGGCTGGTGAAGATTCTCTTTCGGAGGGTATGGTTGAAAGATGATGCCTGTGAAGCGATGTCCTGATATGAAACGCCAGGCTTTGAGCGACTTGAGCGACCGAATCCATTTTCAGGCCCAGGCAATCCTGAGGCATAACTCTGATCGCCAATCGAGGAATTTTCCGCCGGCCTGCACGGCAGCAGGATTTTTGGAAAACAGATTTTCACAGAAATCTCAGTCTGGCCACGCAATAGCATTGTGCTATTATGACAGCCATCACTAAAACCTTGGAGAAAAAATGTGCTTGACAAGATGATTATGCACTTGACACAGATTGAAGTCAAGCGTATAGTTTTTGTATGAAACTGATAGACGTTTCCAAAGCCTTCGCAACCGATGAGCAGTGCTTGGCGTACCTCGAAAATCGGCGCTGGCCCGATGGCGTGCGTTGTACCGTCTGCGGAGCCAAAGAAGTGTCGAAGATCACGCGCAAATCCAAGAGCAAGAACAAACGCGCACAGGTCTATCAGTGCTTGGAGAAAAGCTGCAATTCGCAGTTCTCCGCAACCAATGGCACCATCTTCCACGATTCCCATCTGCCGCTAAGCAAGTGGTTCATGGCGATTGCGCTGCTTGTGGACGCGAAAAAGAGCATGAGCGCTCTCCAACTCTCCCGGCATCTC
>DASYOD010000064.1:0-4977 GCA_036008085.1 Terriglobales bacterium
CGCAGGCCAAAGCTAACCCGCCCCGCCATGTAGCTCAGGGCGCCAGCCCTGAGGCTCTTTCTGCGCGCCGTTTCGTTCTGTCATGCCGCCCTTCCCTCCAGGGAAGGGCGGCTTCCTTTTTCATTGCAGCCATATCCACCGCGAGGGCTGCATCCCGCGGCAATCGCTCGTACAGTTCTTTTCAAGTGCCCATCGCGTTGCAGTCTGGAAAACCCAATACTCTTGTCTTCTCCCACTCAATCACAAATGTTTGCACCGAGGATGAAACAAACGTTGAAGGTGATACTATCTCGGCTCACAAGCGTTTCATCTCACAGCGGCATGCTGCCGAGGGAGAAACAGAAATGAATCGTCGTAACTTCTTGGGAAGATCTGCCGTAGGCGCGGCCGCCGCTCTATTGGGCCCAGCGCTCAGCCGCGGAAGGGCCGGCGCAGCTTTGCTGAACCGCGCCCCTTTTTTCAATCGCGATAGTTACCGCCTCTTCGCCGCTTCCGACCAGACGTATTCCGCCCGCGCCATCGATCTAGTGCAACGCGCCACCGTCATCGATATGCTCGCTCCGCTATGGATCAGCCCCAGCCGAATGATGAAAATGCTGGGCAATCCTGAAAATTTCACCGCCGCCGATTACGCCCCCTTCAAACAATCCGGCATCAACGTCTTCCACATCGCTATCGGCACCGGCGGCCCGGACGCTTACCTCGAAACCATCCAATTCCTCTCTGGCTACAACACGTTCCTCGCACGCCACGACAATTGGTTCGAACGCGTCGAAACCCCTGCTCGCCTCGATGGCATTAAGGCTTCCGGCAAAGTCGGCATCCTGCTCGGCGTGCAAAACTCCGAACACTTCCGCAAAGTGGACGACGTCGATTATTTCTACGGCCTGGGCCAGCGCGTCTCCCAACTCACCTACAACGCGCGCAATCTCCTCGGTAACGGGAGCACGGAGCGCCGCGACGAAGGCCTTTCTGATTTCGGCATCGCTATCGTCGAACGCATGAACAAACTCGGCATGGCCGTCGACGTCTCCCATTGCGGCGACCGCACTACGCTCGAGGCCTTTGACGTCTCCAAAAAGCCCGTTCTAATCACTCATTCGAATTGCCGTGCGCTCAATCCCACTCATCCGCGCTGCAAAACCGACGAAGCCATCAAAGCCATGGCCGCGAAAGGCGGCGTCATGGGCATCACTGAAGTCCGCATGTTCATCACCGCGAAAGAACCCACGACGATTGAAACCATGCTCGACCATTATGACTACGTTGCCAAACTGGTAGGCGTGGAGCACGTCGGCGTGGGCAGCGACATCGACCTTCTCGGGTACGACGCAATGCCGCCCGACGAATTGAAGCAACTCAGAGCCAGCTACAAAGGTAGTTACGGCTTCCGCGACAAAGTTGATATCGATGGCTACAATTACGCCAAGCGCCCCTTCGACCTGGCCGAAGGTCTAATCCGCCGAAAATACTCCGACCCAAACATTGAAGCCATCCTCGGGGGCAATTTTCAGCGCGTTTTAAAGGAAATCTGGACCACCTAGGTCAGCATGCATGTTTTCGTCGGGAGCTATGCCCAGTGCTACGAGCTGGGGCTTCTAATGTTCTGTGAAAACCCGATGAACCATTTTCATCCGTCTGTCCGCCGTGCGGCAATGGCGTGAGCTCATTCGATCAATAGTTTTTTGCCAGGTATTCTCGCAGCCGGTTCATCCGAAAGCTCGCGTCGCCAGCCTCTATCTCCAAAAGCAGCCGTGCCGCGGTCAATTGGTTGCTGAAGTCCAGAGCCGCCGACGTATCGGGATTGGCGACGAGCCCAAGATTCTTCTCGATCTGTTTGGTCTCTTCCTGCACAGATTTGAGCCTACCCTCTTGCGCCGACACGCTTTCTGCCAATTGCTGCCGCAGCGCCTCCGCCATTCTCACAACATCGCTCTCCTGCATTTTCTTCCATTCGTCGTGGGCTTGCGCCGCACTATCCAAATGTTTGTTGATCGCTCGGTTCGCAAAATTGTAGTTCACGGTGACTGCGCCGTACGGTTGGGCGCCCTGCGCCACCGGATTGACCTGCTGATGCACGCCCACCGAAAGAGCAACGTCCCAATTATTCTGCCGGCTCAACTTATCCAGCGCTCTCTGCTCACCCGTCTCGCTGCTTTCTTTCTCGGCAACCAACTCCTTCAACGGCTTGTCGCTCAGTTCAGGGACATAGATCACGCTAAGTTTCGACTGCGTGTCAGCCCGGTCGGCGTCCAGTTTGATCCTCGTGGTCTGCAGCGAGAAGAGCATCAACCGCGTCGCGTTTTGTGCTTCCACCATGCTCGAGGTCTTTTCGATCAATCCATCCAGCGATTTATACGCGCGTTCGATCAGCGCGAGCCTGTTGCGCAGTGCTTCTTTCTCCATGCTGGGGATCGCATATTGGACGGCCTGCTGCGTTTCCGTCGCGGCTTTATACAGCTCGCATTCTTTCCGTGCGACGTCCATCGTCAAGCCAGCCTTTTTTACGCTCGAAAGCCCCAGAGTGGCGCCTCCTACCACTTGCAACGGCAGGCCCGTCTCGGGCTGCGTCATCCCTGCCACAGCCGAAGGTGTGCGCAGCAAATCTCTTTGCGCCTCCGCTTGCTCAATCACGTACGCGCAGTAGGCCTGCTGATCGTTATGTTCCTGTGCAAGCGCCTGCGCGGGAAAAACGAGCGCTGCAACTATCACAAACTTCCAGGGGCTCGGGTGCATTCTAGTCATCCTCAGAACAAGATCGGCTTGCGGCCTAGGAAAACTGTCCTCGATTTCGCGGATTCTTTGCCGTTCAGATCCATCTGAATCAGGAAGCCGCGAATCTGAGTCTTAAAAATTGGGTGGATTGCTTGTTGTTCGCCGGTGAATATCTGCTTCACCTCGCCCACTTTGCGGCACACAACCATATTAAGGTAGCAGTCGTAGACCGCGCTGCCTGCCACCGCGCTGGCCGTGTTGTCATAGGGTACGAATGCGAAATACAGCGTCTGCCCTCCGGACACAATCAGGTAATACGGACTCTGTTTGGCCGTGGTGATCGCCTCTCGCAATCGATCGATCTGCCTTGTGTCTTCCTGGAGTTCTTTCTGGGCGACGTTGATGGCGACGTCAAGCTGGGCTGCCTCGGAGCGCAACTCGGCCTGCTTTTCGAGCACGTCGAGCGAGTCGGTGCCCGTGGTGGTTTTCTGCAGTACGTTGTCTGTCAGCAAGACCTCAGCAATCTTGCTGTCTGTATAGGAACTCTCGGCCTGGTTCAGGGCCGACAACTGCGTGGCTGCGTCACCTTTGGTGATCAACCCAGCAGAAAGATCTTTGTGGATGTTGGACTCGATTTCCTTGAGCTGCGCGAGGACCGCTTGCGTTTTCGAGTTGTCGGCCTGCTTCTGTGTATCGAGGGTCGCGAGTTGCTGGCCAGTGGCACGGTTGTGGGAGTGTTCGCGAGCGATGGCCTCCTGCAGTTGAGGTTCGAGCGCGAGGAGGGCCGCGCGGTGCTTTGTCATTTCCGCAATCCCGCTTTGCATTTTTTGCAAATCGACCTTCACATCCTCGATGGTTTGCTGGCTCGTCACCAACTGCTCCCGGAACGCGAGGCTCTTCTCGTCGGCCGCCGAGAGAATCACCGGCGCCGCCCACGAGTTGTTTATCGCGTAAAAGCCCATCACCCAGGCATAGGCCAAAATGCCAGCCAGCACCAGATACAGCATGGCGATGGCAAACACGCGATACAGCGTAAGCACCAGCTTGTAATGCAGCGATTGCCGCACCGGCGGCTTCTTCGTTTCCGCGGGAACCGTGTTAGCTGCGGGTGTCGCCAACGGCCACCTCGTTCACTTCTTTGGTTCGCGTGCCCCAATCTGCGGAATCCATCGTGAGCAGCGCCAGCGGCGTCAGCAGCAAGCTGCTGACAAGCGACCATGCTACATAAGCTCCGAACGCCAATGGATGCGCCACCGCTTCCCTTGCGCTGTATTTTTTAATCACCCAAGTCAGGACCGCTCCGATTCCAAGTGCTACGACCAGTGGGGCCGGCCCCGCCCAAGCCAGCGGGTCCGAAGTCAAAGCCGTAATCACCACCAGGAATCCCACCAGCGCTCCCAGCGGCGTCAGGATCAGTGTCCACACCGCGTTGGGGTGCAATTTCCAGACATGTTGTGGCAATGTTTTTAGCGTGTAAAAAAAGTCTCGTACGATGCTCCGCCGCCATCGTAATTGCTGTTTGAACAGCACGGACAGCGTGTTTGGCACCGTGGTCCAGCACAGCGCGTCATTGTTGACGTACGTCCCATATCCCCGTAGCAGCGTCTGATGCGTCAAAAACCTGTCTTCACCCTGATTCACCGGTACGCCGAACCAATGTCTGGCTCGAATCGCAGGCTCAATTTCCCGCAAAAGGTCGCGACGGATCGCAAACAGGCATCCGCTGATGCAGCACACACTGCGCGTCCAATTTTCCGGAATCTTGTAAAGCTGGAAGGCCGAGTAGTAAATCACCGCTTGAATCGCGGTAATGACGCTTTCGTTCGGGTTCCGTACTCCGACTCTTCCGCCCACCGACCCCATGTGCGCTTCGCTGAAGCAAGCCGTCAGCTCGGCAATCGCGTCCGGATGAAATATGCAGTCCGAATCGATCGAAATAATAATCTCTGCCGAGGATTGCTCCATCGCATTGCAAACCGTTCGCGCCTTTCCGCTGTTCGCCGCATTGCGCCCCGTTCGTATGCGTATGTTGGTGAAGTCACGCTGCGCCTTGAGCATCCACTCGTAGCTGTCGTCCACCGAACAGTCGTCCTGCGCAATCACTTCGAATTTTTCGGGGGGATAGTTGCTCTTGCTGATGCTCTCGATGGTCTCGTAGACCGTCTTACCTTCGTTGAAGCACGGCATCAGCACGCTTACCGTGGGTTGGTAGCTATAGTCCTTTTGCACCTTCGCGCTGGGGAACGACACCTTCAGAATGAT
>DASYOD010000065.1:0-13522 GCA_036008085.1 Terriglobales bacterium
GTGGAGGAACTGACTCCTCCGGGCGTCGTCGAACCGCCCGAACCACCCGAGGGAGGGTAAAGCGAGTCGCCGATATAGAGGTTGATCGCCTCAATCGGAAGACCGAGAGTTTCCGCGGCAACAATCACAATCGTTGTGCGCGTGCCGGTGCCAATATCCTGCGTCCCCATTTTCAAATCGACTGAGCCATCAGGATGAATGGTCAAATCGCAATCGCTGGCGTGTCCGCGTCCGCCCCAGGTGTGAATCGACAGCCCAAGTCCGCGAGCAATGTTTCCAGAAACATTCTGTCCACGCGGTCGCCACTTATCTTTCCAGCTCATGAGATCGGCTGCGACGGCAAGCTCTTCGCGATAGACATCACGTCGTGGACCAGTAATCTCCAGATTCTTTAACCAGAGATCCAGCGGATCCATGTTGAGTTTGGCAGCAAGGTCATCCAAAGCTCCCATCGTAATAACGGCTGCCTGCGGATGATTCGGGGCGCGCCACGCGCGGGCGGGACCGATGTTGTTGCGAATTGCAGTGTGCTCTTTGTGCTGATTGGGAACGCCGAACACATAAGGAATCGGCGGCATTCCGCCACCACCCGGACCACCGGTTCCCCAGGATTGCGATTGCCAAGCGGTGATGGTGCCGTCTTTTTTCGCGGCTACTTTAACTCGCGCATAAGCCGAGGGACGCGCGCCTGCAACCTTCAACTCCGCGTCGCGTTCCAGCATTATTCGCACCGGCTTGCCGCCCGCTTTCTTGGAAAGCCGGGCCGCAGCTATGTCCCAACGATCGGCGGCAAATTTGCTGCCGAAGCCGCCGCCGATGTTGTCCTGATGAACTCGGATATTGGCGGCCTCAACCTTTAGAGGCTCGGCCATCTGCGCCGCGATGCCAGAAACGTTTTGCGTAGAGATGTGCGTAAAAAGATGATCTTTGTCGGTCCACTCGGAGACCGATCCGTGAGGCTCGAGGCAACAATGCACGATGACCGGCGCACCATAAAGACCTTCCGACACAACCTCAGCTTCCGCAAACGCTTTGTCGGGATCTCCACTGGTCTGGGCAGCAACCTTCTGATACGCGGAATGGCCGCCCCCGGTCGCCTCGTGATACGGAGCTTTGCGAATGGCATCGAGAACCTCTTGAGAAGCTCCCTCGCCCTCCATATCTTTCAGGAAGTCGTCATCAACTTTGAAGCTGACGCCATGCTCCTGCAGATCCTTTATCAGTTGCGCATCCGGCGTCTGATTGCTGATCGCATCGTCGATATCGTCTCCGCTCAGAGGCCCAGCTGCTTCCCCCGCGCCCACGGGAGGTTCGGCATCGCTGACGAGATATGATAGCGGCTGATACTTGACCTTGATCAGGCGAATGGCGTCTTCAGCGGTGGACTCGTCCACGGCAGCGACGGCCACGATTTCATCTCCCGCCCAGGCAGCGGTGCTGCCGGGTTTCTGAATGATTTCGACTGCTTTCACGCCGGGCATTTTCTCTGCCGCACTCACATCGATGCTGATGATTTTTGCTTTCGCGTACGGCGAGCGCAGAACCTTGCCAAAGAGCAGGTTCGTGCCGTGATAGTCGTACGTATATTTCGCGCGGCCGGAAACCTTGATGGGCGAATCGACGCGGGAAATGCGCTTGCCAATTAGAGTGCGATGTTCTGCATCGGGCCAATTGTAGTCTGGCACTGTCATGCTCCTTTCTGCGCCATCTGCGCGATGGCAAGCTGAATTCCGTGATACGTTCCGCAGCGGCAAAGGTTCCCGCTCAATCCGCGGCGAATATCCTCGGGACTGGCATTAGGGTGCTGATCGATAAACGCTTTGAAAGCCACCACGAACCCGGGCGTACAGAAGCCGCATTGCGAAGCATCGTTGTCGACAAAGGCCTGCTGGATCGGGTGAAGTTTTTCGCCTTGCATGAGCGACTCGACGGTGGTGATGGTCTTACCCTGCGCCTCAATCGCAAGAATGGTGCAGGCATAGACCGCACGGTTGTCGAGAAGTACGGTACAAGCGCCGCACTCTCCGCGGTCGCACACTCGCTTGGCGCCTGTTATGTCAAGCTGATCGCGGAGCGCGTCGAGCAAGGTAACGCGCGGCTCAACGTGTAGCGCGTGTTTCTGGCCATTAATGTCGAGCTCAACAGGAACTTTGCCTGGGCCATAAACCTTTACCGGTTGACCGGCGGCTTGCACAACTTTCGTCCCAAGAATCGGTACCGCCGCCGCCGAGATAGTAGAAATTTTCAGGAAGTCGCGACGAGAAACGCCGGAATTGTCGTTGACTCTATCTGCAGAATCTTCATTCTCTGGATTGCGATCTGGCATTCATTGTCTCCGGACAGTGCCACAAACCGAGCTCGTAAACCACAAACAACAAATAAACGATGAGATCGGTTCGACCGGCGGATTGTCGATTCTCAGTCTGACTCTCCGCGGCCAGAAAAGTATACAACTGCTAGCAGAATTTTGGAGCGATGGCGGATGGTTTTCCAAAGAGGCGCTAAGAATAAATGGCCGATCAGAATCCGAGCTGGGTTCTGAGTCAGCCATGTAATAACGATGGTTCAAAGCACGTCAGGGTTTGAGTGTGCGGATGTACTTCACGAGGCCGTTAATTTGATCTGCAGTAAGTTTTCCATCGTATTTTGGCATCTTGCCTTTGCCATTGGTAATTATGTTGGTCAGATCAGCGTCCGATTGACTCTGCACATCGGAGGAGCCAAGATCGCGGATCTTCATCATTTTGCCCATGCTGGTGTCGCCTTTGCCGTCAGCACCATGACATGCTGCACATTTCGCCTTGTAGTCGGCGGCACTATCAGCCAAAGACCAGGTGGAAAATACCAGTGTGAATGCTAGAACCGTTAATACTGCCTTCGTGAGATCCTTCATTCCATCTCTCCTTAGAAACACAAGATTGAGGCACGAGATGAGACACACGTTAATCTTTTCCGTTGAGGCGCGCAAGCAGGATTTGCCGGTGACGACTCCCGGGGGCCCTATTCGGTGATGGATACTCTCTTCATCTTTTTCCCAACACGAACTGCTTTCTCCGATTCAAGCTGGATTGTGACTACCGGTCGGAGAATTGTTTGTTCGTTAGCGCGCACGGCCCTCGCTACAATCTGCCGCGAGCCCTCCGAACGAGAGACCACGAGGCCTGCCTCTGCCAGAACTTTGTCGAACCATACGAGCCGGATATTCGGCAGTCGGGGGTCGTCGAGTGCAAAGTACGAGTTCTGGTCCGAAAAATCCTTTGTGGACGCTGCAGTAACTTTTTGCAGCGGAACTAGAACCAGTTCAGTGGCGCTTGGCACTTCATGTTTCTGAAACTGCTTCGCCCAATCCTCGCTAGCTTGAGTCGCAGCTTCCGCTGAGTGGAAATCTGACACGATCTTCCGAGCCAAATCTTTCTTGGCCTGCATGGGATGCGATTCGCGCTTCATCTTTTCGATTTCGCTCGTCGAGATATCTGTCAGCAGCTCGTAGTACCTCCACATTATTTCGTCGGAGATCGACATGATCTTTCCGTACATTTCGAGGGGAGGCTCGTGGATTCCGATTGCGTTGCCCAACGATTTTGACATTTTCTGCACGCCGTCGAGACCCTCGAGAATTGGCGTGGTAAGCACGACTTGCGGTTCCTGGCCGTAGGCGCGCTGCAGTTCGCGGCCTACCAATAGATTGAATTTCTGGTCAGTGCCGCCGAGTTCGACATCGGCTTCGAGTGCGACGGAGTCATAACCCTGCGCCAGTGGATAGAGCAGTTCATGCACTGCGATCGGTTTTTCTTCGAGAAATCGTTTGTGAAAATCTTCGCGCTCGAGCATTTGTGAGACTGTGTATTTCGCGGCGAGACGGATGAAGTCATCGGCGGTGAATTTTGCGAACCATCGCCGATTGAAATCAACCACGGTCTTCTGCTCATCGAGAATCTTGAAAACCTGGGCCTTATAGGTTTCGGCATTCTGCTCGATTTGTTCGCGAGAAAGTGGGGGACGCGTAGCTGAGCGCCCGGTGGGATCACCAATCATCCCGGTAAAGTCGCCGATCAGGAAAATAACTGTGTGTCCGAGATCCTGAAAATGTTTGAGCTTGCGCAGAACGACAGTATGTCCGAGATGCAAGTCTGGGGCAGTCGGATCCATGCCAAGTTTCACCCGCAGAGGTTTGTCGGTGGCGCGGGATTTCTCGAGCTTGGCTCGCAACTCGGCTTCGCGAATTATTTCCGCGCTGCCTTTCTTTATGTAGGCTAACTGCTCGTCAACCGGAGCGAAATTTGGCATGCATTCTGATTATAAGCAATGGGCTTACGGTGTCCCCATGGTAAGACAAAAGGAACGGCGCAAAGTGCAAGCAAAGGTCGCTTATAATGCCGTCTCTTAATCTATGCTGAGCCAATCCACGCAGAGGAAACTCGTCTTATATCTGGCAGCGATGTTATTTCTGCACGTGTTCCTTGCCGGGCATTCATGGCGCGGCATCCGTAACGGAATGCCTGACTTCAGCATTTTTTATACGGCAGGTGAGATTCTGCATGCAGGACGCGGCTATGAACTATATGACGATACTGTCCAGGAAGCCGTGCAACGATCCTTCGCCCCCATCAGCCTGCAAAAGCGCGGTGCCTTTATTCCCTTCAACCATCCCCCCTTTGAAGCACTGGTGTTTATCCCGTTCGCGCGCCTTTCTTACCTTGCTGCATATTTTCTCTGGCTGGCAATTAATCTTGGACTGACTTTCATTATCTTGGTTTCCCTGCGCAGGAATTTAGTCTTCTTAGGCAGCGCACCGTTTTATCTGTGGATATTGGCAGCGTTTGGTTTCTTCCCACTCTTCTTGGCTTTGCTTGAGGGACAGGACTCTATTCTGGTGCTGTTTTGCTACACCATGGCATTCATTGCATTTCAGCATGGAACTGAATTGTGCGAAGGCGGATGGGTGGGATTAGGTCTATGCAAATTCCATTTGGTGTTTCCTTTTGTCCTTCCGCTGTTTTTGTTGCGGCGCAGGAAGTTTCTGGCAGGGTTTCTGTTGGTAGCGATCATTCTCGCGCTTTTAGGATTGGCCGCTTGTGGCTGGAAAAGTTCGTTGGGCTATCCCGCTTACGTTTTGGCCGGGGAAAAGAACCAAAGTCATGCGTGGAAGATCGCAGTAGGACCCGCCGCGAACCTTCGGGGCATCGTTGAAAGCTTATGTCCGCCATCAAAACCTCGCGTAAGGATTGGGTTGATTCTGTTTGGTTACTCAGTACTCCTGGCTTGTCTTACACACGCGATGCGGAAAGCGTTTCTTGCCTCAGCAGTCCATCCCGAATTGGCTTTCGCTTTGAGCCTGATCGCAGCCATTCTGTTGAGCTATCACACTTACGGTTACGACCTAAGCATTCTATTTGTGGCGGCGCTTGTTGTGCTCGAAGTCTTGCTTTCAAGCCAAAACTTTCGCGCTTGGAGCAAGCAAGCGCTTTACGTTTGCGTAGGGGTTCTGTTTTGCAGCCCCCTGTACATGTTGCTGACTATTCGCTACAAGCACTCGGAGTCGATAGGGGCTGTGCTCGTACTCTTTTTCGTCCTCGTTTTTGTGGAGTTTGTCCGTATCCAGCCGAGGCCGAGTGCACGTCCAGCACCGGCACTTGTGAATCCAGAATTGCATTGATTTCCCAAACCTGCTTGCATTCATGCGGACCTCCGCGTTAGGCTTCTCGGGCACCGTTACGGTGCGGAGGGATCAGAATGTCCCTGAAAATTGATGTTCGGCAGGCTGAGGGAGTCACGATTATTTCGCCGCAGGGCCGCATAGTGTTTGGCGACGAAGCTGCCGCACTGCGCGAGAATCTCAAGAGAACTTTGGCGTCCACGCGACAGGTAGTGCTTAATCTGGCGGGAGTTTCCTACATCGACAGCGGCGGCCTCGGCACGCTGGTCGGGGTGTATTCATCGGCTCGTGCCGGTGGCGCGGATATAAAGTTGACCGGTCTCGGTCAACGCCTGCGCGACGTTTTGCAAATCACGAAATTAGCTACCGTTTTCGAGGTCTACGACAACGAGCAGGAGGCCATTGCCACATTCCATCGTGGCGCAGCCTAAAATCGAGCCATCGAGTGAAAAAGTTTACCCTCTTCCCCCCGGCGCTCGGTACTGTCATATTATTCTCCTAGCGACTTTTAAGGAGCATTGCAACGCTACATGGCGTTTCCCACCATCGTCGGCCCATCGTCAGGAACCGGCTCCGGAGTATTTCCCACCCTTGTCTTTGTCCAGGGAAATGAGCAACGTGTCATTAACCTCGATCACAGCCCTTTTGGCGTTGGACGAAAGGTCGACAAGGATTTGGTCATTGCGGATCCGCGCGTCTCGCGGGACCACGCGCTGATCGTCTCTGAAAATGGAGTCTTCAGCGTCGTCGACCAGGGCAGCAAGCATGGGACGTTCGTCAACGGCGAGCGGGTCGAGCGCAAGACCCTGGAACGTAATGATCGGCTGGAGTTCGGAGTTCGTGAAGTTGCGTACGTAATTTTCAATCCTCAGCATGGAACCACCAACTCTGCGCGCGAGTTCCTCAGCCAGATTTCCGGGATGCACATCTCGGATGAGACTACGGATCTGGAAAAGTTAGTTTTATTTCTTGAAGCTGCCCGCAAGCTGAATACGATTGGCGTGCTCGATGAGATTCTGATGACGCTGCTGGACGTAACTCTTAAGCTTACTCGCGCGGAGCGGGCGTACGTCTACATGAAAAACGCAAGAGGAGAGCTGCGGCTGGCGGCTGGGCGCAATGCGAAGGGGGAACCGCTGCTTGACGACAAAACGATCTCCCATTCGATTCTGGAAGACGCGTTAAATTCCAACTCCGAATTCGTGCTAACCGACACCAGTCGTTCCGCAGACCTTACCGGGCGCAAGAGCATCGTCGCTTACGATCTGCGCACCGTGATCTGTGTACCGTTGCGCAAGCCGCAGGTCCAAGCCACGCGCGATGCCGAGGCGCCAGCAGGTGCCGTTTCGGCTGAGGTTATGGGCGCTCTATACGTGGATTCGCGCTTTGCCTCGCGCGATATCTCCGGCGTGAGCAACGATATTCTGCATGCGATCGCGACTGAAGCAGCGTCGCTTATCGAGAATGCCCGCTTGGTGCAAGCTGAAGAGGCTGGCCGGCGTTACCAGCAAGAACTCTCGATCGCGGCATCAATCCAGCAGCGTTTGATGGCTGTGACCATTCCCGAAGTTCCATTCGCCAAGCTGGCCGGACGGAATCTTTCCTGCAAAGAGATTGGCGGCGATTTTTTCGATGCGGTGAATACCAATGAAGGCCTCACCATTGTGCTGGCCGATGTGAGCGGCAAGGGAGTCTCAGCCGCGCTGCTCGCGTCCACTTTGCAAGGAATGATTTATTCACAGCTCACCGCAGGCATGCCACTGACTGAAATTGTAACCGCTGTGAATCGCTTCTTCACGGACAAAAATATTGGAGAGAAGTATGCGACGGTCATCATTGCGCGGGTTCAGCATGATGGCAATGTCGAATACGTGAATTGTGGGCACATTTTACCCCTGGTGGTTTCTAGCGGAGAGATTCAGCGGCCCGCGTTCGGAAACCTCCCCGTTGGGTTGCTGCCCGATGCGACCTATAAAAGCGATCATTGCCAGTTGAAACCAGGCGACCGCCTGATACTGGTTACGGATGGCGTCACCGAAGCCGAAAATGCACGCGGAGACTTCTTCGAAGACTCGCGCCTGGAACAGGCCGCGAAAACGGGGACACTGGAACAAATCTTTACCGCGATCTCCAGTTTCTGCGGTGGCACTCCCTTGAACGACGACTGCACCGTAGTAGAACTGCTGTACACGGGTTAGGGGAAGGGCGCGACGTCCTCGCCCTATCCTTCTACGGTCACGGAAAAATCCGCGCCCTCCCAACGTTGTGTCTGTAACCAGTAAAACGTGAAGACAATCTCACTTCCAGCTGACAATCGTTCCGCGGGAAGGTCAGCCACGTGAACGCCCAGGCTAGTGTTACGGGTGGTGATGTCCTGGCTGGTCTGCCAATTGTCTGCGCTCCAATGCACCAATGCCGGCTCCATCAGCGCGATACGCAACTGTTTGTTTTGCGGCATGGAGCGGCACTTGTTGTTGTAGCGCCACGCAAAGTAAACCGACTTCTTTTTCTCCACCAAATAGCGCTGCACCGTCTGAGGTGGCTGATCGAAAATCTTTCCGTCGCGCAGCGACCGGCGCGACTTTATGTATTCAGAATGCGCCCACACCAAAGGGCACGCTGAGCCCGTTGGTTTGCCGGCAAACAATTCGCGCCCCGGCAGGTCTGCGGTATCCCAAACCTGTTCTGGTAAGAGGCGCCCGCCTTCGGTTGAGCTTTCCATCACCTGCAGGAGTTGCTGTGCAACCTGCGGACGTCCCGCAGCCAGTTCATAATGCGCCCGCTCACCTGCAAGCAACGGCCATGGGCGCCCGATGCCGCTGCCATCGAATGGCAAACCATCTTCATGCTCTCCATAGCCATCGCCGTTATAGCGGTACCAGCACGGTCCCTGAGGCAATTTTACGCGAAGCAGTGCATCGATTACTTTGACTGTATTCAGGATTCGCGGATCATTTGGTGCGCGCAAGCCGAAACGCACCAGTGCGAGCGCGTCTGGACTGATAATTTGAGTCGCAGGTTCCGTACTGTGTCCTGGCGGCCGGTTCTTTATAGGAACAAATCCTTCGGCGGGAGATCTCGCTCCGTCTGATTCCGGCGGCGCTATTCGAACGTAATATCCTTCTACTCCGATTTGACGTGCGAGGTCAGTGTTCGAGGCATAAGTCCAGCGTTCGATGTTGTCATTCCAATTGTCGGCGGTCTCACGTAGATATTCGGCAGTTGCTTTTTCTCCCATGGCTTCCGCGATATCTGCCGCGGCCAGCAATCCAGAAACTTCCACCGCCAGAGTGAACGGTGAATAGCCGGCATCTTCTTCCCAACGATCTTGTTGTGTAACGGGGCCATTGCAAACCAGGAACCCAGCCGCACGCTGCACCATCGACCACCAGCGCGTTAGTTTGCCCAACACAGACGGACAATCCCGAAGCATGCAATCGACTAGCAGAATGGGGAATGCGGTTTCATCCATCTGCAATCCATTCCAGTATGGACGCCCATCTAACCACATATTTTGCGCCCAATGTCCATCGGCTTCCTGCGTGGATTCGAGATAGCGAAGCACACGTACCGCGTCCTCTTGCGCGCCTGCCGCCAAAAAACCGAATGCGGTTTCCACCAGGTCACGTGGCCAGACCAGGTGATATCCCCCGAGATCCTCATCGCCTTTATTGAAGCCCCACGGAATAGAAAGACTCGCAATCACTCCACCCAGAAAGTCTTTTGATTCATGAGTGCGCAGCACTGCAACACTGGCTCGATAGAGATCGTGCTCACGCGCCGGAGCCATTTCGTCTAGACCCATCAGACTCTCGTGCCAGTTTTCCCACTGTGTCACATACCGATGGCGCAATTCTTCGTAACTTTCCAGCAAGCTTGATCGCGCCTGTTGCCCAGCTTCTGACCAGATACCTCCAAACCCCAGCGCGAGCACAAACTCACCGCTGCACGCCTCCAGATCAATTTCCCCCGTCAGCGCAATGTTGCCGTTTTCGGCGCGTGTGTAATCCCAGGTCATCTGAAAATTCTTCGAAAGATCCTGCCAACCATCGGATGAACCGGCGTAGCCCACTGACATTTTCTTCCACGGCGTCGAGCACCCGAATGCCAGCGCACAACTCTCACGCTCGGCGAACAGCATGCGGACACTCTTATAATCGCCGACCCATCCCGTATTGCCATTTCCCCAATTCGCGAGATGAGGTGCCAGGAGCGCGTAGAGACGATAGTCAGCTAGCCTGCCCTGCAACGGGGTGAAACGAATTTTCTGCAGCACAACATTGCGATAGGGATCGGTCAAAACTTCCTTGTCAATCCGGTACCGTCCCTGCAAGTCAGTGTTGGTCAACTCGTAGGCGGGCACACCCGGCGCAACCGGAACGTTCTCGAACTTGCAATGACGTTTTTCCTCGGAGAAAAAACTCTTTCCATCCGTAACGATGAAGCCCATATCGCGGATGCACGCTTGGTCGACACGAGGGTAGTAAATTTCGTTCAGAATTCCATGGCTGATTGTGAACCACACCCGGCTATGTTGATTTAGCGCGGTGCCTACACCGCTTTTTGCGCTCGAAGTCCAGCGGGGAGGAATTCCGGGCCAGCCCGGAGCGTATCGTTCTCCGTCGTTCAATGTTCTATCCTCCAGGGTTCTCAGGGCGCCGAACCAGAATAACAATCAAGTTAAGATTCGCCGGCACGGCCAAAGATTCGTGCTATGAAAAATTCGCGATATTCTGATATCAACCAAGCTATGGCGGCGGAAATTCCAGTCGATCTTTTTCTTGCGCAACGCCAGGATATGGTGGAGGCGCAATTGCGAGCGCGAGGCATTCGGGATGAGCGCGTGCTCGCAGCCATGTCGCGTGTTCCACGCCAGGAATTTGTTCCTGCGGAATATAAGGACCAGGCCTACGAAGATCACCCCATTCCAATTGGCGAGGGACAAACGGTTTCGCAACCGTATATTGTCGCCATCATGCTGCAGGCTTTAGCGCTCGATCCATCGGACTCAGTTTTGGAGATAGGCACCGGATCGGGTTATCAAACTGCATTACTTGCTGAACTTACTCGCCAGGTTTATTCCGTGGAGCGGCACGCGTCTCTCGCCCGCCAAGCCGGAGCTACGCTCGTTCGTCTCGGCTACGACAATGTTCGAGTGTTACTTGGCGACGGCAGCAATGGCCTGCCTGAATACGCGCCATTCAATGCAATCGTAGTATCCGCTGCGGCTCCGCAGATTCCGCCACCACTGCTTGAACAACTGAACGACGGCGGACGAATGGTGATTCCGATTGGTCCGGCGCAGGCTCAAGAGTTGCAGTTAGTGTGCATGAAAGCGGGCCAGGCGATAGTTACTAATCTGGAAGGATGCCGCTTTGTGCCGCTCATCGGAAGCAAGGGTTATCACTCGGGCTGGTAACCGCGAACCTGCGAATCGTCTTCAGTTCGCGCTTTGCGTCGGCTTGACGATGGCAACGGAGCCAGGAGTCCACAGATAATGGCTCTTGCACTGAACACACTCCGCATCCAGTTGATCGTCCTTGGCATGAAACTGGAGCGATACGTCGTTCTCTTTCTCGTTGGTTACCATCAAATTCAAATTCTCGCAACGAGTGCACCGCACAAAGGCGGATTCGCCGGGATTGAGCGTCAAAATATACATACGTATCAGTTCTATGGATGAGCGACCGAGCAGCCTAGTTGCTTCCAGACGATAATTACAGAACATAGGACGCAATCCAAAGCCCACTATCTCGGTTATGGTTCCTGTAAACAGATTAAATGGACGGCGAGCATCAAGCAAATCGTGCCCAAGGTTGCTGGCGTTACGGTGTGGAGTCGTTGACTTCGCGCCCAAATGAAATACCGCATGGCAGCGTAGAACCGCTACGTGATGCTTTCAGGCCGACACGAAAGTTACTCTCCCGCCGATGTTAATGACGCCTTCAGGCTGATTTTCTGATATTCTCATTCGTTTTACTCTGAGAGAAAACTGTGGAAAAGCGCGGAGCCAAATATCATCGCGAACGGTTGGGAGAGGCTTTGCGTGAGGAGATTGAAACCATCGTCGAGGGCGAACTCGGCGACCCGCGAATCGGTCTGGTCAGCGTTAGCAGTGTGGTACTGGGAAGCGATTCGCGCTCCGCCCGAATATTCGTGGTGGTGCAAGGCGACGATGCAGACGCCGAGCGCACGCTAGAGGGACTGATCGCAGCCGTGGGTTTCATCCGACGCGAGGTAGCTGAACGTCTGCACCTGCGACGTCCGCCGGAGTTATTTTTTCAGTTGGATCGCTCGCAGACCTACGCAGCTAGAATCGATGAGCTTTTGAAACGCAACCGGAAAAGGAGCGGGTAGGGAGCCGCACGAGCAGGCTGATATGTTAAAAGAAGTTCTTAATCACATCGAGCGTCGCAACCGCTTCCTGCTGACTTCGCACGCGCGCCCTGATGGTGACGCAGTCGGTTCCGCGCTAGCTTGCTGCCAAATCCTGCGCGCCATGGGCAAGCACGCTGATGTGGTTCTGCATGACGGCGTGCCTCGCATTTATCAGCCGTTGCCTTTTGCCGACACAGTCGTGCGCGCCGTCAGCGCAGAAGGCAACTATGAAGCCGCCATCATTCTGGAGTGCGATAGCATCCAGCGCACTCGCCTGGAGGGCCTGGAAAACCGTTTTCTAATCAGCATTGACCATCACATCAGCGGCCGGCCTTTTGCCAATGTGAATTGGATCGATCCCAAAGCGGTTGCAACCGCGGAGATGGTTTACCGCCTAGCACGAGAAGCTGGAGTGAAGATTTCTCCGGAGATCGCGACTTGCCTGTACACCGCGGTACTCACCGACACGGGTTCATTTATGTTTGAAGGTACTAACGAACATACATTTGCCCTGGCACGGGAGTTGGTGCTCGCAGGTGCCGATGCCGCGCACTGCGCCCGCAACGTGTATTTCGGACATTCCACCGCCAAGATGCGGCTACTGGGCGCGGCGCTTTCGAACTTGCATAGGGAAGGACCGCTTGCCTGGATTTGGGTGACCAGCGACCAGATGGAACGAATAGGGGCCAAAGAAGAAGATTGCGAAGGGCTGGTAAATTACGCGCTCTCTATCCAGGATGTTGAAGTAGCTGCATTTTTTCGCGAGCTTCCTGACGGTCGTTTCCGTGTAAGCTTGCGCAGCAAAGGACAGATGGATGTGGCTGCGGTCGCGGAACAGTTCGGCGGCGGCGGCCACGCGTGCGCCAGTGGATGTTCTATCGAGGGCCCCTTGTCAGTTGCGGTCACGCAAATCACGGCACAACTTCGGAAGAATCCCTTCGTACAATAGCTTTCTGGGGAAAAATTGAAAATCTCGCGCGCGTCTACTGATTGGCTTCTGCTTGCCGGATTCTGCGGATTTCTGTTTTTCTTCGGGCTTGCCTATTTTGGCTTGATCGGCGCCGACGAGCCTCGCTATGCTCAAGTCGCGCGCGAGATGTTGGCTCGCCACGATTGGATTACGCCAACACTAGGAGGCAAACCGTGGCTGGAGAAACCACCTCTCTACTACTGGCAAGCGATGCTCGCCTACAGCATCTTCGGCGTGAGCGATTGGGCTGCCCGCTTGCCATCCGCAGTGGATGCGACGCTGATGGTTTTTGGTGTTTATGTTTTTCTCAAACGTATTCGTCCCGGATTTCAACTCGATGGCGCATTGATCAGCGCCTCCGCCGCTGGAGTGATAGGCTTCGCCCGTGCCGCTTCGACCGATATGCCGCTGGCAGCGATGTTTACTATAGCGTTGCTCGCGTGGTATGCGTGGTATGAAAGCGAATCCTATCTCGATCTTGCAGTTTTCTATGTGTCCATTGCTCTCGGTATGTTGGC
>DASYOD010000066.1:0-11243 GCA_036008085.1 Terriglobales bacterium
CTCTCTGGCCGGCATCCCGCCTCTGGCGGGCTTCTACGGCAAATACTTTATTTTCCTCAGCCTGATGGAGAGCGGCCACTATGTTCTGGCGTCCCTGGCGGTGCTCTACGCGGTCTTCGGTCTCTACTATTACATGCGCATAGCGAATGCCATGTTCATGAGCGAAGCGCTGGACAAAACCCGTCTCCCGATCAGCGTTGCCATGAAGGTCGCTCTGGGCGTAACGGCCTTCGCAACGGTCGTTATCGGCATCTTCCCCGAGCGCTTCATAAGAGTTGTGACGTGGTCGATGGGCTTGGGATAGAAGCTCAGCGATACTAAGTGCAAATGTTTTTAGATAAGCAAGCCGCGAAGTGGTGTAAGAACGCAGCCCACGGCGTAAGCCGTGGGTAATGTAGAGACCGATGAGCCCCAGCGGGGCGTAAGATAGTCAGGCCCCATCCATGTCTCCTCCCGACGACAATCTCCCAAAAAAGCGAAGCACCTGGGTGCAGTTGGCAAGCTACAGCGAACTAGCCTTCATCTTTCCCGCCGCAACCGTTGCCGGATGGCTCATCGGCCTGGCCCTCGACCATTGGCTGCACACAACCTGGATATATTTAGCCGGCCTAATCATCGGAATCATCGCCGGCTTCGTGCAATTAATCCGCACCGTAACATCTTCAGATTCAAAATGAGCAAAAACGAGGACAGCGGCGCCGAGTCGTTTTATTCCGGCGCGCTCGCTCGGATTCCCCGTTTCATGATCGCGCTGGCACTCATTCTCAGCGTCGGGGGATGGCTTCGCTATGGCTGGCGCATCGCATTTGGCTTCGCCTGCGGATGCGCCATCGCCTACCTCAATTTTCACTGGCTGGAGCGGGTTGTCAGCGCCTTGGCAGACCGCGCAACTCAGAGTACGTACAAGCAGTCGAGCAGTGGAATAGTATTTCGATTTCTGGTGCGCTACTTTTTGATGGCCGCAGCCGCCTATGCTATATTCAGTGTTTCTCCCGCGAGTGTTTACGGCCTGTTTGCCGGCCTGTTTCTCCCGGTAGGAGGCATCGCGTGCGAAGCGGCGTATGAAGTTTATATGGCTTTGGCACGCGGGTTCTGACCCAGCCGAGACTTTAGGAGCTAAAAGCTAAAAGCAGTCCCATGCACGAACAACTCTGGTTTACCGCGTTCTTGAATCACATTTTCGCCAGCCCGGTTACCGGGTTGCTGCGCGCACTCCACCTTGAACCAAAATATCCTGACGCACCCATCCCCAATTCCGTAGCGATGGAAGTTCTGGTCTTCCTGTTTCTGATCATCGTATTTCTTATGGTACGGTCGCGGCTGTCAGTTGATAAGCCGGGCGCATTGCAACACATCTTCGAAGGCGCTCACGGATTCGTTCAAGGCCAGAGTCAGGAAATCATCGGCCATCACAGCGAAGGCTTCACCCCCTTCTTGATGGCGCTCGGCTTGTTTATTCTGCTGTGCAATCTCATCGGCGTTATCCCCGGCTTCGAATCGCCAACAGCGGTTCCGGTAGTACCGCTCGGATGCGCGCTGTGCGCCTTTTTCTACTATCAGGCACAAGGATTCAAACACGCGGGAATCGGCTACCTAAAGCACTTTGCCGGCCCCATGCCCGCGCTCGCGCCGCTCATGGTTCCGATTGAACTGATCAGTCATCTCGCCCGGGTCTTGTCACTGACTATCCGTCTTTACGCCAACATGTTCGCCGGAGATATGGTCACCCTGGTTTTCTTTTCACTGATTCCCATCGGAGTGCCAATCGTATTTCTTGGATTGCACATCGGCGTGTCGCTATTGCAAACCTATATTTTCGTTTTGCTGACTACAGTCTATTTGGCGGGAGCTGTGGCCGAAGAGCATTAGAACCAATTTTCGTTAATGATTTGTAAGGGCAGCGCTTCACTGGCTGGTGTTTCAGGCAGGGTACGAGGACAGCAGGTCCCTCCACTCCGCATGGCGATTGATAAAGCCAACCGCAATGCTCCGGTCGGGATGACGAGTTAGCTGTGATATCGCATGATCAGGTTTCGATGTTCTGTTGTCAACCGTTCAGCGTGAGGGCGTCTGCAAGGTATGGCGTCAACCACCCACTGGCGGTAATTCATAGTCCACGAGGAGAAACAATGCGTAAGTTAAGCAATCTGTTTATGGCACTATCGGTGTTATGCTTTGCCGTTCCTGCCTTCGCGCAGGGCGGAGAAGCCGCAGCCAGCGGAGTCAACTGGGTCGCGATCGCCGCTGGGTTTTCCATGGCGTTCGCATCCGGCATCTGCGCTCTGGCGCAGGGCAAAGCCACGGCCGCCGCGGCTGAAGGCTTGGCGCGCAATCCTGCAGCCCGGCCCGGTATTCAGTTGGCGCTGATTCTTGGTCTGGCCCTGATCGAGTCACTGGCGTTGTATACGCTGGTGATCATCTTCGCCAAAGTGAAGTAAATGTTTCTGCGAGATGTGAAAAAGCCCCAGCTGCGAAGCTGAGGCTTTTGTTTCCGATGTTCCCTAACCGCTGGCTACTACCGACTCAACTCTTGCGCTCGCCCTGCCACTCGGTGCCGCGGATCTCCGGCGCGCGTTCCACCGCTTCCATCAGAATCCCGCGCAAGCGCAGGCGGCTTTCCATGTCGGTACTCACAATTTCAAATCCCACTTCGTTGACTCGGGCGCGACGCAGCAAAACTTGCCCGCGAATGTGGCGCACACCAGTCGAAATGTCGATATTCGCTTCCGAGCCCACGCGAAGGTTGTCTTCTTTAGTACCCATTCCGCCGCCTAAACTGAGCTCGCGAAGCATGATGCTTGATTTTCCCCATGAGCTGCTGATGATGGCCGACAACGTTTTCCGCAGCACGATTCGTTCATAACGCCGCTGCCGCACCCATGGACAAGCCGGCGCAGCGTCGAGTGGCGCAATCGCCAGTTCGCCCGGCGCCAAGCCGCTGCTCGACATCACCTGCGCTGCATATCGCGGATCAATCTTCGCTAACGCCTGCGCTGCCGCAATCCGCAGCTCGCGATGGTTCGTCCACTTCCACATCTTTTTCGTTTCCAGCAAACCTCGCAGCACATTGACCGATTCGGTTTCACGAAGCCTTCCCAACGATTCCACCGCTTTAATCTGAATGATCGCCGAACGTCCCTGAGCTTCGCCCGACTCAGCCATCACCATAAGAGGTGGCACTGTGGTCCGGTCGCCGCTCATGCCAATCTCATCGATCGCCTGCGGTAGAACCATCGCATCCAGATGCTCCAGGATTTCCAGCAACGTACGCCCGCGGTCCGGAGCTGCTCCATAAGCAATCTGTCGAACCACAATATCGTGATAGAACCGGTTCCATTCCTTCAGCCGGATCGGCAATAATTCCAACAACGTCGGCACATCCAGCCGGCTCAAAAGTCCGACCACAGCAGATGCCTGGCGAACCGGGCCCGTCCTCAACATTTCACGCGCCTGTTGCAAACCGGCGGGGCCCAGTTCCTTAACGATCTCGACCATGCGATCGCATTCTTCCCGCCGCATGCAGCGGAAGAATCGATCTGCCAGATGTTCCAGGGCCGCCGGCGAAGTGCGTTGCAGCACCAGAACCAGATCGCGCGGCACCTGCGGCAATCGCAAGGCCTCTTCGATGAACTCCGGCAAGCGATTCTCTACACCAATACGTGGACGCAGTTCGTTGGCCATCGCGGGACGTTGCTTGGCCACACCCTCTATGGCGCCGCAAACTTCGCCCAAGGCCGCATACTGTTTCCGGTTCCCAGCTTCCGAACTCAATCGCACGAAGGCCGCGCTCAATAAACTTTGTATTTCAGGATCGGAGTCGCGAACCAGAGCCTCCCCAACCTTATGGATTACGGGACCGATTAAATCAACGCCGGGCGCCGCGAACAGATCAGCCAACTGGCTCAATCCGATGGCAGCTCTGCGGCGAGGATCACTATCTTTAGCGGCAAGACAATTCGAATAATTCTGCAGGATAGCCGTAACGGTTTCTTGATCTCCGCGTTCCAGCAGTACCTCTATTATAAACTGGCGAATGTTGCGCGATGGTACGCACGCAGCGTCATTTGACAGTAAAACGCTCTTCTTGCCTGCCTCGGGCACTTCCGCCCAGAACATGCGATCCAAAATGTCGGCGTGAGACTCCACCAGAAGCCCCGCCTTGCTCATTTTGTCTTCGTGTACGCGCAGAATCTGTCGCAGCGTCTCCATCTGCCGGCTCATGTGCTCCAGCATCTGGTGGACTGCGTTCACCTTCATGTCTCCCTTTTGGAAGCGCTCCATGGCAAACCGAATCGCCATGTGCTCGGCTGCCTTCATCAAAAGAGGAGTATCAGTTTTTTCTGTGGGATTCTTGGCCGCCAGGCTTTCCAGCAGTTGTTGCAGGTTGAGTCTGAGATTCGGATCAGCCTGGGTAATTTCTTTCTGCAGCGGTTCGATCTGGGCAGCAGGACCAGAGCCAGCTTCGCCAAATTTTGTCAGCAGCCGGATTGCCTGCACCACTTCTTCTTCCTGAAGCGGCACAACTCCTCCCGCCCACGTCCCCGTCCCCGCTGTGCTCGCACTCCCTCCGCTCGACGGTTCGCCGGACGCCCCGCCCGAAACATTCGGGACGCTGCCAATCGGCGCGCCGCCCCCGGCCCCGCCCGAGCGCGAGCCTTCTGCCGCGGCGATCAGTTGCAAGAGTTTCTGCGGATCATTCAGCCATTCTTTGAATTCCGGTCCCAGCGTCTGCGCCGCAATCTGTGCCGCGACGCTCACGTCTGCCGAGCCTGGATCAGACGCCACAAACTTCACTTCATTGATCCGAATCGTCGATGTCTTGTTGTCTCCAAACGTATCTTTGATCTGCTGTACCACATCCTGAGCCTTCGACCCACCCACGGCAAAGGCGCGAATCAGGCGGGCAAAATCGTCAACCGTCACTCCCTTGGAAAATTGAATGCTAGCCAACCCAGCCGCGGTAAGAAGTTGCGCAAAGCTGCGTTCCGCCTGCCCGGTTTCGAGTGCCACGCCATCCAGCAGCAGCCGGTTCTCTGACACACCCAGCAAAAATCCGGCATCGCCTTCTTTTGGCAATCCGTGCTGCAATTCGTTCCAGGTAACTTCGAATTGCCCCTCCGTGCGCTTATGCTGGAAACCATAAAGCCGCACGTACTTCACCAGGATGTTGAGGCTGTGAATAAAGGCGCGCGCCGACGCGTTCCTGTCTTCTCGCTTGGTTGTGGCGGCGGTCGAAATACGTCGCTCCTCAGACTTGGGTATAAGGTTAATGCACACGGTAAGGGGATGCATGTTACGGAGGTAATAATCCCCAAATGGCGTAAAACGGCTGGCAAACATCGGTTTGGACCGATTTCGCAGAAGTTTATCGGCCTGATTCAGCACTGGAATTAATTCGCCTCAGCGGCGAAAATGATCCGTGATTCCCCAAGCTGAAAAATCATGAGTGCTTCTGTAGCCCCGGCAATCGCCAAACGTCCGCGCAAAAAGCTCGGACTCGCCCTGTGGATGGAACGCGTCCTCGAAGAGTGTGAGCGCGCCAGCCTGGATTTCAGCGCCGATCCAGTCCACGATCTACGCGTCGCCCTGCGCCGCTGCCGTTCCGTCGCGGATGGCTTGCGCGTGATGGATCCCGATCCCGCATGGAAACAGATGAAGAAGGCCGGCCGGCAGCTCTTTCGCGAGTTGGGCGAACTGCGCGACGTGCAGGTGATGGAAGAATGGGTACGCCATTTGGGCGACCCCGCCGACTCGGTCGCCATCACCCTGCTTCAATTTCTCGCTGCCCGTGAAGCCCACTTAAAGCAGCAAGCCGCAGTCGCTCTACAAGAATTCGATCGCAAACAGTGGCGGAAATGGATCGCCTCCTTGCCGCGCCGCGCCGCCCGAGTACGCAGCGGCAGCGCCCTCTTCAAGCATCTCGCGCTGGAACGCTGGACCGAAGCCCACCAACTGCACCGCAACGCACTTCGCAATCGCTCGCAAATCGCATTTCACTCTCTGCGCATCGGCTTGAAACGCTTCCGTTACATCGTAGAAAATTTTTTGCCCGAACAACACGCTGCCTGGAGCAACGATCTCAAGGAACTGCAGGACGAGCTTGGCGAGGTCCACGACTTGGATGTGCTTTGGGCAACGGCGCTCCAGGTCAAAGCCTTTACCGACGCCGAGTCGCGCACAAAATGGCACACGAGAATTATCCAGGAGCGGACCCGCAGAATCGACAACTACCGCGCCAAAATGGTCGGCAACAATTCCCTATGGCAAGTCTGGCGCGCGCAATTACCGGTCGGAAAGCAGATTGAATCCGCCGCGTTGAGCCGTCTCAAATTGTGGGCCTCACTTCTCGATCCCGATTTCAAACATGCGAATCACGTCACCCATCTCGCCCTCCAACTCTATGATGGCCTGCCAAACCGCCCAGGAGCCGCAGCTTCCGAGGCAACAAACGAACGCAATATCCTCGAAATAGCAAGTCTCATGCACGACGTCGGCCGCTCCAAAAAAGAAAAAGCCCATCACAAAGCAACTTACAAATTGATCGAGCGCCTGACTCCGCCCTTGAGCTGGAGTAAGGACGAGATGCATCTCGCAGCCGTAATCGCCAGATATCACCGGGGAGCGCTTCCCAGGATTGGACAGAAAACGCTGGAAGGCCTAAACCCCGATCAAAAACAAATCGTCTCGCGCCTGGCAGGAATTCTGCGCCTGGCGAACGCCTTTGATTCCGCAGCCGACGGCCACGTTCAGCGACTGCAAGTCCACCAGCAAAACGGATTCCTCGAAATCGCCGCCCAAGGCTATTCTCCTCGCGACCGCGCCGCCGAAACCCTTGCCGCCGCCCGTCACCTGCTGGAAACCGTCTATGACCAACCAATAATGATCAAGGCGCTGCGAGCCGCCAAACCAAACAGACCCGATAGCCCGAAGCCTGCAGCCTAAAGCTTAAACCCCGAAGCCACCCAGTCACTTCCCTCCACGCCTGCCATCAACTACAACCGAAGCATCCATGACTCACGCCCAGCTAGTCCAGAAAGCCATAGCCTGGCTGCGCTCCTACCGCTGCGGAGTGATTCTCTCCGAGCAAGCCTGCCTCAGCGGAGAAATGCCGGACGCCATCGGATGGAAACGCGCCTGCCACTCCGTACTAGTCGAATGCAAAATTTCCCGACCAGATTTTTTCGTCGATCGCGACAAGCCATTTCGCCGCAAACAGGAATTGGGGTTAGGCTGCGAACGCTTCTACCTCACACCCGCCGCCATGCTTCACGTGGAAGAATTGCCACCCGGATGGGGCCTGCTGGAATGCCACAATCGAAAAATAAAAATGCAGCGACCCGCAGCAAAGAACCTGCGAACGGTAACCGGCTTTCGCTACGAAATGAATCTCCTGCTGGCCAGCCTTCGCCGCGTAGAAATCCGCATCGAACCCCGCAACCTCACAGAATTTTTAAAATGGAAAAATCGTCTGGCTGACTATAACCAGGGAGCTCTCCCAGAAGGAATCGTACCTACAGAGGAAGAATCAAACTATTTCCTGGAACTTGAAGCAGAATCATCAGTGAAATCCGCGTAAATCCGCGGCCGCTTCTTGAGCATCACAACTCCCGCCGACCCTCCATCGATTTCAACATCGTAATCTCATCCGCGTACTCAATGTCGCTGCCCACCGGAATGCCCATGGCAATGCGCGTAACCCGAAGTCCCGTGCGCCGCAATTTCCCAGAAAGATAAGTCGCCGTCGCCTCGCCCTCAACAGTCGGATTGGTAGCCAGAATCACTTCATCCACCAGCCCGTCTTCAACCCGCCGCATCAGATTCGAAATGCGCAACTGCTCCGGACCTACCCCGTGCAACGGCGAAATCGATCCATGCAGCACGTGATAAACCCCGTTGAAATGCTTGGTCTTCTCGATAGCGCCAATGTTGGTGGGCTCCTCAACCACGCAAACCATCCGCTGATTGCGCGTAGCGCTGCTGCAATAAACGCAAGGCTCGACGTCGGTAATGTTGTTGCAGATAGAACATAACCGCAGCTTCGCCTTCACGTCACGCACCGCCTCGGCCAGCGCGTCAGCGTCCTCATCGTCCGAACGCAAAATATGAAACGCCAGCCGCTGCGCCGTCTTGCTGCCAATGCCCGGCAGCTTTTTCAGTTCATCGATCAGCCGCGACATCGGCTCAGCAAATTTAGACATAGAAAAATTGAATAATTGGAAGTTTTACAATCCCGGAATTCCCAGCCCGCCCAACATGCCACCCATAGTGGATTGCATGGCCTCATCCACTTTCCGGCTGGCGCCATTAATCGCCGCAGTCACCAGGTCCTGCAGCATCTCGACATCCCCACCCTTAACCGCTTCGGGATCGATCTTCATGCTAAGCACTTGTTTGCGCCCATCCATCTTGACCACCACGCTGCCGCCACCAGACGAACCTTCCACCACGGTCTCTTCCATCTTCTTCTGCAGCACTTCATATTGCCGCTTGGCCTGAGCCATCATTTCCTGCAAATTGAATCCGCCCATGTAATCCTTCCAAAGAACGTGTGGCGCGGGCGCCCTCACCCGCGCGGCCCAAAATAAAAACCTCAGCGCTTATCTTTGTAATCAATAATCGTCCGAATCTCCGCCCCAAACTTTTCCTTCATGCGGCGGACAATCGGATCCTGCTCGGCCCGGCTGCGTCCTCCACCGTTAGAAGACGGGCGATTCGTCACAGCGCCAGTCCCCCCACTCCCAGGTATAACTTTCAACTTAAGCGCCCGCCCCGCGGCGCCGCTGGCCGTAGCAATCGCCAAGCGCCGCGCATCAGCCCCAAAAGTCATATCAATGACAGTGGCCGACGCACTCACCTTGATCACAAGTTCATTTCCCTCAACCCGCCACTCGCCGCCCTCGAGCATCGAAACCAACATCTGATGCCCACCCGCAGTCAACGCATTCAACACCGGCTCGCGCAAGCTGTCCGGCTGCGCCGCAGAAGCAGCTTCAGGAGCGCGAACAACCTCGCGGGCCTCGGCTGGCGCGGCCGCGCCCATAATTACGCTAGCCATCGGCTTGCTGGCAGCGAACGCAGGCGCGCTCGCTGCCGGAACATCTTCTGCCAAAAGCTGCGGCTTCGACCCGCTCTTCCGCGCCGAATCTGCCGCGAATGGCGACACCTGATTGGACCGAGCCGCTACAGACGCTTCCGGCTTCTTCGTTTCGGGCACAGCCACCGGCCTGCCCGCTCGCGGACTCGCACTCGACACGCCCGCAGCGCTCAGCAACTCTTCGATAGGAAGCAAGCGCTGCGCGTGCGACATTTTCAGCAAACCCAATTCCAAATGAAACCGCTGTTCCTGCCGGTATCCCAACTCCCCATGCGTGCGCAACATAATCTGCAGATGCCGCGCCAGATCTTCTTCGCTGAAAAGTTCGGCTACTCGCGCTACCCGCGCCCGCTCGTCACCGGAAATCTGCAGCAGGGAAGACTCCCCACCGGCGATCTTGGCCACAACCGCGTTGCGCAAAAATCGAACCATCTGCCGCGCAAAATGCGTAGGACTATGCCCTTCGCTGATCAGCCGATCGACAAGCCTCAGGACTTCCTCGCTCGCGCTCCGCGCCACCGCCTGCATTACTTCTTCGAGCACGGTAGAAGGCGCAGCCCCAGCCAGTTGCCGCACGGCCTCCGCAGTGAGCCTCCCGTCGCAACAAGCAATCGCCTGATCCAGAATCGAAAGGGCGTCGCGAATCGATCCGTCCCCAGCCTCGGCCAGCAATGCCAGCGCATCTTCATCCGCGCCGATCCCCTCACGGCCGACCAGGTCTTTTAGTTGCCCGAGAATCTCTTCAAAGCGAACCGCTCGAAAACTGAAATGCTGGCAGCGCGAGCGAATCGTCTGTGGAATGTCCTCAGGCTGCGTCGTAGCCAGCATAAAAACCACATGGCTCGGAGGCTCCTCTAAAGTCTTGAGCAGCGCATTGAAAGCTGCATCCGTAATCTGATGCGCCTCATCAAGGATATAAATCTTGAAACGATCACGCGCCGGGCGATACCGTGCCGCCTCCCGCAACTCTCGAATTTCATCGATACCGCGGTTGGTAGCAGCGTCAATCTCGATCACATCCACCGAATTTCCCGCGCGAATCTCGGTACACGATTCACACACTCCGCAGGGCTCAGTCACCGGTTTGTCCGACGACCGGCAATTCAGCGCCATAGCCAGAATGCGCGCCACGGTAGTTTTGCCAATACCGCGATGCCCGCTGAAAATGTATCCGTGGGCGGTCCGGCCCTGCTCAATGGCATTTTTCAGGGTGCGGGTAACGTGATCCTGACCAATAACTTCAGAGAATTTCTGCGGACGGTATTTACGCGCCAGGACCTGATAGCTCATGGTGTGAAACTTAAATTATACGTGATCAAGAAAGTGTAGGTGATAGCGGATGAACACCGCGGCTGGCGAGATCACCGACCCTGAGCGATCCTAGCAAAATCTTAGTTCAGCAGGTGGTGATGGGCTGCAAAATACACCCCAGCACCAAAAACAAGGATGGCCAACACCCAGAAAAGAGGATTGTATATTGTGCTATTCCAAAGAGCATCCGCCCCTCCCATCGGTATCGAAAAGGAGAAACGTGAAAACGTCATACCACAATTTCAGGTAAAAAGAAATAAAAAGTGCCGCAACCAAGCCTAGGCCGATTGTCGCGCCTGCGAAGAGTTTCATGTTTAGCACCCTCCCATGTCGGGAGTTATATCACACCATAAGCACCGAGCAAAGCCAGGCCAGCTCACGAAGGCCTTGCGAAAAACACCCTCCCCGAGTAGGCTTCTTGTTTAACTTTCTGCTCGGGGGCCTCCATGCAACTCAAATTAACCGTCCGCACCCACGACGACATCGTAGTCGTTGACTGCGCTGGCCGGATCGTTTTCGGAGAAGAATCCGCCGACCTGCGCGACACCGTGAAAATGGTAATCACGCAAAGCAAACGCATCGTCCTCAATCTGTCTGGCGTAAGCTACATCGACAGCGGTGGCTTGGGAACGCTGGTCGCTCTCTACGCAACTGCCCGCAACAGCGGCGGCTCCATCAAACTTGCGAACCTCACCCCACGCGTAGGCGATCTGTTGCAGGTGACGAAGCTAGTGACCATCTTCGACGTCTATGACAGCGAAGAAAAGGCCATAGAGTCCTACAAGAAGGGCGCGGCCGCATAACCTTGTCCACGTGGCCGGGAAGCCCGTGTGGTACG
>DASYOD010000067.1:0-23826 GCA_036008085.1 Terriglobales bacterium
CCATCTACTAATGCACTCGAAAGATCTGGGACATTCTTTCTTCGTGCGAGAGTTGCGGGTGCAACAGGATTTTGTTCCTGGGCTGGACGTGTCTCTTCATTTCACCGCAACCAAGGTCGGGAGATACGAAATCGTCTGTACGCAACTCTGTGGCTTGGGACATTACAACATGAAGGCATACCTTTCCGTCCTGTCCCAGGCAGACTTTGATGATTGGTTAAAGAAGCAAGCGGCACTGCAGTAGCATGCATCCACTTTACTAGTGGGCAGGCATCTCGTTCGAGGTGAGGCCATGCACGATACATCAGCACATGCGGCACAGCATCATGCTCCGACAAGTTTTATCGGCAAGCACGTCTTTAGTCTGGACCACAAGGTCATCGGAAAGCAATACTACGCGCTGGCCCTGGTGGCCGTTGTCACGGGAATGGTGCTGTCGTGGATAATGCGCCTTCACCTGGGATGGACGAATCTGGCAATTCCCGGGCTCCATTTTCTCTCTAAAGCCGGGGCACCTGGCGACGTGATGACGCCGGAATTCTACCTGCAACTGATGACGATGCACGGCACGATCATGGTCTTTTTCGTGCTCACCACTGCGCCTTTCGCAGCTTTCGGAAACTATTTTCTGCCGATCCAGGTCGGCGCGGAGGACATGCCCTTCCCACATTTCAACATGATGTCGTTCTGGGTCACATTCGTGTCCTTCCTGGTTTTGATCGCTTCTTTCTTCGTGGGCGACGGTCCGTCTTTAGGCGGGTGGACCCAGTACGCGCCGCTAAGCGCTGTGGGTTCGGTCGGAGGCCCGGGCGAGGGCTTGGGCACGGTTCTGTGGGCAGCTTCAATCGGAATTTTCTGTGTAGGGCAGTTACTGGGTTCTCTGAATTTCATCACTACCACGCTCGACATGCGGACCAAGGGCATGAGCATGATGCGATTGCCCCTGAGTGCCTGGGCATGGTTCGTTACCTCCTGCATGGGCCTGACAGCTTTCGCCGTGTTGATGCCAGCTACCATCCTGCTGATTCTGGATCACGTGGCCGGCACCAGTTTCTTTGTGCCCTCCAATCTGGTGATCAACGATCAGATACAGCCGCACTCCGGTGGGTCGACTCTGCTCTGGCAGCACCTGTTTTGGTTCTTTGGACATCCCGAGGTCTATATTGCCATCGTGCCCGGAATTGGCATCGTCTCTCATATTCTCATCACTAACCTGCGCCGGCCGCTGCTCAGCCATCGCGTGATGATCTACTGTATGGGAGCTCTTGCCGTTCTCAGTTACATGGTTTACGGGCATCACATGTTTGTCAGCGGAATGAACCCATACTCCTCCCTGGCATTCTCGTTCCCGACGCTGGTAATCACCATCCCGGCGACGATCATGGTTCTTATCCTGCTGGGCAGCATTTGGGGCTCGCGGTTGCGCATCAATACGGCGTCACTGTTCGCGCTGGGTTTCATCTCCATGTTCGTCAGCGGCGGCGTCAGCGGCTTTTTCCTGGCGCAACCTTCGGTCGACATCATGCTGCATGCGACCTACTTCGTGGTCGGACACTTTCACATGGTGATGGCCGTGGCGGCAATTTTCGGGATCTTTGCCGGAACCTACTTCTGGTTCCCGAAGATGACCGGGCGCATGATGAATGAGACTTTAGGCAAAATACATTTCTGGCTCAGTTTCGTAGGCACGTATTGCATTTTCATGCCATTCCACTACTTGGGCATGGCTGGCAATGTGCGTCGCTATCAGGCCTTCGTCGATGATTTCATGCAACCCCTGATTCCGGTTCACAAGTTCATTACGATTGCTGCCATCCTGACTGGCGCGGCGCAGTTCATTTTTCTCTACAACCTGATTCACAGCCGCTTCCGGGGCAAGCCGGCGCCGGATAATCCATGGGAGGGGACTTCGCTGGAGTGGAGCACGCCCACAACACCTCCACCTCACAACAATTTCGGCGATCATCTTCCCGTGGTCTACCACGATCCCTATCAGTATGGCGTGAAGAGTTCGACCGGCGATTACCTTATGCAGACTTCGCCAGAGCAGGTTGCAAACGCGAACGATGAGAAGTAGCAGATCTGTAGAAGTGAAGATCAGAAGGGAAGTTGTGCAGTATGGCAAGTACGGTTCACGAACCGCCACAAATCGATAAGCAACGTTTGCCGGATCTGAAGCAATCCGGGAACGGCGGCTGGCGGAACCTTGTGCCGGCGAACGGCGATCTGCGGGTTATAAAGGACTACTCACCGCCGCCATCTTCGACGGGAATTTGGGTGGTGCTGTTTGCCATCACCATGATGTTTGCCGCTTTTACCAGCGCGTTGGTGGTTCGCAAAGGTTCGTCGCTCGACTGGCGGCATTTTGCCCTCCCCTCCATTCTTTATTTCAATACTCTTCTGTTATTGATGAGTAGCGTGACTCTTGAAGTCGCCCGCCGGCGCGTAGCCGCTTTCATGGGCGGTCTGCGCAAGGAAAATGAAAACCCGGCGCGATGGCTCTACATCACATTATTTCTGGGACTGCTTTTTGTGGCTGGGCAGTACATCGCATGGCGTCAACTAAGCGCCGAGGGAGTTTTTCTCGCCACCAATCCCAGCAGTTCGTTTTTCTACGTGCTCACCGCGACTCATGCGCTGCATGTACTGGGCGGCTTAGGCGGGATTATCTTTGTCATCCGCAAGCTTAACCGGTCTGCTTTGCGGCGCAATACCTTAGTCGCGACAGCGCGCTACTGGCATTATATGGATGTGCTTTGGATCTACTTGCTGTTGCTTTTGTGGATGAATTTTTGATCGTCTCAAGAAAGCAGGAGGCGCCATGAGCCAAGCCAATTTGACCATGCATGGGCCCGCAGCAATGGTGGCGGGACGTCCGTTTTCCATGCCCACCAAAAAGTTGGCAATGTGGCTGTTCATCATTGCTGACACCATGACATTTGCCGCATGCCTCGTAGCTTACGGGTTTCTGCGCGTGGGCACGCCCAACTGGCCAAGACCTTTTCATAGCATCACCAACGTCGCGGTGATGACTTTTATCCTGCTCACTAGCAGCTTGACCATGATGTTCGGAGTGCAATCGGCAGAATCCGGCGACAAAGCTGGCGCCTTTCGCTGGACCATGATCACGGCAGCGCTGGGCATTGTATTCGCCATGCTGCACATCCGGGAATGGATGGGGCTGATCGACGAAGGCATGACGCTGTTTAAGAATCCGTGGGGAACCGGATTATTTGGCGCTTCCTTTTTCAGCATCACCGGCTTGCACCTCACGCACGTTACCTGTGGCGTAATCGCGCTCATCGCCGTCGGCTTGCGTTACAAAGGCGGCCGTTACAATTCCGACGATCTTGAGATTCTGGGCCTCTACTGGCACTTCGTGGATTTAGTTTGGATGTTTGTGGTCCCGCTGGTGTATCTGCTGAATCTTTCTCGTTAGTGCACGAAAATAGAGGGAGCTGAAAATATGGCAGTCGCGGAACAACACAAAACCACTACGACAGGTAAGTACCTGATAGTTTATGTCTGCTTATTGGCTCTGGCCGGAATCCAATTCGTCATCGCCTACCAGAATATAGATGCGGACCAAATGTTCGTCCGTATGCTGATAGTCGCATGCGTCGAGGCGCTGCTTGCGGTTCTGATTTTTATGCATTTGTGGGCAGAGAGCCGTGGCTTCGTCATTTTTGTGGCGGTGTTTACAATTTTTGTCCTGCTCGCGATGCAATATGGTTGGACGGACAGTTTTCGCATGGAGCATGGCGGCGCGCCTTATTCCAATTATTCGAAGTAACAGCTATTTGAAGTGACAAAAGGAAAAAATGAAGGTAGCTAAGCCGCTCCCGTTGCTAGCCATTGCGCTTCTGGGATTGATGTTGCTGGCGTTTCCCGTACCGCTTTTCGCCCAGAGTTGCGCGCTCTGCTATACTCAGGCCGCTTCAGCGGGCGCTCGCATGATTCAGGCTCTACGGAGTGGAATTTTGATTCTGATTATTCCTCCCACATTAATGTCTGTGGGTATGATTTTTATCGTTAAGCAGAAACGCAATCAGTTTAAGCGGAGCGAAACAGCAGACGATTCCGGTCAAGACTGGTAAAATGGCCACCACAACTTTAATGGCAAACTCTCCGCAGACTCTTACCACCAAGCTTCGGGATTACTACACTCTCACTAAACCGGAAGTGAACTTGCTCATTCTGATGACCACGTCGGCGGGCTATTATCTGGCCTCCCGCGGGCCGTTCCAGATTGCAGGCCTGGTGAATACATTAGTGGGAACGCTGCTGGTTGCCAGCGGAACTGCTACGCTGAATCAATGGATGGAGCGGGTGTTCGACGGCCAGATGCGCCGCACCGCAAACCGTCCGCTGCCTTCGGGACGTCTGAGCACGCAGGAAGCGCTTTGGTTCGGCGTTCTGTTGAGCGTTGCGGGTGGAGTTTATCTCGCGATTACAGTAAATCTCTTATCGGCACTTCTCGCAGTCTCGACACTGTTGTCGTATCTGTTGATCTATACGCCGCTCAAGCGGAAGACCCCATTGTGCACGCTGCTCGGAGCATTCCCGGGAGCGATGCCAACTTTGATCGGTTGGGCGGGGGCATCCAACGGCATTGACCGTCATGCATGGTATTTGTTTTCGATTTTGTTTTTGTGGCAGTTTCCACACTTCCTCGCCATCGCTTTGATGTACCGCGACGATTACGCACGCGCCGGCTATCGTATGCTGCCCGACTTTGATCTTGACTCCCGTTTCACGCGCGCGGAGATCGTCGGTTTCACTCTCGTCTTAATCACAACTACGATGCTCCCTCTAGCGGGACGCGGTGGCCCGGTCTATATTGTCGGAATGTTGCTGGCGGGAATCTTCATGCTGTATCACGTTGCCAAGCTAACTCAGTCCACCTCGAAAGCCCTGGCCAGCCGCGTGGTTCATGCCTCGGTTATTTATCTTCCGGTTGTTCTTCTGATAATGGTTACCCACAAAGGCTAGAGTTTTAAGCTTGCCGCTGTTCTTTTGCGGGCGGGTACAATGGCGGGCATGCGCATTCCCCTTTGGCTGAAGATTGGCTGGAGTGTGTGGCTGCTCATCTGGATTCCGTTTTACTGGCATCAGTACGGAGCGCAGAACTTCTTATACTTTTGCGATCTAGGGAATTTGTTTATTGCGGCGGCGTTATGGTTGGAGAGCCCGCTGCTATTTTCATGGCAGGCGTGCGGGTTACTTCTTTTGCAAACGCTCTATAGCATTGATCTCATCGGAGCGGTTTTAAGTGGCAGGCATATTATCGGCGGCACGGAATACATGTTCGATCCGCATGTGCCGTTGGCTACGCGGTTGCTGAGTCTGTTTCATATCGTAGTGCCTCCGCTCTTGCTTTGGGCGATCTGGCGGTTAGGCTACGACCCGCGAGGCTGGAAATATCAGACGCTGGCTGCATGGATTGTGGTCCCTATCAATTATTTCTGGCGTCCGCAATCCGATGTCAATTGGGCGCGGGGGCCTTTTTTCCATGAACAGCACGCGGTGCCGGGCATCGTTTATCTGTTGTTTTATCTAATCGCCGTGCCATCGCTGGTTTATTGGCCGACGCATTTGCTTTTACAATGGTGGGCCCGGCGCTATGCTTCACATCCAACACTGCGTCATCCCGGAAGCCGGCGTACTTCAGCCGGCTGAGGGATCTGGCGAGGGCGCGTCAGGCTTGAAATACTACACGCGCGATCTCCCACCCCGCCGAGATGCGCGGAGTTCGGGATGACAAACAGACGGGCGAGACGCCCGTCCTCCTTCACCGTGTGGACGCTAGCGCCTGTTGCGTTGCTTCCAGCAGCGCTTCTGGACCGACTGGGCGCCCCGTGGCGCGTTCCATCCACAGGTCTGGGGTTATGCGGCCCATCCGTGCCATGCGCTCGAACTCCGGGCCGATGCTTCCAGCTTTCTTCATTTGCTCTTCAATCTGGAACGCGATCATGTGGCCGATTGGATAATCGGGAAGATAGAGAAACGAATCGATCATGTGCGAATAAACGCCGAGCAGAACCACGTCGCTTTTGTGGAAGACGGGCGCGTAGTAACGATTCCAAATGTCTTTGGCAATTTGCACCGTAGCCTGATCGAGTTGTTTGGGCGTGGCTTGCGGATGATCGTACATCCAGTGCCACACGCTCATATCCACCAGCGCGACCCCGGCGATTTCATACGTGCCCCAGAAATCGTTCAAGGTTTTTTCCGCTTGGCTTTTGGTGTCGGGCGCGGGCAGGCCGAGTAGTTCAAGGTCGTGTCCCTGGAAAACAAAGGCGAGCGCTTCAGTGAAAGCCGTGTTGGGCACGCCTTGCAACAGGGTGAAATCATTATCGTTGAGCGAGAAAGTTTGCTCAACGTTGTGTCCCATCTCGTGAACTGCGATATTGAAGCCTTTGTAATTCATTCCGGTTTTTTCCACTCGCGTGCGCAAATGGGCTTTCTCGGCGCGCATGGACGATCCCATGGCATGACCTGAGCCGCGCGCCGGGTCGACGATGATGTTGTTGGCGACATGCTGCGCGCGGTCGGGCGAGAAGCCAAGCTTGATAAGCAAATTAGGAATGTCTTTCTGGTATGCCTCAGCAGTCGGATATTTCTTGGCGACTATCTCGTCGAGCTGCGCTTCGGTGTACTGGCTCCCCGGCCGAAATCCGTTGTACCAGATATCAAATGGTTCGAGCGGACGGCCTAGCCGTGCCTGAATCAGTTGCGCGGTTTGCGCGACCAGCGGCGAACTCAACACTTGCTCCAGCATCGCCTTTACTCGGACTTCGGGAATCTCGCGGTCTTCCTGAAATCGCCGGTCGATCAGCGTAGGAGCGGTCGGAGAATAAGGATCGGCTTTCCGTGATGCGATATAAGTCTTGAGCAGCTTAGCGTAACGCGTGTCTGGTTCGGGCGAGTTCGTAATCGGGCGATTGTCAGAGGCTGCATCCGAATCTTTCACAGCCGCCAGCTTCACTTCGTTCGTATATGGATTCCAATCCACGGCGGGATTGTCGATCGCTACCCGTGGAATAGTTTGCGTAACAATCCGCTCCATCACTTGCTGAATCATGCGCTGCTTGGCGAGGCCGCTTTGCTTGTCGGAATAATCCGCCTTTATCTCATCGCGCAGGTTCCAATGGCTCAGCAGGCGCATTTTGGCCGGAAAAAGACGTTGGCCTTGAGGATCAAGGAGGTGATACATCCAGATGTTGTATTGCGCGACGTACTGCGCGGATTCGGCCGCGGCCTGGGCAATGCCCAGGTTGACGTCGGCTGGGATGCGTTTGTCAAAACGCTCCGCGAGGCGAACTTCCGCCCATTGGCGGCGGCTCCATTTCGGTCCATTCTTCAAACGTTCGTCAAGCGTAGTTAATGGAAAGTTCAGCAGGACGATGAAAGCGATTTTGTTATTAAAGAAATCATCGAGCACATGGGCTGAAGGATCGTAGCCGGCGAACATTTCGTCGAAGGGAAGCACCGGGCCAAGGTCGAGATCGGATTGCTGATTGAACTCGCGATTAATCTCGTGCATGTGGCCATCGAGTTGTTCGAGCAAGCTTTGAAAGCGGTTGAACATGGTATCGAGGGTAGCTTGGTCGCCGGCAAAATTAGTGCGAATGAATTCTTCAAATGAGGCAGCATCGCCGTCGTCCGTGCGCCAGAATTCGGCAACCTGATGCAGGCCGTGTTCAATCCTGGCCGCCTGTTGGCTTCCGTATTTGGCCGTTAATTCCTTTTGTAGTTTGGCGGTTGAGTCGTTCATCCACGACGGTGAGACAGTTGCGGCTGTGGTGGAAGTGTTCTGCATCAAAGTCTCCTCTGAAAAAAGTGGCGTAGTGAGCCACAGAATTGCGCTTGCGAATAACGCCAGGCAAAAGCGTGCTTTCATTTCCTGCTCCTTAATGCCGAGTCGGGCTGCGGATAAGGCAAAGAATTGCTGAACTCGGAAATGTCGGAAGTTGCGAAGTCGGGGAAAGGCAGCTTATGGTTCTCCCTCCATTGTTCAACTTCACGCGAGATAGCGGTGGCTTTGTCGTGATCGACGCCGGGATCACGCCCCAGATAAACCGTGCGCGAGGGGAAGGCCAGACTGGTCCCCGAAGCTTCCACAATATCGGCGATCCTGAGCAGCAGGTCTTCCTGGATAGCCAGAAATTCCGCGCCGTCGCGAGTCAGAACATAGCAAAAGATCTCGAGAGTCAGCGCATTGTTATCAAACCCAATAAATCGGATGCGGGCGCCATCGGTTTCGACTTTCGGATGTTCATAAAGCATGCGCCGAATCTGAGCTAGCACGTAACGCAGTTGGTCCGCGGAAGTTTCGTAGCGCAGGCCAAGCTTGCTATTGAAAAGGATTTTGTCGCGCCGGCTGAGGTTCTCGATGTTCATGGTAGCGAGCGAGCCGTTAGGAATAGAAAGCTCGGTCCGTTCCGGAGTGCGAATTCGAGTGGAGCGCAGGCTGATGTCTTCGACCGTGCCAGTCCGGTCGCCGAAGCGGCAAATGTCGCCAATGTGAATGACTTCGTCTCCGAGAAGAGAAATGCCTCCGAAAAGATTCTCCAGCGTTTTCTGCGCCGCAAATGCAACCGCGATTCCGCCGATTCCCAATCCGGCCAGTGCGGTGGTCATGTTGAAGCCAAGGGTGGTGAGGATGAGAAAGACAGCGAGGATCAGAATTAGCGCTTTCAGAATGCGCTCGCCCAGCAACATGACCGATCCCGTGCCCGCTCGTCCCGCATAAATAGCGCGCTCGCGAACTCTTCGCGCCAGTCGCTGCAAAATCCGCCACAGCAGCCAGTTAAAGCCAATAATCAGCACCACCCCAATAGCCATCTGGTAGTAGTGGCGCGGCAGCAGTGGCAGACGAAGATACCTTACGCAAACGGCATGGATGATCGCAGTCAGAACGAGCCATAGCGGATTGGAAATAGCCGCCCACAGCGGGCTCAGAGATTGTTCATGTCGTCGCAACCAAACGTATCGAGGAAATTTCAATAGTTTGACAGCAAGCCATCCCAGACCCGCGGCGAATGGCATGGCAAGCAGAATCGCGAACCATTGCCATATCGTTATGCCCGCGAACTCATTGTGGACGAAAAATCCAGGAAGCATGGTTTCAACTTGGCTCACTTGGACCTGCTCGTAGAGGTCGGGTATTTTGGCCAAGCTGTCGGACGAAATTAGCCAAATCCGCCCGCCGCCTGCGTCAGTAACGTGTACCAGAGTCAGTTCGTCATCAATATCGCCGGCAGAGAGAACTCCGATCCGCTGCCGGTCGAGTGGAACACCGTCCTGCGGAGTTCCGTCACGCTGATTGCTGATCGCTCTCAAATCGCCGGTGAAAGCGCGATCCATGACCAGTTTCAGTTTGGTGGCGAGATCTTCTCCTTGCGTCAGCCGACGGGCGCTCGTCATTTGCAAATATTGCGCCGCAGTCGAGTAGTTTCCCGCCTGTGCAGCCTGCAAGAATCCGTACACTGTTCCGCTGGGAGTATCGCGACCCAGCGGATCGCGCGCCGCATTCACGGCCCCAGGCGCAGGCGTGGTTAACTGTGCGGGCACAAGTTGTCCGGCGGCCGTAGCCGAGACGGCTATATAGAAAAGAAGCCAGCGGGCTCGTTTAACAAGAAAAGACATGAATCCTTCTCCAGCCGGGCGGGGCGATGCTAACACCGCGCCCGCAACTGATGCCTTTATAGAGAAAATTCATTGTACCCAAAGGGCGGAACAGAGGATCATTGTCGCTTGGGCCGATAAACGTGCGTGCTCGTGCCGAAGAAAACTTCAGCGGATTCCATTACCGTCTCCGAAAGCGTGGGATGGGGATGGATGGTGAGCGCAAGGTCATGAACCAACGCGCCCATTTCAATGGCAAGCACTCCCTCGGCGATCAGTTCCCCAGCGCCGACTCCAACAATCCCTACACCCAGAACGCGCTCGGTTTGCGGATCGACAATCAGCTTGGTCGCGCCTTCGGTTCGATCGAGCGTCATGGCGCGCCCCGACGCGCCCCAGGGAAACTTGGCTACCTTGATTTCGCGATTTTCTTTTTGCGCTTGCGTTTCTGTGAGCCCGCACCAGGCGATCTCAGGATCGGTGAAAACCACAGCCGGTATGGCATTGGGCTCGAACGCAACTTTGTGTCCGGCGATGGCTTCAACCGCGGTGCGTCCTTCGTGTGAAGCTTTGTGTGCGAGCATGGGCTCGCCAACGACGTCGCCGATGGCGTAAATGGCTGGGTCCTCGGTTTGAAGCTGTTTGTTCACCTGAATGAATCCGCGCGGGCCAACCTTTACTTGCGTTTTGTCGAGACCCGGAATTTCCGAGTTTGGCTTACGTCCCACTGAAACCAGAACTTTGTCGAATAACCGTTCGCGTTCTTTCACCTCGGGACCGTCGAAAGTCACGCGTATTCCGCCGGATTCTTCTTTCACAGCCGAGACGGTGGTGTTCAGCAGGATCGAATCAAGAATCTTTTCCATCCGCTTATGCAAAGGCAGAACAAGATCGCGATCCGCACCGGGCAAGAGTCCGGGAAGCATTTCCACCACCGACACTTTGCAGCCGAGTGCCGCATATACGGTGCCCAGTTCAAGGCCGATATACCCGCCGCCGATCACCAGCAGCGTGCCTGGCACGTCGCTGAGATCCAGCGCTGAAGTCGAATCCATCATGCGAGGAGTTTCGAGTTTGAGGCTGGGGATGATGGCGGGACGTGAGCCAGTAGCGATCAGTATGCGATCGAAGGTCAGAGAATCTTCACTTCCGCTGGCTCGGCTGACGCGAAGAGTATTCGAGTTTTCGAATGCGGCGCGTCCCTGAATGTACTCGATCTTTCTTTGTTTCGAAAGCTGGCCGAGACCGCCGGTGAGTTTTTTGATGACACCTTCTTTCCACGTACGCAAGCGTGGCAAATCGATCTTCGGGTCGCCATAGTCGATGCCCCAATTCTTCGCATGGCGCGATTCGTCGATCAGTTTGGCGACGTGTAGCAGCGCCTTCGATGGAATGCAGCCGCGATACAGGCACACGCCGCCCGGATTCAGTTCCGGATCGATCAGCGTGACTTTCATTCCGAGGTCGGCTGCGAGGAACGCCGCTGCGTAGCCGCCAGGTCCCGCGCCGATTACTGCGATGTGCAAGTTCGAAGCGTCTGCCATAGGAAATCATTAACCACAAAGGACACGAAGATTCGTAAAGGAATGCAGGTTACTGAAATCTGCTTCAGGTTTCCTTTCGTGTGACTTTGTGCCCTTTGTGGTTTTTAGATTTGTTTTTTATCCTTGAACCGACAACAGGAACGGTTGCTCAAAAGCTTCCGCGATCCAGCGCAAAAAGCGGGCGGCATCGGCGCCATCGATCAACCTGTGGTCATACGACAAAGACACTGGCAACACCAGGCGCGGTTCGAACTTGCCATTAAGCCACACCGGCTCCATGCTGGAACGCGACAGGCCGAGAATAGCGACCTCAGGATAATTTACGATGGGAGAAAATCCTGTGCCCCCGATTCCGCCGAGATTGGTAATGGTAAATGTGCCGCCTTCCATCTCCGCGAGGCTCAGCTTCTTGTCCTTCGCCTTGCGCGAAAGCTGCGTAAGTTCAGTCGCCAGTTCGACAATATTTTTCTTGTCGACATCTCGAATCACCGGAACCAGTAGTCCGCGGTCGGTGTCGACTGCGACGCCTATGTTGATGAATTGCTTGTAGACGATCTCATCTTTTGCTAGGTCGATGCTGGCGTTGAACTGAGGAAATATTTTCAGCGCCGACGAGCAGACCTTGAGCGCGATCGCAGTGACAGTCATCTTACCGCCGGCTTCCTCAGCCTTAGGCGCAAAGCGCGCGCGCAGGTGCTCGAGTTCGGTAATGTCGGCTTTATCATGCTGCGTTACGTGAGGAACGGTGGTCCACGCCTGCCACAAATGTTCGGCGGTTTTACGGCGCACGCCGCGAATGGAAACGCGCTCAACCTTTCCCCATTTGGTGAAATCGGGCAATTCCGGTTGGGTGAATTGAGCTCCGCGCGGCGCCTGTGCGGCCGCTGTAGCAGATGCGAGCAATGACTTCGAATGAGCCTTAACGTCGTTTTCACTGATGCGGCCGCCGGGCCCGGCTCCTTTTACGTCGTGAATGTCAATGCCGAGTTCTCGTGCCAGTCGGCGGACATGCGGGGCGGCGGGCACTGGATCGCGATGCTCGCTGCCAGCGACTTTTTCCAGCTGCGCCGGCATGGCGAAACTCGGAAGAATCGGCTGCGGTTGATCGGGCGGTAGCGCTTGTTCTTCAGTTTTACCTTCGGCCTGGATGGCGGCTTGGAAAGCGAGACGCGCGCCCTGCTGTCCTGAAACGTGTTCTACCGGAGCATGCTTGGGCCGCTCGGCAGTTGCTGCGGCAGCGCCTTCCAGCGTGAAAATAACCTGGCCCACTTTAATTTTGTCGCCTTGCTTGACGCGAACTTCTTTTACGACTCCGCTGATCGAAGATGGGACTTCGATTACGGCTTTGTCGGTCTCCAGTTCCATCACCGGCTGGCCTTCAGAGACTTTGTTGCCCGGAGAAATCATGAGCCGCACCAGATCGCCCTGCGTGATATTTTCTCCGAGTTCGGGCAGCTTGAATTCGGTGGAACCGGGTTTCACCGAAGTGGTGGTCCGCGTCGGAGGCGCAGTTGGTGCAGGTGATGGTTGAGTTTCTTGCTTCCTTCGCTCCTGCCGGACTGTGGCGGATGAGGCTGACGCAGCGGCTTGCTGCGCTTTTGGCTCCTTGGCGGGCGAAGGCGCCCGCGTCACACTGCCGCCCGCACCGTTTTCAAAAGTGAAAATCACTTGGCCGACTTTGATTTTTTCGCCCTCTTTAACGCGAACCTCTCTCACTACGCCGCTCACGGTAGAGGGGACTTCGACGACGGCCTTGTCGGTTTCGAGTTCCATCACCGGTTGGCCTTCGGTGATGGCGGCGCCGGGCGAAATCATCAGCCGAACAAGATCCCCCTGATCGATGTTTTCGCCGAGTTCCGGTAGTTTAAATTCTGTCACTGTAACTTCTCTCCCTTATTCTCGCGCTTTACTTTGTAGCGCCGTCCCGGCGGTTGTCGTGCGGGCGTCCCGCCCACACTGCAGAGGGCAAGACGCCCTCGCAGCCGGCAAGAGGTCGGCGCTACTAAGTGATGGCCGGGTTCGGTTTTTCCGGATTGATGCCCAGATCCTTAATTGCATTTTGCAACGTGCCAGCGTCTATTTTCTTGTCCCGGGCCAAGGCGTTCAGCGTGGCCAGCACAATGTGTTTGGCGTCCACTTCAAAAAAGTCGCGTAAGGCTGCGCGGCCCTCGCTGCGGCCAAAACCGTCGGTGCCCAGCGCCACCAGCGGGCGCGGCACCCACCGCGCAATCGATTCCGGAAGCACCTTCATATAATCCGATGCTGCCACAAAAACTCCAGGGGCGTCTTTCAAACATTGCGTAACGTATGGGACGAGCGGGGTCTCGCCCGGATGCAGCATGTTCCAGCGTTCGCAGTCGTTGCCATCGCGATACAGCCGTTTGTAACTGGTCACGCTCCAGACATCGGCAGCAACTCCGTACTTCTGTTCCAGAATCTCCTGCGCCTTGAGTACTTCGAACATGATAGTTCCGCTTCCGAAGAGCTGGGCACGGAACTTTGCATCTCTTTTCTCGGAGGTCTTGAAGCGATACAGGCCCTTCAAAATCCCGTCACGGACTTCGGGCCCTTGTGGCATCTCGGGCATCGGTACCGGTTCGTTGGTGACAGTTAAATAATAGAAGATGGATTCCTGATCCACATACATGCGCTTGATGCCGTCCTGAATAATAACGGCGATTTCGTAGGCAAAGGCTGGGTCATACGCCAGAAGATTTGGCACGGAAAGTGCCAACACATGGCTATGTCCGTCCTGATGCTGCAGACCCTCGCCCGCCAGCGTGGTTCGTCCTGCAGTGCCGCCAATCAAAAAGCCGCGAGTGCGCATGTCGGCAGCTGCCCAGATCAGATCGCCGATGCGCTGGAATCCGAACATCGAGTAATAGATAAAAAACGGAATGGTATTGATTCCGTGATTTGCATACGCCGTGCCCGCCGCGATGAACGAACACATCGAACCCGCTTCCGTAATGCCTTCTTCGAGGATCTGTCCGTTTTTGGCTTCTTTGTAGTAGAGCAGCGTGTCCATATCGACCGGTTCGTAAAGCTGGCCCACGCTGGAATAAATTCCGACCTGGCGGAACAGCGCTTCCATGCCGAAGGTGCGAGCTTCGTCTGGGATGATTGGCACGATTAGCTTGCCGATCTCGGGATCGCGCAACAACTTTCCCAGCAGGCGAACAAAGACCATGGTCGTCGCGACGTCGCGGCCCTCGGTGCCTTTATAAAACTCCTCGAAATGAGACTCAGACACGGGAGCAATCGGTTTGGCGCGGACCTTACGTTCCGGAAGATAGCCTCCCAGCTGCTTGCGCCGGTCTTTCATGTATTTAATTTCCGGGCTGTCGTCGGCGGGACGATAAAAAGGCGCGTTGTGGAGCTCATCATCGGGAATGGGAATTCCAAAGCGTGAACGGAACATTTCCAGCTCGTCGTCGTTCAGCTTCTTCTGTTGATGGGTGATGTTCTTGCCCTCGCCCGCCTCGCCTAACCCGTAGCCCTTGATCGTTTTAGCCAGAATGATGGTAGGCGAGCCCTTGTGCTCCACGGCTGCCTTGTAAGCAGCGTGGACCTTGATGGGATCGTGGCCGCCAAGCCGCATGCGCGCCAGTTGCTCATCAGAAAGATGTTCAACCATTTTGAGCAATCGCGGATCGGTGCCGAAAAAGTTTTGCCGGAAGTATGCGCCGCTTTCCACGAAATATTTTTGATACTGGCCGTCGCTGATTTCGCCCATGCGCCTGACTAGCAAGCCATCGCGATCGCTGCGGATAAGGCTGTCCCAGTCGCCGCCCCATATCACCTTGATCACATTCCAGCCGGCGCCGCGGAAAATGGCTTCCAGTTCCTGAATGATCTTGCCGTTGCCACGCACCGGGCCATCCAGCCGTTGCAGGTTGCAGTTGACCACGAAGATCAGGTTGTCTAGGCGCTCGCGCGAAGCCAGGGTGATGGAACCGAGCGACTCGGGTTCGTCCATCTCGCCGTCGCCCAGGAATGCCCACACTTTTCCGTCAGTCGACAACTTCAGCCCACGATTTTCCAAATAACGGATAAACCGAGCTTGATAAATTGCCTGAATCGGTCCAAGTCCCATTGAGACTGTAGGGAACTCCCAGAAATCCGGCATAAGCCACGGATGAGGATAAGAAGAAAGACCGCCGTCGGGCTTCAATTCCCGGCGAAAGTTCTCCAGCTTATGCCGCGGAATTCGGCCTTCAAGATACGCCCGAGCATACATCCCCGGTGCCGCGTGCCCTTGAAAATAAACCAAATCGCGGTCGCCGGTTTCGGTCTGAGCACGCAGAAAATGGTTAAATGCCACTTCGTACAAAGTCGCAGCCGAAGCAAAGGTCGAAATATGTCCTCCAATGCCCTCCTGCAGCTTGTTGGCGCGGACAACCATGGCAAGTGCATTCCAGCGAACCAGGCTTTTGATACGCCGCTCCATTTCCTGGCTGCCAGGGAATGGCGGCTGCTGAACCGCTGGAATGGTGTTCTGATAAGGCGTGGTCGCTGTGAATGGCAGGTTTACGCCAGCCGCCCGCTTGGCGTGCAATGACAATTGCTGCAGCAATCGTCCAGCGCGTTCCGGACCGCCTTCTGCCAGCACATAGTCCAGGGAATCAAGCCATTCCCGCGTCTCCAGCACTTCCAGTCCGTTCGTCTTGGTCTCAGCCACGTCTGATTTCTCCATTTTTTGAGCCGGAACATTCCATGATAGACAATCGCGCAGAATTTTGCTGGAGCTTTGTAACGGCAGGTCGATGGCAGGGCTACATTCTGTGCCTCAATGGGAATCCTTCCCTGGGTAGAAGTCATCCATACCAACCAGTGATAATGCCGCTGCGCGCTTAAATTACCGAGGGAGGCGGCGTTCGTCACAGACCGGACGGCATCCAACTCAGGCAGATTTAAAGTAAACAAAATTTGAGATCACCACAGGAGACTCCGCATGGCGAAAAAACCTGCTTCCAAGATTACTGCCCAACCGCGCATCCATCAAAGAGCGAATGAAATTCAGCAATATGGCACCGTTACCCACGCTCTTCCTTTGGAATTAGAGGAACCAGTACGGCTGGAGATGACGGAACGCCTCAACCAGTTGCTGGCGGACACCATGACTCTACGTGACCTGTATAAGAAGTCGCATTGGCAGGTTGCGGGACCGACCTTCTACCAGCTTCATCTACTTTTTGACAAGCATTTTGGTGAGCAATCTGAACTGGTTGACACCATTGCCGAGCGCATCCAGGTGCTTGGTGGCTTGAGCATTGCCATGGCACCCGATGTAGCCGAGACTACTCGAATCGAACGCCCTCCCAGGGGTAGGGAAGAGGTTCCGGTGCAGATCTCGCGCCTGGTAGACGCGCACCAGATAATCATCCGCGACTGCCGTGATCTGGCGGAACGGTCCGATAAACTCGGAGACCAAGGCACCAACGATGTCGTAGTCAGCGATGTATTGCGCACCAACGAATTACAGGTCTGGTTTCTCACCGAGCATCTGGTGAATATGCCCTTGGTGGAAGCTGTTGACGACAGCTCCGCCGCAGCCGATTAATCTGAATAACGAACCTGAGGGTCAATGAGGCCGGCTGCCAGCCGGCCTCATTTTGCGCCTCTTCCGCGAGATATTTCCTTGCCGGCCGCAGTAGAGATTATGCGAACATTTTTCAAGATTTTGAACCTTTTCATTCGTTTTGTTACGAATTCCGAACAAACTGTAGCTAGGTGCCCAGTTGCCCTTCCCTAAAGGGAATCTTGCCCGGCCGCAATAATAAAATAAAAATCTCGCCCATGGACGATTCTAAGTTGCTATTATTGCTTTACTTCTGTTGCCGTTAGAGGGGGGGCGAATGTTTCCAGGCGGACAAAATCTTCGTGTCTTGCGTGAGCAGTTGGGCTTGACCATGCGCGATGTCGAAAACGCCAGCGCGCAAATCGCGCATAAACGTGCCAACGATGAATTTGCTATAGCTCCCAGCCGGCTTTCCGATGTTGAGACAAAAGGAGTCGTTCCCAGCATCTACCGCTTGTATTCGCTGGCCGTCATCTATCGCCGCGACATCCGGGAGCTCCTTTCATGGTATGGAGTCGACTTGAACGCCATGGCGACGGATCTGGATTTCGTCTTCCCGCCAAAGTCGCACGTTTCTAACGCTCTCGCAAATCTGTCCAGTATTCAGATGCCTATCCGTCTTGATCCCAGCTTCGATCCCCGACGCACCGTCAATTTCGGACGCATGGTAGAACAGTGGGGACAGGTGCCGCTGGCCTATCTAGCGCAGTTTGCGACGTGTCAGTACACCTATGGATATATCGGCAGCGAGGATCTGACCATGTATCCAATCCTGCCGCCGGGCAGCTTCGTACAAGTGGATGAGTCGAAGAACAAAGCCGTCGAGGGAGGCTGGAGATCGGAATACGAACGCCCAATTTATTTCGTGGAAACCCGCAACGGCCACACCTGCTGCTGGTGCACAATGACTCGCGAAGAAATCATTCTGCAGCCGCATCCGCTTTCACCAGTTGCAGCCCGCGCCTTGCGCTATCCTCAAGAAGCGGAGATCATTGGCCAGATCGTCGGGGTGGCGATCCGCTTGGGAGATTGGCGTCCCTTGCTCGACTCTTCAATAAACTCGAAAGCGCGTGAAGCACTGAACTAAGATGGCGAGCCGATCCAGCTCCAGGCCCTTGCGGTAAGAGATCCGGGCTCGCACTCGCCAACCGCTCCACATAAGCATCCGCTGGAATGCCCGCAACTCTACTGGATTGTTTCGCCTCTTCCGCCAGTTTCCGGATTGGCATAGCCAAAACCTTGGATAGCAGCGTCCGATGCGCTCGCGCCAACGCTTTTCTGGCTGCCGAATCGCCGTAAACCCGAGACAACCCCCAATGCTCGTAACCCGCTCCCTTTCGCAATCCAGCAAGATATTCCAGCTTGTCCAGGCAGCCGGCGAAGGCTCTGAGCGTGGTTTCGTGGAGGTCTTCGAGTGCCGAATAAAGGCTCATGTTACGTTTTTGGAACGAGGAAATTACTTCCGTAACCTGTTCAAAATTGCCTTGCCGAATACATTATCACGGGGTAATTCCACACTGGAAAGGAATTTAACCCTGTGAAATCAAGGCAAAGATTGCTCCCTCTTGCAGTTCTGGTTCTAACCACTTGTCTGCCGGCGTCATTATTCGCCGCTGCCGCCGATACTCCAGACGGTAACCCCAACGGCCCGCCCGTTATTACTCATGGTTCGCCGCTGCCACCGGATGGCAACCCGAACGGACCTCCGAAACTCCATATTCGATAAGTACCGGAATCCGAACATCCTGAAGCTTTAGTTGTGGGCTACCGCAAAAACATGTATATTTTGCGCGGTAGCCCATGTCCCTTACTTATCTAGTGTCGTATTACTACCTGTGGGTCGGTCCCCACCTTCTACTGGCCTCCATTCTGGTTGCCATGTTTCTTCGCCGGTTGCACCGGCAGTTTCCCATGTTCTTCCTGTATGCCGCATTTGAGATGTTGCAATGTGGCGTACTTTTGGGGATTTCATTATCACCCATAGGTTTTGATCCTCCCTACACAACCGTCTATTCCATCGGACTGGCAATCAGCACGGTAATCCGCTTCGCCGTCATCAGCGAACTCTACAGGCATTTCTTCCGGCGGTATCCTGCGCTCAATGGCCCTGGTAGATATCTGTTCTGCGGTTCGATCGTAGTTTTATTGGTAATCGCAGCGATCGTCGGCGTATCGGCGCCATCTACCAGTTCAAATTTTCTCTTTAACGCTACCTACGCGCTGGATCGTGCGGTGAGCGTATTACAGTGTGGACTCCTGATTTCTTTGTTCGCGTTCTCCCGCTATTTTGCACTCTCATGGCGCAGTCACGCCTTCGGCATCGCCCTGGGCTTGGGAATTTTCGCCAGCGTAGAACTGGCTACCTCATGCGTCTGGCTGCACCTGGGATATTTCGGTGATCGCGCGGTCAACCTTTTCACCATGGCGACCTACCACCTCTGTGTCCTGATCTGGATGTTCTATCTCATCCGCCGAGAGCGGGTTATGTCGTATGTTTTGACTCCACTTCCTAAGAATGATCTGGAAATCTGGAACAACGAATTGCAGCGACTGGTACAACGATGACTACCACAATCATTCTCGTTCTAATCTCTCTGCTGGCATTAATATGCTTGCTTTGGCTTGCCAAGGGTCGTACGGTCAGCCCCAACATTTTGCAAAACCCCAGTGAGCACATGCGGGCAGTGGATGTCGAAGCCTTCCGCAACCTGGTTGATCCGGATGAAGAGGAATTCCTTCGCGCCAATCTTTCTCCGCCGGAATTTCGCAGGATTCAGCGCGAACGGCTGCGAGCAGCCGTGGAATATGTCTCCTGCGCTGCACAGAATGCGGCGATCCTGCTACGCGTGGCCGATGCTGGCCGGCGCAGCTCTGATCCGGCAACCGCCCAAGCCGCCGAAAAGTTGGTGGACAATGCGATCCGCCTTCGCCTCTACGCTTCGCTTGCCATTCCCCGACTTTATCTGGGCATGATTTTGCCCGGGGCTCACATTTCACCAGTTCGCATCGCAGAAAGCTACGAGCAGATGACTCGCCTCGTGGTCTTGCTGGGATGCCTGCAATATCCAACGCAAGGAATCTCCGCGGCTCTCTGATCAGAGCGCTGAATCAGGCCGCGACCGGCAGTTTTTGATGCGTCTACGGCCCTTTGTGCACCGAGTATAGTTTTTTCACCAGCCCATTACCTCCGTAACTTGATGGTGCCAACTGCAGTACCTACGATTCCAGTATGAAGTACAACGCCCTTCTATTCTGTCCAGATGAAAAAACTGCCCGCGTAGTCACGCAAGTCCTCACCGACTTGGAGTTTCGGGTTGAACCCTGCAACGAACCCTTTGCCGCTGTAAAGAAGTTGATGGCGGAGCACTTTGATGCCATCGTCGTCGACTGTGACAGCGAACAGAATGGGGCTCTGCTGTTCAAGAGCGCGCACAATTCCGGATCCAATCAGTCTTCGCTCGCCGTGGCCGTGGTCGAGGGCCAAGCCGGAGTAGCCAAAGCATTCCGCATCGGCGCGAATTTAGTCCTGACCAAACCAATTAATGTTGAACAATCCAAGGGAACATTGCGCGTAGCCCGCGGCCTGCTGCGCAAAACCGAAGCTGGAAAACCGTCGAGTCCCGCAGTTTCATCGGCGCAATCCACAGCATCGATGAAGAGCACGTCCGCGCCTTTTCTGCCGGCACAACCCGCTCCATCTCCGATTCCAGCAGTGAGCGCATCCGTTTTCGAAGTTGAAGCCGATCCAACTCCTGAACCGGAGCCAACGGAAGCGGCCTTATTGGAATCGATGCCAGCTCCGGTGCCGCCGCCTACACCTGCGAAAGATTATCCTTGGCAGCCGATTTCGAAGCCAGCAGCCCGACCCATGGCTACCGCTCTTCGTCGCGCCGCCGAAGCCACCGGAAGATCGCAGCCTGACGCCCCGGCCGCTAACAAGAATTTTTCTGCTCCGCCGGTTGTTCCGCACCCTCCAACCAGTCTGTCCCATACGATAGGAATGGCTTCTGGTCAAGCGGCAGCCGCTGCGCCCGCCAAAATTGCGCCCAAGGCTCACGCAGACACAGAGACTCCGCAATTGGACGCCCCTGCTTTTGCCTCGCTCGGCGCCGATCCAACGCAGAAAGCTTCCGGCGGTAGCAACAAGACCATCATGATCGCCGCCGCCGCTGTGATTGCCGCCGCCGCAATCGGATATATCGGCTGGACGAAAATGCAATCAAGCTCGACTCCAGCTGCGCAGAATGTCACCCCTCCCGCTCATGTTTCTCAGGCGCCGGCTCAGACTCCGGTTTCTGAAGAAGTTGCACAGCCTGCGAGTTCTGCACGCGACAGCGCAAGCACGTCTCCGCTGAGCAGTGCGCAGCCCGTGGAACAGGGTCCTGACATCACCCTCTCCACTAAAGCACAGCGCCCTGCCGCCGATCGTTTCACATCCGACAGTGTGACGGCGGATCGTCCTCCAGCGGACCGTCCATCGCCCGCCAAGAAATCGAGTTCTACAGACGCATCGAACACCGTGCCCCATACGCCCTCGCCTGCGAAGTCCGCACCTATGGTCGTAAAGAATGAAGCCTCGAGCCCAGTCCCGCCAAGTCCGTTTCAGACAGACTCAGCGCAACCGCCGTCTGCGGTATCGCTCAGCGCTTCTTCGAACACCAATGACGCCGCCATCTCTGGAATCATGAGCACAGTCGCAGTCAGCACACCCCAACAAGCGCCGCAAAAACTAAAAATTTCGCAAGGCGTTTCACAAGGACTTTTGATCAAAAGTGTTGATCCCGTCTACCCCGCGCTAGCCCGGCAAATGCGCCTCCAGGGATCGGTCGAACTGCTGGCCAACATTGGGACTGATGGCAGCATCACCTCGGTGAAATTGCTCAGCGGCGATTCGATTTTGTCCCAAGCCGCAATCAGTGCGGTTAAGCAATGGAAATACAAACCGTACTATCTGGGCGATCAGGCGGTCGCAATCCAAACCCAGATCACCGTAAAATTCAAACTCCCGTAAATTTCGGCTCAATGTAAATCTGAAGCGCGACGCAAGGATTCATCCTCGCGCCGTTTCCGTTCATGTTGCCGCCAGTCGCAGTTCTAATCAGCACGTTATAATCGATACACAAGCACTCGCCGGAAACGCATCCTGCAGTGTGGGTTTGCTGATAGCTGACAGCTGAGAGCTAGAAGCCAGCAGCTAGAAGCTAGCAGCAGCATCACCATGGACTTCAAACTAGTCAGCGATTACAGACCAAAGGGCGACCAAGCCGCAGCCATTGAAGCCCTAACCCGAGGTCTGTTGGATCGCGAACAACATCAGGTTCTCTTGGGCGTGACCGGCTCAGGCAAGACTTACACTGCAGCCAAAGTCATCGAACAACTGAACCGCACCACGCTGGTAATGGCGCACAACAAAACTCTGGCCGCGCAGCTTTATCACGAATTCAAGAACTTCTTCCCGCACAATGCAGTGGAATATTTCGTCTCGTACTACGATTTTTATCAGCCCGAAGCCTACGTACCTGCGGCTGATCTTTATATCGAAAAAGAAGCCACCATTAATGACGAATTGGACAAGCTGCGGCTATCGGCTACGCGCTCGCTGTTTGAGCGCCGTGATTGCCTGATTGTGGCGTCAGTGAGCTGCATTTATGGATTAGGCTCGCCGGAAGCTTATTACGGCATGATGCTTTTCCTCGAAAAAGGACAGAAGATTAAGCGCGAAGATATCACGCGCAAGCTGGTCGAAATTCTTTACGAACGTACCGACGGAGATTTCCGCCGCGGCACATTTCGCGTCCGCGGCGACGTCATCGAGATTTTTCCCACCTATGACGATATGGCCTATCGCGTCGAATTGTGGGGAGACGAAGTCGAAGCGTTATCGCAGATCGATCCCCTCTTCGGCACCGTAAAACAGAAATATATGCGGCTGCCGATCTATCCGAAAACGCACTATGTGATGACGCCTGAGACTCGCACTCGCGCGGTTGATTCCATCAAGGAAGAACTGGCCTGGTGGGAAGCGGAACTCGAGAAGCAAGGCCACGTGGTCGAGGCCCAGCGCGTTCATCAGCGCACCCTGTTCGATCTGGAAATGATCAAATCCATGGGCTACTGCCACGGCATCGAGAACTACTCGCGCCATTTCACCGGACGACTTCCCGGCGAGCCGCCGCCAACTTTGCTCGATTACTTCCCCCGCGATTATCTGATGTTCATCGACGAATCGCATCAGACCGTGCCGCAATTGCACGGCATGTATCACGGTGACCGTTCGCGCAAGGAAACCCTCGTCGAGTATGGCTTCCGTCTACCTTCAGCGTTGGATAACCGTCCGCTCACTTTTCCGGAGTTCGAACATCGCATGGGACAGATGATTTATGTTTCGGCAACGCCCGGCCCATACGAGCTCACAAAATCCGCGGGCGTTGTGGTCGAGCAAATCATCCGGCCTACCGGCCTTGTCGATCCTCCGGTTGAAGTGCGTCCGGTGAAGGGGCAGATCGATGATCTGCTGCATGAGATTCGCGAACGCACGTCCCGCGGCGAGCGCGTGCTGGTGACCACGCTCACCAAACGCATGGCGGAGGATCTCGCCGAATATTACAGCGAAGTCGGTGTGAAGTGCCGCTACATGCATTCAGAAATCGAAACTCTGGAGCGGGTGAAAATCCTGCGCGACCTGCGCAAAGGTGAATTCGATGTACTGATTGGAATCAACCTGCTGCGAGAAGGACTCGACCTGCCGGAAGTTTCCCTGGTTGCAATTCTCGACGCCGACAAAGAAGGTTTCCTGCGTTCCGCAGGCGCGCTCATCCAAACTATGGGACGCTGCGCCCGCAACCTGAACGGCCGCGCCATTCTCTACGCCGACCGCATGACTGACTCCATGAAAAAGGCGATTGGCGAGACCGACCGCCGCCGCGCCATCCAGCAAGCCTACAACGAAGCCAACGGAATTACGCCCGAATCAATTATTCGTCCGCTGGATATGTCGCTCGCCCGCATCATTGAGGCTGATTACGCCGATCTCACCGGCGGTGAAGCCCAGGGCATTCCTGAATTCAAATC
>DASYOD010000068.1:0-18718 GCA_036008085.1 Terriglobales bacterium
GTACGCCGGCGCACAACATCGACTCGGTGATCGATAAAGAGTTGGATGGCTTGAATCAGTCCGAGTTCTTTCGGCTGTCCATTCACGACAGCCAAAAAGATCATGGAAAAACCTTCCTGCATCGAGGTGTGCTTGAAAAGCTGGTTAAGCACGATTTGCGGTTCGCCGCCCCGCTTGAGTTCGACCACAATGCGCATGCCGTCGCGATCGCTTTCATCGCGAATGTCAGAAATATCGTCGATGATCTTTTCGTTCACCAACTGCGCGATGCGTTCGATCAGGCGGGCTTTGTTCACCTGATACGGAATTTCGGTTACGACGATTGCCTGGCGATCTTTATTGAAAGTTTCGATGGCAGCTTTAGCGCGCATCATGAAGCGGCCCCGGCCATGTTTGTAGGCTTCGAGGATTCCGCCCTTGCCGTGAATAATTCCCGCGGTGGGGAAGTCGGGTCCCTTTACGATTTGCAGAATCTCGGCCAGTTGCGTGTGCGGATTGTTCACCAGCATAATCGTTGCATCCACAATCTCGGTCAAATTATGTGGCGGAATTTTCGTCGCCATGCCCACCGCAATTCCGTCGGATCCATTAACCAACAAATTCGGAATGCGCGTCGGCAAAACGTCGGGCTCGATTTCGTTGCCGTCGTAATTAGGACGGAAGTCGACGGTCTCTTTATCCAGATCCTCAAGCAGCGCCGAAGCCACCCGCGTCAAACGCGCTTCGGTATAACGGTCGGCCGCCGGCGGGTCTCCGTCAACCGAGCCAAAATTCCCCTGCCCATCCACCAGCGGATAGCGCATGGCAAACGGCTGCGCCAGTCGCACCAATGCGTCGTAAACCGCAAGATTCCCATGCGGATGGTATTTGCCCATGACTTCGCCGACGATGCGAGCGCACTTGCGCGTCGAGCGATTGGGCGCCAGCCCCATCTGCTGCATGGTGTACAGAATGCGGCGATGCACCGGCTTCAACCCGTCGCGCACATCGGGCAACGCGCGCCCAATAATCACCGACATCGAATAATCGAGGTACGACCTTCTCATTTCTTCCTCGATATTGACGGGTTGAATATTCAGAGCGCCGGGATTGCCGCCCTCGCCAGGCGGAGGCGGAGTCAAGGGAAGTTCGGGATTCTGATCGTCGGGCATATGTGAAATTATTTCTTCCTGGCTGTCAGCTTTCAGTTCTCTGTCGTCAGCTCACAGCCTTGCGGTAAGCTGTTGTATTCACAGGAACTTAATGGCTATTCGGATACTTTTAATTATACCATGTGCGGCGGGTTTTTGGGGGACGCGAGGTTGCTGTTTCAGGTCCATGGTGGGCTTTCGCAGGAAAATAAGAAGCCCAGAAATCAGCAGAATTTCATGCCTGAGCAGGCACAGGGATTTCTCAGAAAGCGGTTCGTGAGGATCCGACTGCCGAACCTCAGTTCAACACTAACCCATGACCGCTGGGTTCACCGCGAACCGCTAGAAAAAATGGCGGGTTGCTTCCGTTGCCCACACACGTTAGCTTGCTTTCGGAGTTGGATTCTCTTCTGTCGAACGTGGAACCTTCTTGACTGACTGCTCCTTCGCTTCCAACAGGCGAGTGATCTCTCCAATCAAAGTCATCAGCTTTGCGGCGTCTTTTTCCTGCGCGGCCAACTCGCACAGTTCCATCCAGCTTTCTTTTTTGTCCCAGATCATGACTTCCTCCGGGTCTAGAAACGACTTATACCACATGTGTTGGAACACTTAGTCAGAAAAAAAGTCGTATATCACGTTGCCTCGAATGGCGACTAAAACTGGAGAACCAGTCCGCGGTAGTCCCCCGCATTAGGGTCCCCACCCCAACCTCGAAAACACGACGTCAGGAGGACCACCCGCCTACCAGAAGACATAGGCCTTTCGGAATCAGCACGACTTCCGCCAACGAAAAGGGTTAATGGTAGTGTGTGGAATATAAGACTCGCGTCCAGGGGTGATCGCAAATGCGCAAGACTCACTTCATTCATTTCTTATTGCTCACGTTGGTGATGGCGGCTATGCCGGCACTGTCGGCACAAATCAGCGTCGGTGTCGGACTGTCAGTACACATTGGTCCGCCTGCGCTGCCCGTATACGCTCAGCCTATTTGCCCCGGCCCGGGCTACATTTGGACGCCCGGTTATTGGGCTTACGGCCCAAGTGGTTATTATTGGGTCCCCGGCACGTGGGTAGTTGCTCCGGCTGTGGGACTGCTTTGGACGCCCGGTTATTGGGGCTGGGGCGGGGGCGCGTATCTGTGGCACGCCGGGTACTGGGGTCCGCATGTTGGCTTCTACGGCGGAATTAATTATGGATTTGGTTACGGCGGCGTGGGCTACGTAGGCGGATTTTGGAATCATGGAGTCTTCGCTTATAACACCGCCGTGACGAACGTCAACACCACCATCATTCACAACACTTACATCAACCGGACCGTCATCAATAATGTCACCGTGAACCACGTCAGCTATAACGGCGGCGCGGGCGGAATTAGCGCACGCCCAACTCCAGGAGAACAGGCTGCCATGCGCGAGCAGCATACTGCGGCAACCGGCGAACAAATGCAGCATGAACAGACGGCCCGGAGTAATCGGGCGATGCTGGCTTCGGTGAATCATGGCCGGCCGCTCATCGCGGCTACTCCAAAGGCTGGACAATTCGAAGGTCACGGCGTCGTGACGGCTCGGGCGTCCGCTCCGCGCCCCCCGGCTAATGCTCACAATGTTCCACGGCCACAATCGTCATTCGCGCGATCCGAAGCGAGACCAACACCAACTCACATGAACAATGTCGCTGCTTCGCCACACCAAGCAGCACCGCGTCCGCAGAGCCGACCTCAAGCAGCAAGTGAGCCTCGTGAAGCCGGTGGCGGCGAACATCACGCGGGTGGCCGTGAAGGCGGCGGACGGCCTCGTTAACATCTCAATTCTGTAACCGCAGGACAAAGTCCCCATCCTAATGTCGAAAAGCGTGACGTCAGGATGGGCCACTCCTCTGCCCGCCGCACCGTCTCGACGCCCATTTGACTCAGGGTACCAAAAGGTATAGAAACGCTGCGTAACCGTGGGGGAGATTGCCATGAAGGCCAAGAAGAAGGGCAAGAAAAAAAAGCTGACCGTGCCCACTTGGATCACAACCGCGATCAACGGAGAAGCGCTTGATGTGCTCAGAGTTTGGCAACTTAACGATGCTGCACACGCGTTTCCGGAGGTCGCGATCCTGCGAGCACTGACCGCCGGTGCGAAGACACTGGCCGAGGACAACGCGGTGCTGCTGAAATTTCTGAACGACAATGATGTTTTCTCGAAGCCCGTAAACGTTCTTATTCATCGGATTTCGGTACCACCAGGACCGGCCTGCAGCCCTCCTCACTGGGATTTCATAGTGGTTCACGGGAGGGCGAGCAATGCAGCCGTAATCCACGTGACCTGCTTTACTTAGTGAAACTGGGAACCTGTAGGGTTGCGGGGCGTTACCGATGGAAGCTTAATTCGCGAGGTTCATGCGTCGCAGTAACATCTTAAAGCGCGCATCGGACCGCAACGGATCCATGGCAGCATCAACTCTCAGCCTGGCAAGATAAGGATCGCGTCCGTTGAATCCTTTTTCCAGCCAGGCGAACGCCTTATCTTTTTCTCCCAGCGCGCCCTCAATGATGGCGAAGAAATAGGGTGCGACGTAATCGGTTTTCGAAAGCTTGTCCATCTGGGCAAGGATCTTGCGAGCATCTGCTTTCTTTCCCGCCAACGCGTAAATGCGTCCCAATCCCGCAAGACGCACCGGATCATGACCCGAACCTACTACCGCCTTTTGGCACTCTGCGATCGCCTGCGCGAAGTTCCCCTTCGCGGTGTAAGCATCGCCAAGACACTCGTGGGCCGAACTCCAATTGGAATCCAGTTCAAGTACGGCTCGACATTGTTGCAGGGCGCGGTCATATTGACGCGCGTAATAAGACGCCCATCCGGCGGTCACGCTGGTTGCAAGAGAGAGAGGATCCAGACGCTGGGCGATTTGTATCTCGCCGAAAGCATCCTCCCCCCGCCCTAATGTCGACAGATACACGGAATACATTCGATGGCCTTCGGAATAGCTTGGATTCAATGCCAGAGCGCGCTGGAACTCTTTCTCTGCGCCTGCCCAATCCCAATCGCCATAAAATTTGATAATCGCGAATGTTTTGTGGGCGTCGGCCAATCCGTCGTCGAGCGCCAGCGCTTTTAGAACGTTTTCGCTGGCCCGCGGCATTGCCGAGCGCGGAGGCAATTCGTCCGTGGCCCAAAAATAGTCTGCTAATCCCGCGTAAGCCGGAGCGTAGTTGGGATCAAGCGCGATGGCCTCCTCGAAGTCATTTCTCGCGTCTCGGTAATTTTCCTCAGTCCCTTTGTTCCAGTGGTAAAGACCTTTTAAATAGGCCTCATGGGCGCCCGGATCTACGGTTCGAACGGCGGCTAAACGCAGTTGTTCCTGCGGCGTGACGTTAATCTTGATCTGCTCCGCGATGTCGTGCGCCAGTGCGCCTTGTAACTGCAGAACATCTTTCAACTCGCGTTGATAACTGTGCGCCCACAGTTGCTTGTCCGCTTGCGCCTGCACTAGTTGGGTGTTGATGCGGACCGACCCGTCTGAACGCAACACCGAACCCTCAATCACACCGTCGATGTTCAACTCCCGGGCAATTTGTGGCAACGTTTTCCTGGTTCGCTTGTAGCGCATGGCAGAAGTTCGCGAGACGACCCGCAACGCGCTGATGTGGGCCAACTCAGTTGTAAGCTCATCCGTCATGCCATCGGCAAAGTACTCCTGCTCCGGATCATGCGACAGATTTTCCAGCGGCAGCACCGCCATAGAGGTGATGCCGGGAATCTGTCGGTTGGCGGACGCGCGAGCTTGCCTGGCACGGACTACAAAAAAGGAAATAGTTGCCGCGACCAATAATATTGTTATCAACCAAGCGATGGGCACCCACCGGGCGGGAACCTTGGACGGCTTCCACCCAGAACTTATATCGGCGCTGCCTGTTCGCAACCGTTGAAGGTCGGCAGACAACTCTCGAGCTGTCTGATAACGGTCCGCGGGTTCCTTTCGCAAACATTTCAAAATCACCGATTCAAGGGCTGGTGAAATTTTCGGATTCAACTCGCGAGGGGAGACCGGAGTGGTGTGCAGTATGTCTTCCGAAACGGCGGTCAGCACTTTTCCTGGAAAAGCATGCTTTCCGGTAGCCATTTCGTAGAGCACCGCGCCGGCTGAATAAAGATCACTTCGGCAGTCGGGACGTTTGCCGCGCAGTTGTTCGGGCGCCATGTAAGGAACCGTACCGGCCAGGCTGTGTGCGACCGTCAGGGTTTCGGTGAGCGCGGATTCATCAATGGTCAGAAGTTTTGCAAGGCCGAAATCCACCACCTTGAGCTGACCATCAATGCGAATGATCAGGTTCCCGGGTTTCAGATCGCGATGAAGTACTCCGTAACTGTGAGCGTGCTCGAGGGCCACTGCAGTCTGCTGGCCAAGCTGCAAAACTTCTTCTTCTGAAAGAGCACCAAGGGCGAGCTTCGAAGCCAGAGTCATCCCGGTTACCAGCTCCATGACCAGGAAATCAACCCCGGCGTCAAAGTCGAAGTCGTAAACTGTGGCGATATTGGGATGGTTCAGGCGAGAGAGGGCCAACGCCTCGGTACGGAAACGTTTCCGGGCCGCATCACTCGCCAGGCCAGTCGGAGGCAAGATTTTGAAAGCGACGTCGCGATGCAAACGCTCGTCGTGGGCACGATAGACCGTACCCATCCCTCCAGCTCCAATTTTCTCAAGGATGCGGTAGTGTCCCAACGTCTGCCCGATCGTGACGGTGAGGGCTGACATGGCACCAATCTTATGAGATCGACTCCCTTCCTACAAGGCAGCTTCAGTCACAAGAAAAAGGCGCCTGTGAAATGGTGACGGGAAGTGGCTCGGGGTGCCATTCTCGCCTGAACTGCACAAAGTCCAGGAAACGAGAACCAGGGAACCCACCATTAAGTAGCTAATTGTTTTCCCTGAGTGGAGAAGATGACACTCGAAAGACCAACGCTACGGTCTGGTGACGACTTCGTTTGGAGCTGACGGGAGCATGAAGTTTACGCCGCTCGCGTGATTGGCTTGGATAGTGGCTGGGATATCGAGTTGGGACAGTTGAATGTTTTTCGTCCACTGGCCGCTCTGCCAGTAATTTCCTGAGGCGTAGAGAGTGCTTCCTACGATTGCGTATTCGGGAATTTGTTCGCGATGGCCGTCGCGAAAGATCAGCACCGTCGGGGGCAGTTCGTGTTGTGGTGAACGGGGAACCGATGAAGAGTTTGCCAGGGCGTCAGCGTAGTCAGGCGCGGAATTCATTCCTCGTTCAGCGGATTGCTGCGTCCCTCCGAACCGAACATACCGGTTTCCCTGCAACTCAATCATTAACGGTTCAGATTTTGGTTCTGGTGCAGCATCGATTGTTGTGGTCGGCGGGGTTACGACGTACTGCGGAGGAATTGTGACTGGCGCAACGGGATAATCCGCGTAGAAGGGATCACCGAGGAAGATGGCGCCCCGTCCGGATGAATGAGAAAACGGCCGCCCACCAAATGAAACATTGACGCCATGCCCGAAACCAGAGCGTCCGCCGCCGCGCTGCGCGATGGCATCCGGCATGAGAACCATCACCACTGCGCAAATCAGCGCGACTAGCAACCGCTTGGACATACTCTAATTCGCCTGCGAGGTCGAGGGAACCTGGAAATCAATTCCGCGATCGTCGTTCTGCTTGGCCGTAGCGCTGAGATCAAGATCCGAGAGCGCAATTTTCTGGCGATGTCCGGAGCTCAAGTCATACAGCGTGCTTCCTACAATTGCATAATTTGCAATTTCGACTTGATGGCCATCCTTGAAAACCAGCACGGTTTGCGGTTGATCGGAATCTGATGCGGTGTCAGATTGCGCCGGATCAGCGGGGTCTGCCTGGGCGCGATAACTACTCGGGCGGGCAGGATAAGGCGTCGAAGGAGGCGGAGGCGCTCCGGATCCTCTTCGGTCAAAAATTGTGGGGCCGCCATTGTATTGGTCGCCCGTAGGATCGCTAGCTACGTCGGCTCCCGAATCGTAGTAACCGTAATATGGGACTCCGTAGACCCCGCCCCACGACAGATTTCCGTTGCGTTCATGATGTCTAAAGTCTGGGTTGGGACGTGAACTTGTGACTCCTTTCGGAGGGGTCGTGCCTCGGAAGCAGCAAGTCGGCGAACCTGGAGTGTAGCCACGCGGTCCGAGAGAGGTAACGCTCGGCGCAACGCCATTGACTTGGCGTCCGCCAAACCCCGGCGAAGTCACGGAGGCAGGCATGCCATTTACCTGGGCGCCGGCGGTCGTGGTCAACGCCAAAGCCACAAAGCCCAACATTAACAGAACCAATGCAAGACCCGCGCCCGTGGCTCGATTCACCAGCCGCACGAAGAGATCATACCCTATTTTGCGAAGCATGGCTCACTCCCCCTTTATTATTAGAACATGACAGGCAAGTGCCGGCTCAATCCGAAAAGTAACCGCCCGGACAGTTACGTAAGTGTAGGCATTCAACCGTAAGCGCCTCAAGTAATTGGATGCGCTCCGGAGCGATTTTATTGCTACTGACCTGAATCCCGATGTGGAAAGAAATAGAGCAATGACCTCGGTACGAATCGACAAATGGCTTTGGGCTGCCAGGTTCTTCAAAACACGAGCCTTGGCGGCCCGGGCCTGCGACCTGGGAAGGATTCAATGCCACGGGCAGCCGGCCAAGCCAGCGCGGGATGTCCGGATTGGCGATATGTTGCGAGTGACCAATGATGGGGGCGAGTTCGAGGTTGAGGTTCTCCTGCTGAGCGAAATACGCGGTCCGGCTTCGGTGGCGCAAACACTTTACCGCGAAACCGAAACCAGCAAGGAGTCGCGACAAAAGGCCGCAGCGGAACGTAAGGCTCTGAGGCAATTCGAAGAGCTACCCGCCGGTAGGCCTTCTAAACGCGATCGCCAGCACATTATCAAGTTTCGCGGGAGAAACTGATCTGGTTAAAACCGCCCGAGAGCGAGAGTCTTTTAATTCACAAAAGCATTCGGGTAGTAAGCCGATCCACTCTCTCGATCGGCAAGCAAAACCCTCATTCTCTCTTTAAGGATTTCAAGGGTTAGGTCGTCGTTCTCTTCGGCAACCCTTTTACATAGCGCGCGGAATGACTCTAAATCGAGCACGGAGAAACCTCAAAAACCTACTCTACGCGTGAAGCGCTGTCGCTTAGTGTTCAAAACTGAACAGGTTCCGGGTAACGAGACGACTTTGTCAGGCTGGGCATATTGGTCAAGAGTGTTTGCGGATTGGGTTTCGCAAACAGCGGGAAGACAACCACACAACCACTATCGGTATCAAACGGAATGGAACTCATAAGGCCACCCAGCGGTAACATCGGCTACGGCGCGGCCATGTTATATAATTCCGAGGAAGCGGGTGGCGAACAACGGCTCAATGCGATCGCTGACACTTACACATCGTAAGGTTGATGCGCGCGGATGGCGAAGCGCACTGATTGTTATTGCTATCTGCTCATTGACAGTAAGCGTAGCGACTCGTTTCTGGGCGTCATCCAGATCGCATACTCAGATCGTTAAATCTGTTGACCATCGGCCGCTTGATCCCAAACGGCAACACCTTAACAAGGACGCATCTCGGTGGTTGGCCCCATCCGCCGCTTTTAGCTTTATTGCGCCTGTCACTATCGAAACCCGTCTGGCTCCCGCTGGATCTTTACTTCCGAAACATGTTTTCAGTGAAAACCTCTACAATAGACCCCCTCCTTCGTTCTCATTCTTCGTTTAATTCATATTTTTCTGTTTGCTTGTCAGTTAGGGCGGGATTCGTCGTAATGGACAGATCTTCGCGCTCGGGCAGTATAAGCAAATCTGTTGATGCCCGCATTAGCGAATCGAGTAATCCCGACAGGGCAAAAAATAGTCAATAATTTGTAGAAAGGATTCGCATGGCTCTCGAGCCTGTATCCACCGCGGAGCTGGACGCTCTGCGGGGGTTAGACACCTGCACGGTTTCAAACGCGATTGAAACCTTCGACGTCAGGCTGCGCAACGCGGGTTTTGCCGACTCGCGTGTGCGTTGCATGTTCGAAGACTTTCCTCCGATGGTTGGCTACGCAGCCACAGCTCAACTGCGCACTGGCGAACCTCCAATCGCAGGCCGAATTTATTCCGATCGCACGGACTGGTGGAAGAGCATTCTGCAGGTCCCGGCGCCGCGAGTCGTGGTATTGGAAGACCTGGACAAGCCTCCGGGGTTAGGAGCTTTTATCGGAGGTATGCAGGCTGCGATTCTTAAGGCACTCGGTTGCGTGGGGTATGTGACCGATGGCGCAGTACGGGAATTACCTCGCATAAAAGACACTGGACTACAGCTGTTTGCGGGGAATATCGCCGTATCCCACGCTTACGCCCACATCTTCGATTTCGGATCCATGGTCAAAGTTGGAGGCCTGGAAGTGCATCCGGGTGATCTGTTGCATGGAGACCGGCACGGTGTATTGACCGTTCCCAAGGAGATTGCATCAGAAATCCCGCCGGCTGCAGCCAAGTTGCAGGAGGCCGAGCGAAGGGTCATTGAATTCTGCCGCTCGCCGGAATTCTCGGTAGACAAGCTGCGGCAGGTTCTCAAGGATTTGACGTAGGGAGACTCTCATTGAATATAAACGTCAACTGGAAAGCGACGCAGGCGTGGAAGTACTCGCCTACATTGGCAAATCGCAGGTTATCGATCTCTCGCGCTGGTTACGCTGCACTGGGACTTTCCATTGTGTTGGCCCTCGGACTGTCGTCGTGCAACGGCGGACGCAATGGGAACGTTGAGGCCGATGCGGAGCAGACTGTTACCGTAGGCGTCACGCGTGTAGCGAAAAAGACATTGAGCCGGCAAATTACTTTGTCGTCGGAGCTGGTGCCTTTCCAGGAGATTGATGTTTATGCGAAAGAATCAGGCTACGTACAGAAGCTGAATGTTGATTATGGAACTCACGTGAAGACGGGCCAGGTAATGGCGACGCTTGAGATTCCCGAACTGCAGGCACAACTGCAGGAAGATGAAGCCGAGATCAAGAACGCAAAGAATCAGGTCGGCCGCGCCGACAACGAACTGAAACGCTACAACGCGCAATATAACGCGCTTCATCTTCAATACACGCGATTGAACGGAGTCTTCCAGACCCAGCCGGGCATCGTGGCGCAGCAGGAAGTGGATGATGCGCAGGGCAAAGATCTGGCCGCGGCTTCGCAAGTGGATGCTGGAAAGGCCGCACTGGATGCAGCGGAGAGCCAACTGGGAGCGGCCAAAGCCAAACTGATTCACGACCAGTCACTTTACGACTATGCGAAAATCACCGCACCATTCTCCGGAGTAGTGACCGAGCGTTACGCGAACCTGGGCACATTGGTGCAGGCCGGTACGAGTTCGAGCACGCAGGCGATGCCGATCGTAAGACTGTCTCAGGACGATCTTTTCCGACTGGTTATTCCAGTTCCAGAATCCTACGTCCGTTACATACGCGTGGGCGATCAAGTAGACGTTCGCGTGCCATCGCTGAACCGTACGTTTCCCGGAAAGGTAGCGCGCTTCTCCGTGGATGTGCGCGAAGACACGCGCACCATGCACACCGAAGTGGATGTGCCGAATCCTGAACGCGTACTAATGCCCGGTCTTTACGCCGAGGCTGATGTAGCACTCGATCAGAAAAATGATGTTCCGACTGTCCCCGTACAGGCTATCAATCACGAAGGAAAGAAGACCACGGTGTTAGTGGTGAATGCGAATGGGGTGCTGGCAGACCGCCCGGTACAGGTGGGGCTGGAAACGGCAAGCGATGCGGAAATTATTTCCGGACTAAACTCCGGGGAACAAATCGTGGTTAGCGACCGCAGCGGATTGAAAGCCGGCCAGAAAGTCCGTCCCCAACCGATGACGGTGCTGCAATACCAGGAGCAGAACACGCAATAGCAGCTAGTTTGGAAAGGTTTATGCCAGGATTTTCGATTCGTAATCCGTACTTCATTATCGTGATCTGCCTGGTGTTGCTGGTCATTGGTGTAACCAGCATCGCACGCATGCCGGTGGACTTATTTCCGCCCATCAACCTGCCGGAAGTCGTGGTCGCTACTTTCTATTCCGGCATGCCACCACAAGACATCGAGACAGACATCACAGATCCGCTGGAACGGTTCTTTACGCTGGCTGGCGGTGTCGATCACATGGAGTCACGTTCGCTGTTGGGCGTCAGTATCATCCGCGTTTACTTTCAGCCGGGCACGAGTCCCGACGCCGATGTAACTGAATTGTCTAACCTGGCCCTTGCAGACTTAAAGCGGTTGCCGCCGGGAACGCTGCCGCCGGTGGTGTTGAAATTCGACGCCTCCAGTTTGCCAGTGGCGCTGGTCACGGTAAAAGGCGAGGGTCTCAACGAAACTCAGCTTCACGATTATGCGCAGTTTCAGATTCGCAACCAGATTGCGGGCGTGCCCGGCGCTGAAATCCCCGGCGTGTTTGGCGGAACTTACCGCCAGATCATGGTCTACGTTGATCCTTACAAATTATTGTCGCGCCAATTAAGCCCGATGGATGTGGTCAGCGCGGTGAATGACTCCAATCTCATTCTTCCCGCGGGCGACGTGAAGATGGGTCCGTTCGATTATTTCGTTTATTCGAACAGCCTGGTCGACAACATGAATGAACTCGGCGAGCTTCCGATCAAGGTAAAAGGAAACTCCTGGGTCACGGTAAACGACGTGGGCAAAGCGGAAGACTCCCACCAGATTCAAACCAACATCGTACGAATTGACGGGCAAAAATCGGTCTATATCCCGATTATGAAGCAGGGCGGCGACACCAATACTATCGCCGTAGTCAATGGTCTCCGAGCGCTCACGAGGCACCTGTACGACATTCCCAAGCAGATGGCCACCAGCATCGTGTTCGACCAGTCGGTGTACGTGAAAGAGGCAATTGACACCGTGCTGCACGAGGGATTTCTGGGCCTGATTCTTACCAGCCTGATGATCCTGATTTTTCTGGGAAGCTTTCGGGCTACGTCGGCTGTGCTCCTTTCCATTCCTTTATCTGCGCTGGCGGCGTTCGTTGTGCTGGCTTTGATGGGAGGCACGGTCAACACGATGATCCTGGGCGGGATGGCGCTGGCCTTTTCGCGCGTAATCGACAACTCGGTTATCTCACTGGAGAATATTTATCGGCATCTGGAAATGGGAGCCGCTCCCATGGTCGCCGCCGAAGTTGGCGGAACGGAAGTGAATCTCGCTGTACTCGCGGCTACTTTGGTGGACGTTGTCGATTTCTTTCCTGTGGTTTTTCTTTACGGCGTTTCGAAGTTTCTTTTTTCCGCTCTAGCTCTGGCGTTCTGTCTTTCGCTGCTCGCGTCGTTTGTGGTGGCCATGACCGTGATCCCGCTGTTCTGCTCACGATTTTTGAAAGCTATGCCACACGCGGCCGAGCATGAGCATAAAGGCTACGAGATTGAGGCACCGAAGGCGGTTGGTCATTCCTGGATGGATAGGTTCAACGCTCGCTTCAACCGGATGTTCAACAAGATTCTGGATTTCTACGAGCGCAGCGTCAGGCGGGCGCTGGTACGCCCAGGTCTTACTGTGCTGGCTTTGAGCGCGGTGTTTCTTGTCAGCCTGGCAATTTATCCTCTGCTCGGCTTGGCGCTTTTTCCGAAAACTGATGCTGGCCAGTTCAGTATTAATCTCAAAGTTCCCACCGGGACGCGTATTGAAGTAACTGACCAGTACATCGCCAAAGTTGAAGATCTAATTCGGCACGAAGTCGAACCTAAGGACCTCAAGCTGATTGTGTCCAATATTGGCGTGGTTCCTGATTTCTCCGCACTGTATACGAGCAACGCTGGCGCCTATACAGCGACCGTCCAGGTGCAGTTGAACGAACCGCATCGGCTGAGCAGTTTCGATTACATGGACCGGGTTCAGCGTCAGATGACAAAACAGTTTCCCGATATTCGGACATTCTTCTCAAGTGGATCGATGGTGGATGCGATTCTAAATGCCGGCATGCCCGCCCCTATCGACGTGCAAGTGAGCAGTCCTGATTTGCCGCAGATTTACGGTATTGCGCAGAACCTGGCCACACAAATCCGGCAAGTGCCAGGAGTCGGCCAGGTCTACATTCCGCAGGACATGAATTACCCCACGCTGCGCCTCGACGTAGACCGAGTCCATGCGGGCGAACTGCACCTCACACAAAAAGACGTCGTGGACAATGTGATCACTGCGCTCAATTCCAACTATATGATTGCGCCCAACTACTGGGTCGATCGCAAGAGCGGCAACGATTATTACCTGACAGTGCAGTTCTTCGAACACGGACAACCTGCCATTCACAACATGGCTGAGCTTGGGCAAATTCCTTTGCGCGACCCGAATGACTTAGGAGGATTGAGTTGTGGTCCAACCGGCCCCGCGAGGCCCGGAGGCCCGCCACCATCGTGGGCTTGCGGCGGCCAGGGCCGGCCGATTACGGTGCTCAACAATGTTGTAAACGTGAAACAGGTTCAGACGCCGACCGAGGTCGACCACTATCAGATTCAGCGCGCCATGGACGTGTACGTCACGCCAACCGGAGAGGATTTAGGGCGCGTTACCAGTTCTATCCGCGACATTATTGCGAAGACTCGTATCCCGGGAAACGTGCGCGTTAATTTGCGGGGCATGGTGCAAGGCATGGAAGCGTCGTTCAAAAGCTTTGCGCTAGGCTTTTTGATTTCTTTCCTGCTGCTATTTCTGATCCTGACGGCGCAATTTAAATCCTTCATCGATCCGTTTCTGATCATGTTGGCGATCCCGATGGGATTCGTCGGTGTGCTGCTGATTCTTCCGCTCACCCATAGCACGTTGAATGTTATGTCGTTGATGGGAGTGCTCATGCTGGTGGGCATCGCTGATTCGAACAGCATTCTGATTGTCGACTTTGCTCACAATTTAGAGAAGCAAGGTTTATCAGCGGAGGACGCGGTTATTACTGCGTGCCGCGTGCGTCTGCGCCCGATTTTGATGACGTCGCTCGCGACTATTATCGGCATGATTCCGATGGCTCTCAAACTGGGAACTGGAGCTGAACAATATACGCCCATGGCCCGCGCCATTATCGGCGGGCTCACTTCGTCGGTTCTTTTGACCATATTTATCGTGCCGGCGGCGTACTTGCTGGTTTACGGCAGACGTAAGCCGCAGACGGCACAGGCTGTGCCAGGGGAGCCCGCAGAATGATCTAAAACGTGGAATATGACAGCCAAGCTTTGCGTCGGGATTGCAGATCCAACTCATGGCCGGCATGACGCTCCACGCCGAAGCTTCCCAATGACGCAGTTTGAACCAATAACCAAACTGACCCGGCGCATCGGCGTCGCGCCAAGCGCGTTAGAAGGGCGAAGGAAATTTCGATTTTCAATATCTGGAAGGCTTGTCTGATGAAGGCCAAACAATGTGCAATTTTATTCGTCATGCTGGCGCTCACAGAGTTGCTGGTGCCGTTGCGTTCACACGCGCAGGCATCGGCTGCGATCTCACCGAATAAGGAGCTTCCACCTGCTCCAGGCCCGCAAATCGTGCGCCCGACGCCAATGCCGGGAACGGCCTTGACCTTGTCCGCTACGTTTCCCGGCCAGAGTGGGATGGCTTCGTCTAGCACGCCCGGTCAGACGGGAGCACCGTCCGGTCCAGTCCCCCCCGGTGTGATGCGCCTGACTCGCACCGAAGCCGAACAGTTGGCCATCAAGAATAACCCTCGCATCAGTGTTGGACGCCTGCTCGCTTTAGCGCAGCACCAGGTTTATCGGGAAACCAGGTCGGCCGAATTGCCAACTTTTAACGGGGAGATCACTTCGGCTTTGGCAAACGAGGGCAGCCGCATCGGCATAGGCGCACTCAATGCACCGCGTCTGCTGGACCATGCCGGCGCTGGCGTGGTTTTCTCTCAGCTGATCACGGATTTCGGGCGCACCACGAACCTGGTTTCGTCCTCAAAGCTTCGCGAGAAGGCGCAAAATGCCAGCGCCCTGGCGACTACGGAAGACATAGTTCTAGCCACCGATCAGGCCTTTTATAACGCGCTCCAGGCCCAGGCTTTGCTTAAAGTCGCTCTGCAAACCGTCAGCACCCGACAACAGGTCGAAAGTCAGGTCGACGAACTCGCGAAGAACAAGTTGCGGTCAACTCTGGACTTGTCATTCGCCCAGGTCAATCTGTCGCAAGCCAAACTGCTGGAGCTCGACGCGCAGAACAATGTTGACTCCAGCATCGCCGCGCTGACTGCGGTTCTTGGTTTCGACAAGCAGATCCGCTACGAATTGGTGGAAGAAAATACGCAATTGCCCGCTCCTCCGCCGGATATCGACGTGCTCACCGATCTCGCCCTCAAGCAACGCCCTGATCTGCAGGCGCTCACTTATAACCAAATGGCAGCGGAAAAATTCCGCCGCGCTCAACACGACCTGCTTTTGCCTTCGATCAGCGCACTTGGCGTTGCAGGTGTGACTCCCGTTCGTCCCGACTGTGTCGACGGGTGCTTTCCCAACTATTTCGTTTCCAGTTGGTTTGGGTCGATTGGGGTCAATATGAATATTCCGATCTTCAACGGGTTCCTGTTCACTGCGCAGGCTTCGGAAGCAAGTTTCAATGCCAAAGCGGCTGCCGAAAATGCCCGTGACTTGCGCGACACGGTCGTTCGTGATGTGCGCACTGCCTGGTTGTCCGCAAACACAGCATTCCAACGGGTCGGTGTCGCTGCCGAACTGGCCAAGGAAGCCGACCTGAGCCTTAGTCTCGCGCAAAGCCGTTATCAGTTGGGATTGGGCTCCATCGTCGAACTGAGCCAGGGACAGTTGCAACAGACAGATGCCGCCATCGGGTATGTCGGTGCACAGTACCAGTACAGGCTTGCGCTCGCTACGCTGAACTTTGAGGTCGGAGCTCAGCCCTGAGCAGTTCTGAGCACGGGATCACGGAATTTTAACTGTAATGTATTCGTTCATCCGTCAAGTATTGTTCGCGCACAAGCGCAAGCACAACCCATCATTCACTCACAGGCGGCGTCGGCGAACGCTGCCTCTGGGAACTCGGCAATGGCTGGTTCTTAGCTTCGTCATTGCGGCGTTGGTCGGAACCATATTTATCCTCGCGCTCTACTACCAACCCGGCCGGTGAGTACACAACCGTAGATCGGCGGGAATGATTCGAGGGCTTCGGATTGCGGCCTGCGCCTTAGTGGCCGTAGCCGCCATCGAGCGAGACCTTTCCGCGAAACATGCGGTACACGATGATGAAATAGAGCAGCGCCAGGCACATTCCAAATGCCCACCAGATCAGTCCCACATGAAGCGCGTGCGGTCCCGACAAAGCTTTGGCGACAGTAATGTCGTACTCTGAGCCAGTAGTAGCCGGTAACAGTCGCGGATAAAGTCCAACAGCTGCGCCAACCATCATCACCGTCAGATAAACGCAAGAGCAGGCGAAGGCCTTGCGATCGTCTCCCTTCCGGGAAAACAGCAAAATGCCAAACAGAGAGATCAGAACTAGAACTGGAACCGCAAACGCAATCGGATACGCTTTATAATTTGTCAACGTATCGGGTCGGGCAATCATAGTTCCGGGCAAGCTCAGCAGAGTTACGACAATGAGCGCAGCCCACAAACGCGTGGCGAACATTCGAGCGCGGGCTTGCAAATCAGCTTCGGTTTTGACAGCAACGTATAGAGCTCCATGCTCGGCCAGGGCGACAAAAGCAACAACGCCGCCGATGACGGTATACCAATCCAAAATTCCGGGGTACGGGCCGACACGCCAGTCGGTCCAAAGCGGCAGAAAGAAATAACTATCCGCATGTAGCGGGACGCCGCGCACTACGTTCGCCAGCGCCGCTCCGTAAAAAATTGCCAGTACCGCGCTCGAGAAAAAGAATAATCCGTCGAAGAATGCTTTCCACAGTCCCATGTCGATTTGCATCCGCAGTTCGATACTGGCACCGCGCATAATCAGCAGCCATAGAACGATCATCAACGCCAGATAGAATCCGCTAAATGCCGATGCATAAAGAAGAGGGAATGCAAAGTAGAGCGTGCCGCCGCCGGCCAGAAGCCAGACTTCATTGCCATCCCAGACCGGGCCGATGCTTCGCAGCATAAGCTGGCGCTCTTGCTCGCTGCGTGCCAGGAATGGATGCAGAATTCCAACCCCCAGATCAAAGCCGTCGAGCACGACGTAAGCGACCAGCATGATCGCGACTATCCAAAACCAGATGAATCCCATCTTTATTCCTTTACGCAGGCGCTACCATATGTGACGCCGGCTCCAACGGGCCGACAGCCGGACCTTTATGAATGATGCGATATACCAGCACAATGAAAAGTATCGAAAGCACTGTGTAGAGACCCATGAATCCAAGCAGGGTGAACAGGCTATTGCCGGGGCCGACGTATTTCGAGTAACCGGCCGAGGTGCGAATCAATCCGTAGACCACCCACGGCTGCCTTCCGAGTTCTGCAGTCATCCATCCCGCCGTATTGGCAATGTATGGAAACGGAAAACTGAGCAGCAGCGCCCACAATACCCAGCGGTTCTGAAACAACTTGCCACGCCACAACAGAAACGCCGCAACCACCATGATGAATGCAAAATAGGTGCCTAATCCAGCCATGATGTGATAACTGTAGAACAACAGTGGCAAAGGTTCGGGCCATTGATCGCGGGGAAACTCATTGAGCCCCTTAACTTCGGCTTTTGTAGTCCCGTAGATCAGGAAACTCAATACATCATTAACCGCGATTGGATTATCAATCGTCTGGTGCTCTTCGTCGGGCTGCCCGATGAGCACAATGGGCGCGCCCTTCTGGGTGCTGAACAGGCCTTCCATGGCAGCGATGGCGGCAGGTTGGTGCTCCGCCATATAGCGACCATGCAGGTCGCCGGTCGGGAAAATTTGTGCTACGCAGGCGATCACTCCGGCCACGACGCCGACCCGCAAAAAAATCTGGCCGTGTTCAGCGAATCGATTTTCCAATACGTAAAGCGCACCCAATGAGCACATGACAAAAGCGCCGGTAATCACAGCTCCGGACATGTTGTGCGCGTACTGCAGCAAGGCCCACGGATTGGTGAGAAGCCCCCAGAAGCTGGTGACTTCATAAACGCCGTTGGGCAAAATCGCATAGGCCACGGGATGCTGCATCCACGCATTGGTGACGATAATAAAAAAGCCGGAAATCCATGACCCAACGAAAACCAGAAACGCCGCGCCCCAATGTTTCCACGCCGAAAGCCGCTTTTCGCCAAAAAGAAATAGGCCAAGAAATGCTGACTCCAGAAAAAAAGAAAAGACGCCTTCCATTGCCAGGGGCTGACCAATGACGCCGCCGGTCGTTCGTGCGAACTGCGACCAGTTAGTGCCAAACTGAAATTCCATGGGAATGCCAGTTACGACTCCAAGCAGAAAGTTGATGGCAAATATCTTGCCCCAGAAGCGCGCAGCCTGGTTGTAGCGCTCATCGTTGTGACGAATCGCGATTGTCTTGAGCACCACAATGAGCAGTGCCAAGCCCATGGTTAATTGCGGGAACAAATAGTGGTAGACAATAGTGAAGGCA